>QHYN01000202.1 GCA_003224145.1 Acidobacteriota bacterium
AAGACTACCCGGTCACCGGGGATTCAAGTTCAGACGCGCGGTCGTACAAGAAGGTCGATGATCACACGCTGGAGTTTGCTGGCAAGAAGGGCGGCAAGATAACTATTAGCGGCCGCATCGTCCTGTCGGCTGACGGCAAAACCCGCACCGTTACCACGAGCGGAACCGACGCCAAGGGCAACAAGGTCAGCAGCACCTCGGTGTACGACAAGCAGTAGCGAGAACTTCCAGGCGAGCGACAGAAATATTCATGTCGAGGCGCTGGCCATCCGGGACGCAAGAGGCGCGAAATTCTGGCGCGCCTACGGCGCTTGAAATTCTCAAGAGCCGTGTATTGATCACATTGGCCCTAAGACAGAAATGCCGACGCCACAAGCAAAAATCCTATCCAGCACGGGCCTGAGGACCCGCCACTAGGGTTGAAGAATGCACAATGGGGCGTTGGGGAATCAGGCGCGGCGGTAGAGGTCGAGCGCCCACTGGAGCTTCGCGAGACGGGCGGCGCGCACGAATCCGGCGGATTCCAGGACGGAAGCCATGCGCTGCGGCGAGTGAACGAAAGCGCGAAAGGGGTCTTGCCTTAATCGGTACCAAGAGTTTTCCACCACAAAGCCGGCCCGCACGTACCACTCGTCGCGAGGATAGGTGAACGCGACGATCCGGCGCGCACGCGCAGCCGCTCCGCGGAGCAGCGCTTCCACATCGGGGTAACAACAGACGACGCGGTCGAGCGTGACGATATCGGCGTCGGGGAGGGAGCCGGCCGTGGCGGCGAAGTCCCCGAGGATGAATTGAGCGCGGAGGGAGGCGTCGCGCGAGGCGAGATGGCGCCGCGCGGCCTCGAGATAGTCGGCGGAAGCATCCGCGAGCGTGACGCCGGCCAAGCCGGCGCCGGCGAGCTCCAAAGCGATGACACCAATCCCAGCGCCGACGTCGAGAAGATGGAGCCCCTGTAGCGGCCAGCGGCGAATTTCTGACAGAAGGATTCGCGTGCTGATATCGGGGCCGTGGCGCTGATAGCGGCGCAGATCACGGTCCGCCTTCTTGGGATTGAAGTGGGAGGCCGCGGCGCAAGGGCCAGTGCAACACGTCATGGAATATGCCTCGATGAAGCAGAAGAATTGGGCGGGACAAGTGTAGCGTGCCCATACGAAATGAAAAGCGGAAGATGACGGGCGACACTAGGGTGCGGATTCGGCGCGGCGGCGCAGCCAGCGCGAGATTCTTCACGTTGACACGCCTATAAGCACAGGAATAGGCTTCGGGTGATTTTCCAAAGGGCCCCCCCAAGAAATATCCAAGGAGGAGATTCCCATGCATCGATTTTTCATCCTGGCGGCTGCGGTGTGGTTGTGCGCCGCGACGGCAAGTGCACAAACCAAAGTTACCGGAACCGCACAGTGTGGCAAGCCTGATCCGCAGCACCTGGTCCCCGTAGGCGATCGCCCAGACCACAGCCTGGGCGTGGCGCAATTCAAATGCACCTATACCAAGCCGATGGAAATCGGAGGAGATAAATCCAAGGACGGCGTAAGCACGGAGACAACCGACGTCAGTGGCAATTCGTCTCGCGCTCGCGGCTTTCACGTGGCAACGATGGAGAGTGGCGACAAGTTTTTCGTGTGGTATCAGGGCACGGGCACGTCGAAGGATGGAGCCCCGGTTGAACTAAAGGGCAATTGGGGATTCACGGGCGGGAGCGGCAAGCTGAAGGGCATCAAAGGCAAAGGCACGTACACCTGTGCGCCAGCGGGGGACATGCTGTCGTGCGAGGTTGAGGGGGAATATCAGCTCGCGAAATAAGCGATTAACGCGCCCGATTGTGCCGGACGAGACGCGGAACGCCCGCGCCGGTCGCTCCGCCGAAGCGATTAGTCGTAGTGGGCTTCTACCGCTACGTACGTAATCCCATGTACGTAGGTTTCGCTACGGGATGGATCGGGCTGTGGATCGTTTTTGGACACGCCAACCTCGCAGTGATCGCTGCGGTGGCGGCCGCTGCGCTCGGCGTGCATCTGTTTGTGGTCTTCTATGAAGAGCCGACGCTGCGCGAGAAGTTCGGGAAGGGTTACGAAGAGTATTGCCGGAACGTAAGGCGTTGGTGGCCGCGCGCGCGGGCTTGGGACAAGCCGTAATTCCCTGCTCTCCAAGGTTGCACCAAACCCCAATGCAGGTTGCTGGTGGGCCTCCATCGTGGTAGACGCCACTGCGGTGAACTGCGGCAGCTACGAGGATGATGAGCTATGTCTGCTGGGGCCGGCAGATGATGTGATAGCCGCGCAACCGGTGACGCCACAGGCCGAATTTGCTGTGCAAACGGTGTACAATGCCGACGGCTTGGGGGCCAAAATGGAAATTGCGATTCATTAGAACTGGTGACCAAGCTCGGACGCTGAGTAGGATTTTGTGATACGAGTCTAGGCGAAACCTCTGCAAGGGGGGACGATGGCTGAGGTTCAGGTTGCGCCAGCAGAAAAAGCGTTTGGGAGCACGGCGAGGCGCGACGCGTGGTGGGTGGAAATCATCCCCGTCATCGTGCTGCTGGGAGGTTTCGGGATGTATGCGACGTTACGGGCCGTCGAGGGGAAGTTTTACGAATGGGGGCCGTATCTTTCGCCGTTTTATTCCCCGTTAATTGACCCCAACCATCGTTGGTGGCCGCTTTCGCCAGCGCTTTTGATTCTGGTGGGGCCGCTGGGATTTCGCGTGACGTGCTACTACTACCGGAAGGCGTACTACCGAGCGTTTTTCTTTGATCTGTCCGCGTGTGCAGTGGGGGAGAGAAAAAAATCGTACTGCGGCGAAACGAAGTTTCCGTTCATCCTGCAAAACGTCCACCGCTATTCTCCTTATGTGGCGATATTGTTCCTCTATTTTCTCTGGCGCGATGTCATCCGCGCTTTTGCATTTGACGGGAAGTTCGGAGTAGGTGCGGGGACGCTGGTGCTGCTGATCAACGTGTGCCTGCTGACGCTGTACACGTTTTTGTGCCACTCGCTGCGGCATCTGGCCGGGGGAAAGCTGGATTGCTTTTCGTGCGCGACATTTGGGACGCCGCGGTACAAAGCGTGGAGAGGCATTACGGCGCTGAATGAGGGGCACATGCTGCTGGCGTGGTCGAGCTTGGTTTCTGTGGGGCTCGCGGATCTGTACGTGCGGCTGGTGGCAAGCGGTGCGATCCGGGATGTGAGGCTCTTTTGAGCGACCGATTCGAGACCCACCAGCACGATGTCCTGATCGTCGGCGGCGGGGGCGCAGGCCTGCGGGCGGCGATTGCTGTCTGCGAGGCAAATCCCAAGCTCAGCGTGGCCGTGATCTCCAAGGTTTATCCGATGCGGAGTCACACCGTCTCGGCTGAGGGTGGCGCCGCAGGCGTTATCAAGCCCGGGGACAGCTTGGACGAGCATGCCTACGATACGATCTCCGGCGGCGATTGGCTTTGCGACCAGGATGCTGTAGAGGCCTTCGTCAAGGAAGCGCCTGAAGAGTTGTTGCGGCTCGAGCACTGGGGATGCCCGTGGAGCCGCGAGCCGGACGGGCACATTGCCGTCCGGGCATTCGGCGGGATGAAAAAGATGCGCACCTGGTTTGCGGCGGACAAGACTGGCTTCCACATGCTGCACACGCTATTCCAGACGAGCCTCAAGTACGACACTGTGATTCGCTACGACGAATGGTTCGTCACCAAGCTGCTAGTGGACGACGGACGCGTGCAAGGCGCGGTGGCGATCGAACTGATGTCTGGAAAGATCCAGGCCATCACTGCGAACGCCATCATCCTTTGCACGGGCGGCTGCGGGCGTGTTTTCCCGTTCACAACGAACGCCAACATCAAGAATGGCGATGGCATGGCGCTGGCCTATCGCGCCGGCGCTCCGCTGAAGGACATGGAGTTCGTGCAATACCATCCGACCGGTTTGCCCTTTACCGGAATCCTCATCACCGAGGCGGCTCGCTCCGAGGGCGGCTACATGCTGAACAAGGACGGCTACCGCTACCTCCAGGATTACAACCTCGGAAAGCCGCAGCCGAAGCCCGTCCTGCGAAGTATGGAGCTTGGTCCCCGCGATCGTTTGTCACAGGCCTTCGTCATGGAGATGGAAAAAGGTCGCACGATCAAAGGGCCTTACGGCGACGTTGTTCACCTGGACCTCCGCCATCTAGGCGAGAAACTTATTAGCACGAAGCTGCCCTTTGTCCGCGAGCTGTGCCTCAAATACCAGAACATTGATCCGATCAAGGAGCTGATCCCGGTGCGGCCGGTGGTGCATTACATGATGGGAGGCGTTCACACGGACATTAACGGAGCCACACCGCTCCCCGGTTTGTATGCCGCGGGTGAGGTTGCCTGCGTCAGCATCAATGGGGCGAACCGACTGGGCTCGAATTCTCTGCCGGAACTCCTGGTCTTCGGTGCGCGCGTCGGGCGAGCAGCTGCTGAGTTTGCCTCAAAACATACGACGCCGAGCGCTGCGATTCTCGCGCAAGCAATGGACGAGAGTAGGAGGCTTCGAAAGCAGCTTCTTGAAAAGACAGGGGGCGGCGAGCGCATCGCCACGATTCGCGACGAAATGCAGAAGGCGATAGAGAATGGCGCGGGAATCTACCGGACGGGCACTTCACTTGTGGAAACCGTGACAAAGTTGCGCGAGCTACAGCAGCGCTATAGAAACACCGTGCTTGATGATCGCGGCCTTACGTTCAACACCGAATTGATCGCCGCGATGGAGCTCGGGTTCATGCTCGACGCGGCCGAAGCAATCGTGCAGTGCGCGCTGCATCGCACGGAATCGCGCGGCGCGCATCAGCGCACTGATTTCCCCAAGCGCGACGACGAGAAATTCCTCGCGCATTCGCTTGTATACCGAAACGCGGACGGCTCGTCCCGAGTCGAGTATCTGCCGGTGAAGATTACACGTTGGCCGCCCGGTGAGCGCGTGTACGGCGAGCCGAGCCAGACGAAGGACGCCCAGGCTGGGAGGTAGGCAAGGATGGCGGAAACGATCCAGCTCGAAGTGACGCGCTACTCACCGGAGCACGACGCCGCGCCGACCTTTCAGCGCTTCGAAGTACCGTATCGCAAAGACTGGGTGGTGCTCGACGCGCTGAACTACATTAAGGACAAGCTGGATGGGTCGCTCTCCTACCGCTGGTCCTGCCGTATGGGCATTTGCGGAAGCTGCGGGATGATGGTGAACGGCGAACCGAAGCTGACCTGCGCGACTTTCCTCTCGTTCTACGCGCCCGATGCGGTGCGGGTGGAGCCGCTGCGCTATTTCCCGGTGGTTCGCGATCTCGTCGTCGAAATGACCGATTTCATGGTCAAGCTTCAAAAAGTAAAGCCGTGGATCATCCGGAAAGAGGAGAAGTCGATCGCAGACGGCGAATATCTGCAGACGCCGCAGCAGCTCGACGTTTACAAGCAATTCAGCATGTGCATCAACTGCATGCTGTGCTATGCCGCATGCCCGGTCTATGGACTCGACCCGCTTTTCACCGGGCCGGCAGCCATCGCGCTGGCGCAGCGCTACAATATAGATTCGCGCGACCAGGGAGCGAAAGAACGCATGGATATTCTCTCCCAGCACGAAGGAATTTGGGCCTGCACGTTTGTCGGTGAATGTACGGAGGTCTGCCCGAAGCATGTGGATCCCGCTGGCGCCATCCAGCAATACAAGTTGACTGCGGCAAAAGAGTGGTTCAAATCCCTGCTGATGCCCTGGGGGGCGAAATGACGCCGCACGAAGCAAAAGGGGCGACGCAGTACACCACGTACCACCCACGGTGGTACCGGACGCGCGTGTCGACCTACTGGTGGCTGGGGAAGTGGTATTACCTGAAGTTCGTGCTGCGCGAGCTGAGCAGCATCTTCGTCGCCTATTTTGTCGTGATCACGCTGCTGCAGATCCACAGCTTGAGTCGCGGACCCGAAGCATATGCCAGATTCGAAGAACGGATGCGGAATCCGCTGATGATTGCGCTGGACGCCATCACCTTTCTCTTTGTGCTGTTCCACACGATCACATGGTTCAATCTCGCGCCGCGGGCGATGGTCGTGCGCCTAGGAGGCAAGCGCGTTTCGGAAATTCTGATTGCGGGCTCGAATTATGTGGCGTGGCTCGTGATCTCGGCTTCAGTGGCGTGGTTTATTTTGAGGTGACGCATGGCAACGGATGCGCCGAAGAAACTCCTTGAGCCTTTTTTCTGGACGCTCTTCAGCGCCGGAGGCGTGGTGGCAGCTTTGCTCATGCCCGTTCATATTTTTCTATTCGGACTGGCTTTCCCGCTGGGTTGGATTCGGGACCTGAGTCACACGCGAGCGCTGGCGCTCATCGAACATCCCTTGGTGCGGATTTATCTGTTCGTCTTTTGCTCTTTGCCGCTTTTTCATTGGGCGCATCGGTTTCGTTACACGCTGTACGACGGCTTGCAGATCAAACATTTGAACGAGGTCATCACCGTTTTCTGTTACGGCGGAGCGATTATTGGGACGGCACTGGCGGGCTACCTATTGTTGAGCCTTCCGTAGCACTGCCAGCTTCCCTCCCATTTGTGAAAGGTCGGCGCAAAAACTCGGCCCCTTGTGGACGAATATTACGATCCGGTGTTTTGGAGGGTGCGAAAAATTCGCGGGGCGCCGAAGGCATGAGCGTTTGCCGATGTTGCAAGCAAAGGAGGAAGCCATGGAATTGAAGCTGAAAACGATTTCCAAGCCAGGGATTCCAGAGGCCATCGCCAAGGCCGAACTGTACCGTTATTTGAACGAGCCGGAGGAGGCGGAATCGATCTGCCGCGACGTCCTTGCGGCGGACCCCAATCACATGCTCGGACGCCGGACGCTGGGCTTGGCCATCACCGATCAATTTACTGGCGGAGCCGGAGATCGATACGATGAAGTGGAGAGAATCTTCCGGGGCTTGGCAGACGCATACGAACAGGAGTATTACCTGGGACTGCTGCATGAACGGAGAGTGAAAGCGCAGCTTCGTGCGCGGCGGGCGCCACACACCCTGCTCCCCGTGTTAGAAGAAGCGTTGCGGTGCTTCGCAGAAGCGGAGAGGCATCGCCCGCCAGGGAACGACGACGCTATCCTGCGCTGGAATCGCTGCATTCGGCTGCTGGAAAGCCAGCCGGAGTTTACGAGCGAGCAAGACGTTACGTTCTTTGACGTGCTGGACAGCCCGCCGGCTTAGGCGGTTTTTGTCGCACCCGACAGGGGCGCCGAAGCGCCCTCGCTGCCTACCTCTCTTCGGCTCGTTCAATTTTCTTGCCGGTCTCCGCCTCGGCGGCAGCCACGATATCACGCGCGTTACCCTTGTCCATGTGGATCAAAGCGAATTTCCCCTGGCCGTCAGCATCCGTGTACTGGATGGTGAGAAAGTGTTTTTTGGAATGCGCAAAGATGAAGAAGGGACTGATCAGAATCGCTTCAGCATACCGCGGCTTGGAGGTTTTTTCGTAAAGCATGCTCTTGATTTTGTCGTCGGGGATGCTGAGGACGGAAGCACCCTTCTCGTTCAGAAAATCGAGGGTTTTCTTGTCGCGGTCAAAAGAGATGCTGCCTTTGACCGGATGATCATCTTTCTTTTGCCCTTCAGTCTTGGGTTTCATGTACTCGGCATGGTTAAACTTAACTTCGGCAAAGGAAGCCGCAGTGAGGATTAGTGCGCAGCCTGCGGCAAGTACTGCTTTTCCAATGTGTCCGTTCATGTTCAGCCTCCAGTTTTGCTTGAATTTGGCCCGATGACGCACCCTAAGGGCGGGGGAGGCATGCTGCAAGCGGCATCGTGCGACAGGACTGGTATGACGCCTTTTGTCGCTGCTTGGCAGGTGCAAGTGCCTGCTTCCTATGGAGTTAGAGGGAGCGGCTTCTAAGGACCGCCTGGGGAGCGTACCTCGAACACACAAAAAGGTGTGAGGGGCTGACGCAGAGTCGATCCAAGGGGGCACGGTTGTGGGCGAATTGGCTCGAATGCCCGACCCACACGGCCGGTGTAAACACGCCTGACCTTAAACTGCTCGTGCGTACAGATGGCAGGTGGCGCGCCGGGGCGTAATCTGAGGAAACACGGCCCTATTTGTAAGGTCCAGCGTTAGGAGACGTTATGCGCAGCCTCAAGATCCTGCCTGCGGCGGTGGCGCTTTGTGTTGTGCCACTCGCCGCGAATGCCCAGCAACCGCTAAGCCCAAGCGAAGCGGTGGATAAGATTGTGGCACAGGAACAAGCGGAGGTGGGGTTGCTCCGCCAATACGCGCCCTTGGTGGAGACGTACATCCAGTACCTGCGGCCGGATAAGCAGCTAGGAGCGGTACCGGATGGCGACAAATACTTTCTTGGGCGGGCCGAGTTGGCGAAAGGCGTGGACCTGGAACCGCTGGACCGCGACTCCGGAGTCAAGCACAAAGTGTTCGGAAGCTGGGGGAGCTTCTTCAACATGGAATTCCTTCCGCGCGGCTTCCTGCAGATGATCTACCTTGATATGAACGGATTCGACCGCCAGCACTACAAGATTGAGTATGTGCGCCGCGAGTTCTTGGGCGAAGTGCGCTGCCTGGTCTTTGACGTCGATCCGGTAAAGAAGGGCGACAAAGGGCGCTTCGTGGGGCGCATTTGGGTGGAGGATCAGGACTACCACATTGTGCGCTTTAATGGCGCCTACGGCGGGTCGTCGCTGGTGAGCAACTACTTCAATTTCGATAGCTGGCGGACAAATGTGGGGAAGAACCTGTGGCTGCCGGCGTTCATCTACAGCGAAGAAGGCAGCGTGCACGACTCGAGGACGCGGAACATGGGGTACAAACCTTTCCGCGCGCAAACGCGCCTGTGGGGCTACGATCTGGGCCACTCTCATCAAGAGCAGGAGCTGAGTAAGGTGCTGGTGGAGGCGTCGGCGGGGATCAGGGATCAGTCGGAAGCCGCCAACGACTACACGCCATTGCAGGCGGAGCGTTCCTGGGACCACCAGGCCGAAGACAACGTTACGGACCGCCTGGAGCGGCAGGGCTTGCTGGCGCCGTACGGAGAAGTGGACAAGGTGCTCGAGACGGTGGTCAACAATCTCGAAGTGACCAACAACCTAGATATCCAGCCAGAAGTGCGCTGCCGCGTGCTGATGACCTCTACGCTCGAGTCGCTCACCATGAGCCACACGATCGTGCTGAGCCGCGGGTTGATTGACGTCCTTCCGGACGAGGCCAGCCTCGCGGCGATCCTGGCGCACGAGCTGGGACACGTAGTGCTGGGACATCGCATTGACAGCCAATACGCGTTTATTAACCGCGTGCGATACGACGATAAGGACACCTTCCGCCATTTTGATTTTGCGCGCACGCCGGAAGAGGAAGAGGCTGCGAAGCAGAAAGGGATCGAACTGCTGAGGAATTCGCCGTATAAGGATAAGTCCGGCAGCGCGCAGTTGTTTTTGCGTGCACTCAAAAGCAGGGCCAAGGAGATTCCGAACTTGATCAGCCCGCACCTGGGCGACCGGGTCTCGACCAGCTGGAGCATCGCCTCGGCAGTTTTCGCCGCGCAGTCATCCGAGGAGAAGCCCGAGGGCGGCGAGAAGCCGGCTCCAAATGACAAGCCGACGGCCAACGCCATTGCGGCGCTGCCACTAGGCGGGCGCATCAAGGTAGACTCGTGGAACGACCAGCTACGAATGCTTAAGTCTAAGCCAGTAGGCAATGTTGCGGAAGCGGAGAACACGCCCTTCCAAATCACCCCGTTCATGTTCTATCTGACTCGCCAGGGAGCAAATTTACCGACCGCGAATCCTGGCGCTGTCGCAGCAAAGTTGGATACCGAGACAAAGCCTTAGGCAACTGAAGAGCAAGTCTCTGCTTAGTCGATTCGGAAACTCCATCAAAAAGGTTGACACCTGAGTTGAACGTGTCATGCGACGGGCTGTAACAGTGCCCCGTGCTGGCCGATGCAAACGCAGATTTGCGTAAATTGGCGCCCGGGAGGCAGTTTTCAGTAGGTCATGGGGCCGACTTCTTTTTCGACTTCGGCAATGTCCACCATGACGATGGCGTCCCATGGGCAGCCGTCAAGGAAGCAGCCGTCGGGGCCCTTGCTGAGGCACTTTTTGCAGCCGATACAGAGGATAGGATCGATTTGGATGCGGCCAAACGGAGGATTGTCCTCGTCGGGAACCCAGAACATGCAGTCTTCCACCGGGCAGTACTCCACGCAGGCCGGTGAGCCAGCACAGCCGGTGCAGCATTCGGTGATGACGGCGAGTTCTTTAGGTTTCTTTTTGCGGGCGGTAGCGATGCCCTTGGAGCGTGGCTCGTGCTTCAGCTCGTCGGGAACCATGCCCGGAGCTTTGACTTCCGGTTGGGGAGTCATGAGACGAATTATACCTGGATTTTGGGAATAGGGAAGCCGAACCGTGAGAGCCCCATGCTGGGCTTTCCTAGAGCATCATTACCTCACAACGCCGCGGTTTTTTGATTCCTGCCGTTTCCGCCCGGCGCAGCATTCTTGAGAACCCGAACGGAGAGAGCCTTTTGAGGTTCGGGGGAGCCGAATGACCATAACTAAGGTCTTTACCTGAGGCTCATTAAGGGGGTTTACTTACTTGAGCAGGCGGGTTTCCGATGGTATTGGGCTATCAGCCCTGTAGTGTGGGCCAAGCGGGGGAACGGTCCGGCCCCTTCACGGCGAGGAGGATACCTTCATGGCGAAGCGAAATGGGATGTCTCAAGAAACGGTGACACTCAACAATCGGGCCGGGGAACTAGCTCGAGATGAAGCTCCCTCGGAGCTTCTTCGAGAACTTGTTGCGCACCTCCGGCAGAATCGTACCCAGCTGCGCGAGGAATGGGTGGCGCGAATCTCTGAGGCGCGCCTGCTCACCGCGATGACCAAAGAAGAGATCTTCGCAGAAGCAACCTCGGTATACGACAGCTACGTGGAAGCCCTAGAAACTGAGACGTTTGAAGCACTACAGGCCTACGCGCGAAACCTTTCGGAACGCATTATCCCGCGGGGTGTCGAGACTCATGAAGTCCTCGGCATCGTTCTACTGCTGCGCGACGTCCTGGCACGTTCTCTCTTCGCAAAGTACCAGACCGACTTCAAGAAATTGAACCGCATCCTGGATGCCTATGAGCCAGCTGCAAACCGTATCCAAAGCACGGTGGCTGTCGGTTTCGTGCAAGAACGTGA
The DNA here is from genome assembly GCA_003224145.1 of Acidobacteriota bacterium. GTDB lineage: Bacteria > Acidobacteriota > Terriglobia > Acidiferrales > UBA7541 > Acidiferrum. Next base: position 11,174 of record QHYN01000202.1, read on the forward strand.
GCGCGTCATTCGCCAGCAGCAGGAAGCGATTCGCGAACTATCGACTCCGGTCCTGCAGGTCCGCGAACGGTTGCTCATTCTGCCGATCATTGGCGTAATCGATCCGCAGCGCTCCCGGCAGTTGACCGAACAGCTCCTCCGCGGCATCCGTACCAACCGCGCGAAAGTCGTGGTGATCGATATCACGGGTGTCGCGGCAATGGACGCGACGGTCGCAAACCACTTAGTGCAAACGGTCGAAGCATCCCGGCTGCTCGGCGCAAATGTAATCGTTACCGGCCTTTCACCGGAGATTGCGCAAACACTGGTCACTATCGGCATCGACCTGGGCAAAATGAACACCGTGGGCGACCTGCAAGGGGGCATCGAGCAGGCGGAACGACTGTTGGGGTACAAAGTGGTGGCCCTCGCGGAGCCTAGCTAAACAACACGGAGGACGGGTAACGTGGAAGTTCCCATTCTCAAACAGGGAGAGGTTCTGATCGCGACGTTTCAGGCGGCCCTTTCGGACGCAGACCTGAACCAACTGCGTAGCGGCTTGGTGCAGCAGGTCGTCAGGTTTCGCTCGCGCGGCGTTATCGTGGACGTTACAGCGATGGACGTGTTGGACTCGTTTGCATCACGGACGCTCAGAGAGATCACCCACATGATCCGGTTACGAGGTGCAGAAACCGTGATCGTAGGAATTCAGCCAGAAGTGGCATTCGCGATGGTGCAGCTTGGATTGACGCTGGAAGGTGTTGCCACGGCGTTAGACCTGGAAGAAGGCCTGGCCTACTTGAACCAGAAGTTCAAGAAAACCAACTGAAAGAGAGCGACAGTGCCGGATGGAGAAACACGGGTGCCCATAAACTCGGACCAAGACATCGTCGTTGCCCGCCAAAAAGGGCGGGCTCTAGCGACAGAGCTGGGGTTTCCTCCTGGGGATGCCACCTTGATCGCCACAGCCATCTCAGAATTAGCGCGCAACATCGTGTCGTATGCGCGTAAGGGGCACATCACACTGCAAAAAATCGATGGATTGAACCGCGAAGGCCTTTCGGTTATTGCCTCCGATCAGGGTCCCGGAATAACAGACATTCGACAAGCTATGCGAGACGGCTTCTCCACTTCGGGAAGTCTCGGAATGGGGTTGCCTGGAGTCCGACGCCTGATGGACGAATTTGAAATCAAGTCCCAACCCGGCCGGGGGACGACCGTGGTGGTGAAGAAATGGAAGCAATAAAAGTGCCGCTCGTCGAATACGGTGTTGCCAAATTCTCCCTTCCTGGCCAGGACGAGTCTGGCGATCAGCATCTGGTTTGCTGCAACCAGAACGCGATTCTGATCGCCGCGGTTGATGGGATTGGTCACGGAGCAGAAGCGGCCAACGCCGCGAAGGCAGCAACTTCGATTCTTAAGAGCGGGGTGGATCAACCGGTCATTTCTCTGATGGAGCAGTGCCACGAGAAACTTCGCCCGACCCGGGGTGTTGTCATGAGCCTTGCCTCCATTGACCCAATGCACGGGATGATGACTTGGCTGGGTATAGGGAATGTACAAGGGGCGTTGATGCGCAATGGCGCTAGGAAAGGAAGCGTGCAGGATACGCTACTGCTTCGTGCCGGTGTCGTGGGCTCCCAGCTGCCACCACTCCAGGCGGCTGTGCTTCCGATCGCACGGGGAGACACGCTGTATTTTGTTACGGATGGGGTGCGAAACGAATTTGCCTTGAGCCTGTCCGCGCTGGAGAACCCGCAAAGAGCCGCCGACAGAATTCTCGAGCAGTATCAGAGCGGAGCGGACGACGCACTGGTTTTGGTGGTGAGGCTAGCGGGAATTAATCGATGAAAATGGCCACCGAACGCAAAACGAAAGCAGAACCGAGGTTTGAAGACGAGTACGCCTGTCAGTTGCGCGAATACGCGGCAGGCAGTGGCGAAGCCGCGCTGGGCAAAGCATATGAGTTGGGGCGTCGAGCTCTCACTGAGGGCAAGAGCCTGATGGAGATCGCCTCCTTTCATCATGAGGCTCTGCAAGGATTGATACAGGGGCAGCAGGATGATAAACGCCGAGAAGAGTTGCTCCAGGCGAGCAGCGATTTTCTTGCAGAATGCTTATCTCCCTACGAAATGGCCCAGCGGGGATTCCAGGATGCGGTGAAGGCCCTGCGGCAACTCAACGAAACCCTTGAGGAGGAGATCAAGCGCATTGCGTACGCCGTGCACGACGAGGCCGGGCAACTCTTAGTCGCCGTGCACCTTGCGCTAGCCGAAGTCGCACGGGAATTGCCCAAGCCTCAGAAAGATCAGGTCGGACAGATCGAAGGGTTGCTAAACCAAGTTGAGAAGCATTTGCGAAGGTATTCCCACGAACTTCGACCGACAATCCTGGATGATCTCGGCTGGCTTCCAGCGATCCGTTTTCTAGCGGAGGGCGTTTCGAAACGGGCGGATCTGCCAATCCACATCGAGGCAACCTTCTCTGAGCGGTTGCCGGGTACTAACGAGACGACGCTCTATCGAATCGTCCAAGAGGCGCTGACGAATGCCGTTAAGCATGCGAAGCCCAGCAATATCTGGGTCCGGGCGTGGAAAGAAAATTTCGCTTTGTGTTGTTCCATCCGGGACGACGGCGCCGGTTTCGACTCTCGACTTCTCCGAATCCCGTCAGGCCGGAAGGGGCTAGGCTTAATTGCTATGCAGGAGAGAGTTAGCGCAATCGGTGGAACACTACAAATCGAATCCTGCCCCGGACGAGGAACTGAAATTTCTATTCGACTTCCATTGGAGGACGAAAATGCCAATTCGCGTCTTGCTCGCGGATGACCATATCCTGGTGCGCCAGGCCCTGAAGTCATTGCTCGAGCGGGAGAAGCTCCAAGTTATTGCGGAAGCATCCGATGGGCAAGAAGTAGTCGCGCTGGCCGAAGCGCACCATCCGGATATCGCCGTCATCGACATCAGCATGCCGATACTAAACGGCATTGATGCAGCTCGTGAACTGGGCCGTTCGTGCCCAAAAACGAAGACGATACTGCTGACACAGCATGAAGAGGATCAATACATCCGCGAGGCGTTGGAGGCTGGAGTGAAAGGATACGTCCTGAAGAACCAGGTGGCCAGCGACCTCGTGCATGCCATCCAGCAGGTTTCACGGGGCCAATTCTATTTGAGTCCGGGGGTTTCTCGAGCAGTAATGGAGGCGTACCGCACCAAGTCAGATAGCCCTGCCGATCCCTTGACCGCGCGCGAGCGCCAAGTGTTGCAGTTGATTGCTGAAGGAAAGTCCACGAGGGATGCTGCTTCGCTCCTTGGCATCAGCGTGAAAACGGCCGAATCTCACCGCATGAGACTCATGCAGAAGCTGGATATTCATGAAACAGCAAGCCTAGTGCGCTACGCCGTCCGCCGCGGGTTGGTGCAGCCTTGAGCGGTGGAAGTGCCAAGTGCGGGCGCTCTTCCTATTGCTTCACTACAAATGGAACCGTTGCTGCGTGTTAAAGATCAACAGCCGGACCATCATCCACACAATATTCCTAACTGATCAGGTCTTTACCACAGAGGATTAGAGGAAAATACCCGATTGCCCGGATTGAGAGGAATTTCTAACCTATCCTGAACGATGCCCATACGAGTTTTCCTCGCCGACGATCATGCCCTGATCCGCCAGGGGCTGAAGACATTGCTGGAAAGACAAGGATTTCAAGTGGTCGGAGAGGCATCGGACGGACAAGAAACGCTGCGGTCGGCGGAACGGATCCAACCTGATGTCGCGATCGTAGATATCAGCATGCCGTTCATGAACGGCCTGGATGCCGCTCGCGAATTGAAGAAGTCAGCGCCGAACATTAGGACCATAATCCTCACGCAACATGAGGAAGATCAGTATGTCACGGAAGCTCTCCGTGCCGGCGCGAAAGGATTCGTGTTGAAAAGCCAGGCAGCCGACGACCTTGTCCATGCCATACGAGAGGTTTGCCGCGGGTCAGTTTATGTAAGTCCATGCATTCCACGAACGGCTGTCGAGGCATATCTTTCCAAGAGGTATGCCTCGGCCGACCCCCTGTCAGGAAGGGAGCGCCAGGTTCTGCAACTGGTCGGTGAAGGAAACTCCACCAAGGACATCGCCAGCCAACTGGGGATCAGCGTGAAGACTGCGGAATCCCACAGAACCAGGCTCATGAAGAAGCTCGATATCCATGAAACTGCAAGCCTGGTTCGCTACGCCATTCGGCGCGGTTTGATCGAGGCGTAACCGCGCCCCCGAGGGTAGACCGGCAGACCCCTCTCGGTCATTTCACTTAAGTAAATTGGGTGATTTACCGGATTGATATTACTCGCCAACAGGCTATGGTCTAGGCAGGAGGAACGGGGCGCCTCCGAGCCCGCACCTCGGTCTCCCCAAATTCTATTTGCTCTGACACGGAGGGGCCCAGACTCGTAGCAGCGGAGGTTCATGCAAATGGACAGGGTTTCAAACATTGTTCTTTACAAGGCGGTGATCCTGTCTGTCGAAGAAGACACCATGACCATCATGGCGGCATAGGGAGAGGTTATGAACATTCAAGTCCCAAAATATGTCACGCAGGCAAGAGCTTCCTTCCTGCTCGGCATACCACAAGCTGAGCTCGGCCGTATCTCGAAGGAATCGGGATTGGGCCACATCGAACGCGCAGGCAACGAGGAAGTGACGTACTTCACCTACGAGGAATTGCAGCGGATATGCATGCTCGCGGGGCACCAGGTGCAGGGCGTCCACTAAATCACTGTTCGTGGCATTTTGGTGTATCGGGCACGGAAGACGAATGATGTCTCCTGAACGCTGGTAAAGCGGAGATGCATGCAAATGCTAATGCGATCAAATAAGTACAGGTTCAGCAGCTGGCGGCGGAAGCGGGGGACCAGCTTCAAATCTGAAAACGATCCCTCTAATGTGGCGATGCTGAACATCGCGGTTGATTCCCGATCATTGTTTCGCCGTAGTGCTCCACGCTTGTTACCACGCAGGGACGCGCTAGTTTTTGATAAAGTTTTCCAAGCTCTCCTTGCGGAGGCAAATCGAGAGCTCGCGAGTTTGTTGCAAGAAGTGAGCGCGGTGCCAGACGACACGCCCCTTCGCGGCACTCAGAGCCGGCGGTTCAATGAGCTCCTCATGCGCGCAGTTCGGTGTGCCACGAAGCAGTACATGCTTCAGGCCGAACTGGGCAACCTTGCACTCACCGACGAACTGACGGGCTTGTATAACCGTCGCGGCTTTATGGCCATTGCCGAGCGCCAATTGAAAGTGGCTCGCCGGTCCGGGCGGAGTATGCTGCTCTTTTTCGTTGACGTGGACGGCCTGAAACAGATTAACGATTCGTTCGGCCATGCCGAAGGTGACTGTGCGTTAAAGCGTACTGCCCAAGCCCTGGAAATGACATTTCGAGATTCCGATATTATTGCACGACTGGGAGGCGATGAGTTCGCTGTTCTTGCAATTGAGGCCTCGAACCAGAGCGAAGCCACAATCAGGACCCGCCTCTGTGAGCATCTGAAATCGAGCGGGACTGAACGGTCCCGGTACACAATTTCATTGAGCTTAGGCGTTGCACGTTTCAATAGGCGCAGCAGTACATCGATTGGAGAATTGATGGCCGACGCTGACCGGGCGATGTACGAACAACGGCGGCACCGGTCGACCCTCAGTCTCGCTTCGATGATGAATGATCAATCTGTGTAGATCTTATGGAATTATCGGCGCTGCTGTTCGTGAGGATTCCCACAGTCTTTCTGCACTGTCCAGTCCGGTGCGATCTGACTGAGGCCAACTGGAAAGGCCATTTCAGATATGCCTTTGAGGTCTGGACGACTTGAGAAACGGACTCGGCTGACTGTCCCCGTGCAGATTTCCAGTCTCCAGGACGCCACCGTCACAGAGCGAACGGCCACCGAAAACGTATGTTCTTCAGGATTACGAATCTTGACACAAAGGCCTAAGGAGCTGAATGAACGACTGCTGATCCGGTCACTGGATAGGGAGCTGCGAACGCTCGCACGGGTTGTTTATTGTCAGCGGCTCTCCGATGGACGTTTTGGCCTTGGACTGCAGTGCCAGCGAGAGGTCGCCAATTGGCCAAAGACGCCTTGGCCGACGCAAATTGAGTGGTGGCCCCCTGGAGAGGTGCTGGATCCTTCATGGCGCACGCCGTTCTCGCGATTCCGACCAACTCCCTCCAACTAACTTGTCCGAGTGGGCTAGCGCTGCATCCGGATCGATTGCGTCAATAAAGAAGGAACTGGAGTGGCTCGGTCAGAGCGCGCGTCGAACGCAGCATGCCGTGCCGAATGTGCGCCACTTAACCAGCTGCGCTCAACTTCGACTGCTACAGAGCGCTGCAGTAGGCTTACGGGTAGCACAAGTTTCAGCCCCGACTTAATTTTGATCAGCATTCCGGTAAGACCGCGCAGAGGTCCATCGTCAAGCCGTGCCACGTGCCCTACTTGTAGGTACGGCCACGGCATTATTGGAATGCCGCTCTTCCCGACACGCTGAAGAGCGGCAACTTCTTGCTCCTTCACGGGAATCGGGGTTTCGCCGGCTCCCACGATCTGGACTACACCCGGCGTCATGAGAACAGGCAAACGATGGTGTGGGTCCATTCGGCAAAATAGATATCCTGGAAATAGCGGCACCCCGCATTCCTTGGTGGGGTCGGACCCAAGACTTATAAATCTAGCAACAGGTAAGAAACACTTATAACCGGCGTTTTCGAGGAACAAGGTGGCAGTTTTCTCTGTACCCGTTTTGACGAGGATTGCAAACCACGGCCATTGTTGACTGCGAATGCTCATTGTGACTCCGCTTGTGAAGTTGGTGCCAGGAGAAATCCAACTATTCCTGGTACCCTCACAGGGCGCCTGGGTTACCCTCACGCTCGGACTCAGACCACCTTTCAGGCGAGGCTAAATCCGGGCCTTGCAGAACCGTAACGAAGACAGAGATCCTCCACCATCCGGTCTAAACCTTAAATGTTGCAGCAGGCAATTCCCACGGTGCGGAGTGGCTCCCGTAACGCGGTCAGGTCTGTTCTCCGCATGTCGCTGCTGCCTGCTTCAATTGCCCTTCGGCAGACCTTACGCGGTTCGGACCGGCCTCGCGGCTGCCGCACTTGTTGTACTGGCGCTTTTTTCCGGGAGCAATCTCAATGCGTTTGTTTATTTCCAGTTCTGAACCTGCAATCTCTCACAAAACCCAGGTCGGGATCTGTGCCCTCCTCGTTGTGGCGTTGGAGATCTCCAGCGATAATTGAAGAGTGTGAGAGTTACTGCTCAAACACCAACACTGCGGGATTCGCATCGTTCATTGTAATCACTACAAATTTCGATGGGGACACGATGTACATGATATAGCTCCCGCCTTGAATGATGCCTCTTCCATTTGTAGGCGTTGAGGACACGTAATATGGGACGCTGACCGGAACGCCCAAACTGGGTCCGCTTGGGGCGCCGATATCCTTGGTGCCGATGATGGTGCCGGTCGGGATGACACCGTCCGCCGTGAACTCGCCCGAGAAGATGACTGTCCCAAGCGAGGCGGCGTAGCTAGTATAACCGGCATACCTGCCCATCACCGAGGCATTGGTGAACGTCCCCGCTGCCTGGGGGTCGGCGAACCCGAAGAAAGCGGAACTGACCCAAAAGGCTTGGTTGGAGCTGACCAAGTAAGCATTCGCGGCACTCGCCCCGACGCCTATGGTTACCCGTCCATTGCCATTCACGATGTACGTTCCGGACAGGCCGGTGAGGGTTGTATCCAGCCCGCCGCAGTTTTCGTCGTAGTCTAGAGAAAGAGCGCCATTGCCGTTGCCAGTAAGCAAGCCTACGAGCACGTTCGGCGCGACGCTGCCTCCGCTAGAACACACGCGTTGGCCTGTAAGGGAAAGCACCATACCGCCGTTCAGTGAGGCGTTGGAGAAGCCTCCTAGCGGCATTTTCTGGTGCATTACAGAGCCGTTTAGCAATGGCGTGACGCTGGTGACCGCGTCAATTTCCATCGCGAACAGCTTTCCGGCGTTAACAACGTAAAAGATGAAATTGAGATTCTGTGCCAGCCCGGCGACTAAGGGGGGCAAGCTCATCATGCCCCGGCCAGTTGTGCTGTCGGCTACGGCGTAAGTCCCGGCGGCAAACTGCGCCCCAGCAAAAATACCTGACCGGCTGCTGTCGGCGGTTCCGTCGGTGATAGCGCCCAGTCCGTTCGCAGTGAAACGACCCGCAAGCATCGTCCGATCGTTAAAGCCGTCCAAGCCGGTGAAACCAAAGGCATAGTCACCCGCTATTGCGGCCGTGTTGTATGCAGTGGTGTCCGCCTTTTCCATGGTCCCCGAGCCGACCTCTCCGATTCCTCCTGTAGCGTCAATCTCGATGAACTGAGCGTTCCCGTTGGCCATCATGGCAAACGCGAGTGTACCGCCGCCAGGAATATTTAGGTTCATCACACCCCTGTGGTCCGCACCGATTGCATAAGTCCCGGTGAACGTTAGAGCGGTTGCTCTCTGCTGGGGTTGTGCGCTATTGGTGTCCAGCTCGCCGTTCGTTAGATTCCCGGCCCCATCGGCCGTGAATCTTCCCACCGCGGCGAAAACAGTCGAGGCGCCACCGCCACCGGTGGTCATCCCGTTGAATGTGAAGGCATAGTCGCCCTTCAGCTCCGCGTCGTTCACTCCGGGATTGCTCTGGGCCCGGGTCGCCGAAGCAAGAACCAACGCAAAGCACGTGACCAGCAGAACGTTTAGCTTACTCATCTTTCCTCTCCTTGTTGGCCTGGCGGTGAGGTGGAACTGATTTGGCTGCGAACCAGCGATCATGACCGCTCTCCTTAGCGAGCATTCGCGGCTTAAGCTAGCAATGCTTAGCATCGGGCGAGGACGCTCTGTCTTTCCTCCTCTTGACCATCTTCGAGATAGCTCGCATCCCTTGTACCTATGCTTCAATAGCGACCGGAAGGCAATCGGGTGGATCCCGGGAACCGGGATAGGGAAATGGCCTAAGACGTGGTTAGATGCCGACCGGACCAATGGGAATAAATCTGGTCCCGGACTCGCGAACCAGAGTTCTTACTGAGAAGATAAATCCAGAAAGACTGCCCTGTTGATTTTCCTTGGCTGTACGTGCTCCTTGTAGATCCGCCACCAAGAGAACGCTCTACGAACCGGTGGGTAGCGTGCCAACGCGTCAGAAATTCAAAGTAGACGGGTAAATTGAATCCCAATCATGCTTCGACCGAAATGTTCCTCGCCTACGAACGCTACGCGGCACAGCTGATCTTCCTCAGTGGCCGGATTTATCAGAATGAGTTCTTGGCCAGGCGCCACTTTTGTCGCAAGCGTGATGAGTCCGCCGCGGACGTTCAACCGACGGACGTTCGTTTCCTCCTGAAAAGCCTCTTCGTCATCACCGCGACCATAAACCAGAACCGGCAAATCCTGTACCAGGTCTGGGATCGCCTTCGCATCGCGCAGGACCGAAACCCTTTTTGGGAGCGCAAGGCCGTAAAAGCGATTACCGCAGCTTTCGCATCGGAAGGGCCGAGCAAGTAAGAGGGGCAACAGAACGACCTCCATGAGATTCCTTCTTTGCGATCGGCGGACTTCAATGCTGCTGCAGGATGGGCAATGTCCGTCCATCATCCAACGCAATAAATCCGAAGCAATATCTAGCATAGACCTTGTGTCGGTATTTCTCTCTGGTTTCACACCCTCAGGGAATTAAGACTGACTGCCGCCCATTGGGGCAGTCCGACCAATGCCCAATTCCCGTCCCCTCGGTAACCAAGCCACCCCTCATTTTTGGCCCGTAGGCAACCAGGCCATGTCCAATTTTTGACCCTCTGACCAGTTGTATCCCCGCAATCACTAGCCCAGACTCTGACCAGAGCTTATTAGTACTAGTACCTTTAGGCGTAGTTGTTGCTCTCGGTTGAGCTCATCTCCCTCTTCAAAATGAACCAGCCGCCGGAGCAGGAAAGCTAGGGCGGGGAAAATGGCGATTGCGTCCTCAAGATCGTTGAACCGGCGGGGAAGGCATCTCTCCAAACCTGTGTGTTCTTGTTCTTCCTTTTTGGGCGAGGTGTTCCTGTTGTTGGCTTCGCTTGCGCCACTGGGAGCGATTACTGGTTGCTCAGGCTTGGTTAGTGGCAGCAGCACCAATCCGCCGCCCTCTACCCTCAGCATTACGAACGTACAAGCCACATCCACTACGACGTACACCACTCAGATCGCTTGGACAACGAACGTCGCTGCCAATTCCATCGTGGATTATGGCACCACAACTTCGTACGGGTTCAGCACGCCCCTTGACCTCACAATGGTCACGAGCCACCAGGTAACGGTCTCCGGTTTGGCGGCCGGTACGACCTACTATTATCAAGTCCAATCAACGGATTCTAAGAATAATAACGGGAAGAGTGGTGGCCACAGATTTGCAACGGCCGGCGTCAGCATTTCCGGCACGATTACTCCCACCAAGGGTGGGAGCGGGGCGACAGTGACGCTAAGCGGGACCTCGAGTGCTACCACAACAGCAAACGGCTCAGGAGCGTATACGTTCACGGGATTAGCGAGCGGGTCTTACGGAGTAACGCCGAGCAATGCGGGCTATTCCTACACGCCGACGAACCAAAATGTAACTTTGACCACGTTGAACATGACAGGGGTGAATTTCTCTGCGACTGGGACGGCGCTAGCGCCGACGATCACCACGCAGCCGGTGAATCAGACGGTGACGGCAGGGCAGATAGCCTCCTTCAATGTGGCCGCCACAGGGACTGCCCCGCTCGGCTATCAGTGGAACAAGAACGGTACGGCTGTCTCGGGGGCGACTTCGTCCAGCTACACCACCCCAGCCACAAGCAGTTCTGACAACGGGGCGCAGTTCACCGTGGTAGTCAGCAATACCGCTGGGAGCGTGACCAGCAACGCGGCTGCTCTCACTGTTAGTGCCGCCCCGGTCGCACCTTCGATTACGGCGCAGCCTGCCAGCCAGACGGTGACGGCAGGGCAGACAGCCTCCTTCAATGTGGCCGCCACAGGGACTGCCCCGCTCAGTTATCAGTGGAACAAGAACGGTACGGCTGTCTTGGGGGCGACTTCGCTCAGTTACACCACCCCAGCCACAAGCAGTTCTGACAACGGGGCGCAGTTCACCGTGGTTGTCAGCAACACGGCCGGAAGTGTAACCAGCAGCGCCGCCACGCTCACCGTCAATGCGGCTCCCCTTGCGCCTTCGATCACAACACAGCCCGCAAGCCAGACGGTGACGGCCGGGCAGACGGCGACGTTTACGGTGGTGGCGACGGGGACCGCGCCGCTCAGTTACCAGTGGCAGAAGAACAGCGGGAACATCGCGGGAGCGACGTCAAGTAGCTACACAACACCAGCGACAACGACGGCGGATAGCGGGTCGACGTTTGCGGTGGTGGTGAGCAACAGTGCGGGTACAGCAACGAGCAGCGCAGCGACGCTGACGGTGAATCCGGCACCGGTAGCGCCAACGATCACCACGCAGTCGGCGAACCAGACGGTGACGGCGGGGCAGACGGCGACGTTCACGGTGGTGGCGACAGGCACCGCGCCGCTCGGTTACCAGTGGCAGAAGAACGGAGCGAACCTCGCGGGGGCGACGTCAGCAAGCTACACGACACCCGCGACGACAACCGCAGATAGCGGGTCCACATTCCGAGTCATGGTAACGAACACCGCCGGTACAGCAACGAGCAGCGCAGCGACGCTGACGGTGAATCCGGCACCGGTAGCGCCGGCGATCACCACTCAGCCGGTCAGCCAGACGGTCACGGCCGGACAGACGGCAACGTTCTCGGTTACCGCGACGGGCACCGCCCCGCTTACTTACCAGTGGCAGAAGAACGGGGTAGCCATCAGCGGTGCGAGTTCGGCAAGCTACACAACCCCAGCCACAACGACTTCGGACAGCGGCACACAGTTCACTGTCGCCATCAGCAACGGTGTCGGTACCGTGATTAGTTCCGCTGCATCGCTAAGCGTTAATCCTTTGTTGCCGACCGCAGCGTATGCCTTCAATGAGGGCAGCGGAAACACCACCCTCGATGCCTCTGGCAACGGAAACTCGGGGACCTTGTCCGGCCCCTCCTGGACGACAGCGGGACACTACGCAAACGCCCTATCATTCAATGGAACCAATGCCTACGTCGAGGCAGCCAATTCCAACTCTTTGAATCCTGGAACGGCGGCAACCTTCTCGGCCTGGGTGTATATGCTCGCTGCCAATGCCGACATCTCCTCGGTCATCAACAAGTGGAGCCAGACCATCGATGATGAGTATTTATTCGGGCTGGATTCAAGCAATCGCCTCAACTTCTCTTGGCAGACCACGGGCGGGAACACATGGGGCCAGCCGTCCTACTATATCGTTACGGGAAACAGCCAAGTTCCTTTAAGCACATGGACGTACATCACAGTCGTTAGAAACGGCCCGGCCGTCAGCTTCTACATCAATGGGAGTCTGGATGCGACATTCAGCGCCGCGGCGGACACCAATCCCTTCCGAAGCGGGATCAACACGCTGCGGATCGGTGGGCAGAACCGCGGGGGGATGGTACGGGTCTTGAATGGGACGATCGACGAAGTACGGATGTACAACCAAGCGCTGACCCCAGCCCAGATCCAGAGCGATATGAACACGCCAATCAGCACCCCGCCTGTTCCACCGTTGATCACCTCTCAGCCGGTCAATCAAAGCGTCCTAGTGGGACAGACGGCAACGTTCTCGGTTACCGCAACGGGCACTGCTCCGCTCAGCTATCAATGGCAAAAGAACGGAAATGCCATCAGCGGAGCTACCTCGTCCTCCTACACGACGCCGGCTACAAGTACATCAGATAACGGCACGCAGTTCACCGTCGTGGTCAGCAATTCGGCGGGCAGCGTCACCAGTAGCGCCGCCACCCTCACCGTCAACGCCATTACACTTGTGGCGCCCTCGATCACCACGCAGCCAACCAGCCAGACCGTCACGGCCGGCCAAACGGCCTCCTTCAGCGTAGCCGCCACAGGGACTGCCCCGCTCAGCTATCAGTGGAACAAGAACGGTACGGCTGTCTCGGGGGCGACTTCGTCCAGCTACACCACCCCAGCCACAAGCAGTTCTGACAACGGGGCGCAGTTCACGGTGGTGGTCGGCAATACGGCCGGAAGTGTGACCAGCAGCGCCGCCACCCTCACTGTGAATGCCGCTACCTACCTGCTCAGCGTGAGTCCAACGAGTTTGAGTTTTGGGAACATAAACCCAGGTGCCAGCAGCACTCTCGCTGTTACGCTCACCAACTCCGGCAATTCCAACGTCACGATTTCGAACGTCAGCATTTCTGGTGCGGGCTTCAATGCCAGCGGAGTGTCCACTGGAACGGGTCTGACTCCCGGACAAACCGCGGCTCTGAATGTGACCTTTGCTCCAGCAGCGACAGGGAGTGTGACGGGCAGTGTTACGGTCACTAGCAATGCGACGAATTCGCCGACGACCATCGCCCTCTCTGGAAGCGGTATCCAAGCGACGTTCACTGCTTGGGTGGTGCCTGGTCTGGTCCGAGTGGGGCAGACGGACGCTCCCGGCACGACCTCTTCCATCGCTCTGTCCGGCGCGCGCGGTGAAACCGTGGACGCTCAGGTCATCGTCCAGGGCCTCGCTGGGGGCTTGAGCAACGTGAACTTGAGCGCCTCCGCGCTCACCGGGCCTAACGGTGTGACCATCCCGGCCTCCAGCTTCGTCCTTTACCGCGAATACTATGTGACAGTTCAGGGCAGCTTTAACGCAGGTGGAAATAACCAGCCCTTAGGTGCAGGTACTTATCCCGAGCCGTTGATCCCCTTCGTTGACCCAGAAACCGGTGCAGCACTGAGCGGCAGCCTGCAAGCGGTTCCGGCTACTATAGCCGCCAATCAGAACCAGCCGTTTTGGATTGATCTGAATATCCCCAGGGGCGCCACCACTGTGCCTCCCGGAACGTATACCGGAAGGATCGCGGTCACCAGCAACCAAGGGAACATCGCCGTTCCTGTGACGCTTACCCTCTGGAATTTCGAGCTGCCCTTGAAACCGTCGGAGCTGACAATGTTCACCACCTGGGTGAATACCGGCAGTCCCACAAATGCACAGCAGCAAGCCTTGGCCCAAAACAGAGTCTTCAATTTGAATTATTCGTCCTCGCAGGCGTCTACCTTCCAGTCGCAGTGGGGCTTGAACCGAGCCGATTTAGGTGGGACGTTCGGTTACAATTTCGTCCAATGCAATGGGTCATTAAATGATCCCATCCCTTCGCAGTCCGCGATCGCCAGTGCTGCCTCTGCCTATCCTGCTGGATTGCCTCTGGAGCTCTTTGTTTCTGACGAAACCATCGGTTGCTCCGCGGCCTGGCCGAACATCCGAACCATTGCCAACAACGCACACGCAGCGGGCGTAAAGATCCTCGATACCGTTCCCCCAAATAGCAATCTCTTCAACTATGTGGACTACTGGGTCATTCTTCCGGTCAACTGGCCCAGTAGCTTCGCGGGCGTTCCAGGAACGTTTTGGTCCTACACCTCCTGTAACGTGGGCAATGGCAGCAACCCGCGATGGGATATCGATTTCGCTCCGATCAACGAACGCCTCCAGGCGGGCTTTCTGAATCAGACCCAGGGAGCCACCGGCTTGCTGTACTACGCGGTGGACCGCTGGAACTCTGGAGATAGTCTGACGTCATGGAACAGTCTTAACACCTGCGGTTGTGGTTGCGGCGTTCCGGGCTCTGGAGACGGAATAATGCTCTATCCGCCGAGTCCGATCGGCTCAAGCGAAGCGGCGCCCGGCATACGGCTGAAGAACATCCGTGACGGCATTCAAGATTATGAATACGCCCAGATTCTCAAGAACCTCGGGCAAGTGCCGTTCCTGAACTCCGTCATCGTGCCCATCGCCACAAGCTTTACGAACTGGACTCACGACCCCACCGCGCTTGAAAATGCGCGGCAGCAATTGGGGCAACAACTTCATCTGCTCCATCCGTAGCTGAATGGCTGTGGCGCGAGCCGCCGCTCGTTCTTCTTAGCCCCCTGCACACTCCGCGCGTGCTCGTGCCGAGATGGACTAATTGGCATCAGCGCCCAATTCGGGCCTCGTGGCAGCACAAGTTGCGGCGGGCTCCCTATGCGGCTGAATCGAACTGCAGGGCTGTTTAGCGGCTACTTTTGACAGGAATTCGCTGGCAAGCTGCCCCATGGTCAGGCACCGTACGTCTCCGTTGCGCACAAGGATTCCAAGCTCGTCGAGAAAGCGCGCGACGACGTTTTCAAGCCGCGGCCACTCTGCATAAAGGTTCTCCGGGTGGAACCAAACGTGGAAGACTCCCGCGTTACGACGAACGCGTTCCAGTCCTTTTCTTAGCCGCCGCAAGCGACTGGAATCGGGAATGTACTTGCGCCAACCGGCTGCATAACGAATCAAGAGAGAACCTGGAATGGAGACCAAACCTCCTTTGAGCGACGGCTCAATCATGCACGGCGATAGTCCGAGGAAATCGGCCCATATCATGCCAAGGCCTGTAAGCGTTTCGCTGGCGAATCGAACCGGCAACTCATCTATATCGCGGAAGCAGGTGAACCCTGCATCGCGGAGCTCGCGGAGGTAAGCAACGGAATTGCGCGGGAAGACGAAGCTCGTTGTTGCGATTCCCAATTCTTTCGCGGTTTGGACACAGTGGACGTATTCAGCGACGGCTCGTTCTCGCGTCATGCCCGCCAATCCAAAGGGGACGTGCGAAAACGAGTGAAATCCTATTTCCTGCTCCGGCTTTGCCCGCCGGATCATGTCCACCAGGCGTGCGCCGAACCACTCCGGATGAGTCAGCTCGTCACCTGCCCTGGGGACATACGTAAACCAAGGCTTCGAGAAATGTGGATAGCGGACCTCTGGCAAACCGGAAACGTCAGGCAAGGACGGGCGCATCATCGCACCAACCACCGCCCAAGTTGCCGATAAGCGGTTGCGAGTAAGATGATTCAGCAACTTGGGCGCGCCGACGTCGTGGGTCCACCGGGCCATCTTCAGCAGATGGTCATCAAATGAGAGATCGAACATGCCCCAACTGAGTTCTAGATCCAAACTGATGACGACTGTCGGCTCGGTCATGACTTTCAGCTCTGAACCAGAGAAATGTGCGGATTCCTATCGAATTGGGCCTGGACCGTCACTCAGACCTTCCACTCTTTTCAGTGGGAGACCTTCGCGAAGGCTTTTGTATCCGTTGCACAAGTGCTTGTAGGCGAACAACGGCAGATCCAGCAATCCGGGTAAGGGATCGTCGAGAGCCATAACGGAGAATTCAACGGGGCTGCGGAGAGATCGCCAGTATTCCCCAGGACTTAAACGACCACGCAAAATCAGGTGAATAGCGGCCGGGAAATCCGTACTCATGCGGATCCAGCGAACGCCTGTACGCGCAGTTTGTTCCGGCACAGACTTGCCGGTGGTCATTTGCCACAAGAGATAGGGAAAGTCCGTGCCGGCACGAGCGCCTAGCGTCGCCCAGGTCCAAAGCCTTGGATTGATGTCCAGAAGCTTGTAGCACCCGTTTCGGGCGTCCAGCTTGTACTCCACCTCAACAAGGCCGGTGTACCGGATGGCCGCCAATAAATGGCGTGAAGGCGCCACGATCTCAGGCACGTCCAGAGTTTCAACAAAGGAACTGGAGTAGCCAAAGTCAACCGGATACTGTCGCGTCCTCCGCGCGGTGAGGGACACGATCGGTTTTCCGTCGCGGCACAGCGCTGCGTACGAAAATTGCGCCTCGCCGCCGCCGGGTATCATCTCTTGAACGAGAATCAGCTCCGTGGAAATCAGTTCACGGGCCTCGCGATAGCGCGCCAGGAGTTCTTCGCGATCGGCCGCGGGCCAAGCTTTGTCCGAGGTAAACCGATTCATGATGGCGTGTGTTGCCGGTTTCAGGATGACGGGAAAGTTAAGGTCAGCGGCTGCAAGGTCCGCTTCCGTGGCGGGATAAATCGTCGACGGATAGTCAACTTGTTGGTCAGCCGCCAGCCGGTAGGTGAGGCGCTTATCGTAAGCCCAGCGCAGACTTTCCCAGGCAGGCGTCGATACGCGGAAGCGGCTCGAGAGCACCGCATGGAATTTCGACAGCAAAGCGGCAGACTCGTCGCTGGTGGGGAACAACACCCATTGATCAAGCCCGTAGCGTTCGGCGACCTCCAAGAGGTACGCAGCTTGACCCTCATCTTGCAGATTTGGCCACGGCAAGGTGCGTCGCGTGTAGCGGGAAAAACTCGCTAGCTCTATATTTGGCGGGCTGGCTACCCAGACGGGCACGCCACAGCGGCCCAGGCTCCTAGCTATGGAAAGGCCGTTGAGGTTGCCGCCGATGACCAGTGCGCCAATGGTTTCAGTCATGGAAGAAGCGGCGCATCGTTGCTGGCCGCGTGCCGTTCGCTGTGTTTCATTGGAGGACAGAATTATCCGAGCTCCGCGATGAGAGGTTCGCGGACCATAACCCGATCACTGGTAGCTTTCCCGGTGATGCACCGTCGCAACGCGCGACCAGCGTAATGGGTCCCAACGACGAATTGCATCAACGCGCCGAAGCTCCAAACGGCCGGCGCACCAAGGATGTGCAAGTTCGGGACCGAGGTTTCAAAGCCTTCGCGTAGCCGAGGGTACCCTTGGAAGCAGCTTATGGACTGCGCCAGCTCCGGAGCGAAGAAATCGTATTTGGAGACGTCCACTCGATATCCGGTTCCGAGGAAGACATGGTCGACGGTTCTGTCGGTCCCATTATCCAGCTTGACTCTGATGCGCTCGCCAGCAGGGGCAGCGGAAACGATGGAACGTCCCAGGCTCATCGGCACATTCTGTAATCGCGCTACCAGCCATCGAGCGCCCGCGGGCCGGATGGAGCGTTTGCGGAACCAGTCCTGCATCGGGCGGGGGAAGCGCCTGACCAAGTCTGGACGCGCCACAATTTGGCAGATGCCGGCGGGCCCAACATCCGTCGGCGCGTAAAGCAGCTTGGAAATTGTGGGACCCAAACTGGAATGAATGGTTCGGGAAACTAGTCCGCCAAGCCAGTGAATCTGGCGCGCGCGAGCTACGATCTCGACTTGGGCGCCGCTCTCGTGCAGCAGGGCGGCGGACTCCAGCGCGCTCTGACCGCTTCCGATAACCAGCACTTGTTTGCCCGCAAAGTTTCGGAATTCGCGAGGTTCCGACGTGTGAGACGCCAGCGAGTTCGGGAGACCTGCAAATTCCGGGGGTCGCCAAGCAAACGAGCTGATGCCTGCGGCGACCACGACGCGGCGAGCAATAATCGTTTCTCCTTTTTCGAGGATCAGACGGAAACGCTTTGCGTGTTCCTCCACACGGACGATCTTGCGTTGATCGAGGTCAGGCACCGCACGACTCTGATACCAGGAGCCGTACTCGACGAACCGGTCGAGCAGCACTGGGCTGGAAAACATCTTGCCGCTCGCCGCTCGGAAGGCGTCTAAGGTCAATGATTGATTCGGATCGGCAATGTGGGACGCGGCCCAGCCGGAGCGCAGCAACATGCCGACGGGCATATTGCGCTGCCAAAAGCACATGGGCTCGCCGAACGTGCGAACGTCCAGGCCCTTGATGGTGCGGAGGTGCGCAGCCGCGGATAGTCCATAAGGGCCAGCACCGATGATTGCTACGTCACAGCGTGTCATTTCTTCTCCTGTAAATTGAGGCCGTTGGTTGTTGCCAGTCGTGATGGCGGTTTTGCATGAGAGATTTCGACATCAACTGGCGAATAGTTTTTGGAAGGAGGGATGCACTTATTGCGGAGAAAGTTGATGGAGCTTCTGTCCCAATTGCAAGCGTGCGCCATCCAGAGCGCTGGGGTCGTGAGTCCAATTCGTCCAGCTCGAAGCAATGGGTGCGATGACGGAGTTTAGGAACGGGACTTGGCCCAGATTATTGAGAATCTGAGCGTATTCGTAATCTTGAATGCCATCACGGATGGCCTTCAGCCGTATGCCAGGCGCCGCTTCCGTAGAGCCGATCGGCGCTGGTGGATACAGCATGACCCCGTCTGCGGAGCCAGGAACACTACAGGAAGAGGTATTCAGGCTGTTCCAGGAAGCCTGCGTATTTCCAGAACTCCATCGGTCTACCGCATAGTAGAGCAAGCCGGTGGCTCCTTGGGTCTGATTCAGAAAGCCCGCTTGGAGGCGTTCGTTGATCAGAGCGAAATCGATATCCCATCGCGGACTGCTGCCATTGCCCACATTGCAGGAGGTGTAGGACCAAAAACTCCCTGGAATGCCGGCGAGGCTACTGGGCCAGTTGACCGGAAGAATGACCCAGTGGTCCACATAGCCGTACAGATTGCTGTCGGGAGGAACCGTATCAAGAATCTTTACGCCCGCTCCATGGGCGTTGTTGGCAATGGTTCGGATGTTCGGCCAGGCCGCTGAGCAACCAATGGTCTCGTCAGAAACAAAAAGGTCCAGGAGCATTCCAGCCGGATAGGCGGAGACAGCGTCAGCGATCGCGGATTGCGAAGGGATGGGGTCATTTAGTGACCCGTTGCAACTGACGAAGTTCCAGCCGAAGATCTCTCCCAGAGAGGAACGGTTCAATCCGTCCGAAGTTTGAAAGGCGGCGGCTTGGCTGGCGGACCAGTTCATGCCGAAAATGCGGTTACGTGTCAAAGCCTGTTGCTGCGCATTGGTGGGATTACCGGAGTTCGCCCAAAATGCGAAATGCGTCAGCTCCGAAGGTTTCAAGGGCAGCTCGAAATTCCAGAGCGTAACCGTCACAGGAACGGCGATGCTCCCTTGGTCGCTGGTTACCGCGATGGTTCCAGTATAGGTTCCGGGAGGAACATTGGTGGCGCCCCTGGGGATATTGAGGTCAATCCAATACGGCTGGTTTTGGTTGGCGGCAACGGATGCATTGCATGCTTGGAGGGGTGCTCCGCTGCCGCAAAGGGCCGTACCCGTCTCAGGATCAACGAAGGGGATCAACGGTTCGGGATAAGTGTCTGGGCCTAAGGGCGGATTGTTTCCCCCTGCGTTGAAACTGCCCTGAACGGTCACATAGTATTCACGGTACAAGACAAAATTGGATGCCGGGATACTCGCAGCGCCGGGGCCGGTAAGCGCGGAGGCGCTCAAGTTCACGTTGGTCAAGCCACCCGCAAACGCGGTGACGATGATCTGAGTGTCTACCGTCTCGCCGCGTGCGCCGGATAGATTGATGGAGGAAGTTGTGCCGGGGGCATCGGTCGGCCCCACCCGGACGAGACTAGGAGCTATCCAAACAGTGCCCGGCTGGCTCGTCGCGTGGAGCCGCGTCATCCGCGTGCCAAATGCTAAGAAGATCAGGAAGATGACGAGCGCTGCCACCCGAAGCAGGTTTCTATTGTGAACGAAAGTCTTGCGCATTACAGGTCCCTCGTTTCGACTGCTTGCTTTATCGCAGCAGCTAGTTTTCGGGTTGGGCGAAGAATAGACAGAGGTTCAATCCCTTAGCGGCTGGGACATCGGTAAGCTGATTTTCCGACGATTACCTCAACCCTCTCGGTTTGTTTTGCTGTGATATTTCCAGCGCGCAGCTACGCTGGCGGGTGTATTCCAGTTTGCTCGGCGAGCACTTCTGCGTTAGCTAGCCCACCGTTTGACATTGTGTTAGCTCCTTCTGACTAAACGGCCGTGTGATTTGAGCATGAGATTAGGACCAGAGTGAAACAACGGCCTTTCCAGTTCTCTTGAACGTTTTTGGTTCTATCAAATTACGACTGCCAGGAACCCTTTGTGGAATCCTTCAGTTGAGACCAAAGCTCGCCCGTCGCAACCGGCGGCCGCTTCTTGCCTGGTTGGTGCCTTTTCGCGAGCCGCCTCAGCTCTGCGGGATCAACGCCTGCGCTGCTCCGCCTTGGCGGCTATCCGCCTGTTCCGAGACAGGAATAGGATGGCCGACAAGGAGAGCGTCATACAGGCTGAGGGTCTGACGCAGCATCCGGTCCTGCGAGAAGCGCTTTCGACAGTCAGCCTGTGCCGTGTCGCCCAACTTGCGCGCATATGCGGAATTGTCGAGCAGGGACCGAAAGGCCATAGCCAGAGCGGGCGGATCGGAAGGCGGCGCGAGAATCCCATTAACTCCCGATGTAATGATTTCCCGGTTGCCCGGAATGTCGCACGCGACCACGGGCTTGCCGGCAGCCATGGCTTCGAGGATCGCAAGGGAGAGCCCTTCGGAAATGGAAGGCTGCGCGATGACGTCGAAGGCCGCCAGCAGTTCCGGAACATTCCTGCGAAAACCCAAGAAGTGAATGCGATCTCCGAGGCCCGTGCTCTGCGCTTGACGTTCCAGTTCGATCTGGCTGGGACCCTCACCCAGTAGAACCAGTCGCGCATGCGGATGGAACTCATGAATCTGCGGAAACGCCTGAATCATATCTTCCAGGCCCTTTTTGGGTGCTAAACGGCTTGCGACAGCAATCAAAGGGTCTGCGGCCTCCAGCCCCAGCTTCTTCCGCGCCTCCTGCATCGAAGTGCAGCCGAAGGATCCCACGTCAATGCCATTCAAGATGGTGACGATCTTTTCCGCGGCTGCTACGCGCTCACAAATGGCGTCCCGCCGATGATCTTCACTCACAGAGATGATCACGCTGCATGCGCGCGCAGCAATGCGTTCCAGCAGGACATAGAATCTCCGCGTCCAGTGTCCTTGCGTCTCACGAAACGCAAATCCGTGCGCGTGGTGCACGATGTGGCGCGCTCCAGCAAGTCTGGCCGCAAGGCGGCCGAGGAAACCCCCTTTAGACGTATGGGTCGTAACCAAATCAAATCGTTCGCGCCGGCAAAGCAGGAATAGTTGGACAAACGTAAGCAGGTCTTGAGGATGAATCTGGTAAATCCAGCGCCCGAGCTCAAATACTGTGGCCCCGGCCTCCTGAAAGCGCCTAGTTTGCTCCTTACTGGCGGTGACGACCCAAACCTCATCTCCACGCTCTATAAGGGCCTTGGTAATGGCAAGAACAATTGCGGGGCCACCGCCCCAGGACCCTCCACAGACCATGTGCAACGATTTCATCGAGTAGTCCTCATAGTCGATCGAGCCGTAGCCGGTTCTAAGATGGCGGTTGCCTTCTTCCGCATGTCGTAGATGGAAGAGCTGTCTCCGTGGACGTTTCCGCTAGAGAGCCGTTCGCGGCACAAACTCCGCGATCGCGTCCTGCTGATTGCGCTTGAACATGGCGCGCAGCGCCAGCGTGGCGAAATGCGCGATTTCGCGCCAGCGTCGCGTCCAATTCCGGAGGGACCGAGGGGTCAGCATCCCGCTGATCGGGAGATAGCGGTAATCGTAGAGATCAAAGACCTTCGAGAGGACCAGATACTCCTTGACGCATCCTTTCTTCAGCTTGACGGTCATTCGCTTACTAGGGAGAAAAACCGTCAACATCCCTTTTTGGACGCAGTCCTTCAGCACGAGCGGATGTACTCGGAAGCAGATGGAGTAATTCGGCGGTTCGCCCGTCAACTCGTACACCTGTTTCTTGTCGAAATCCAGAACCCAATGAACATCCGGCCGTCCCTGCAGCTCGAACACGACGATCGGTTTAAATAAAAAGCGCGAGAACCAAGGCAGACTTTTCATCAGCTTGCTGAAATACTTGTCAAAGTCCCGAAAGGACATCTTTACGTTCTGCTCCTTGCGGTATTGCTCTCGCAATACGGGCGCCATCTCTTCGGCATACTCTCGAAGATGCTGCTCGCGGTTTGTGAAAAAATCTTGTTCTTGAAGTTGGAAGCCGCTCTGATCGTCCCACGAATCACCCGCCACCATCACGACACAATCCGTGCCAGCAGGTTTGTGGCCATCAAAGTATTCCTTCACATGGAGCGGGTTGACAATCGTGTCGTTATAGCGCTGCGTCTCCTCGTGGAGGAAACAGTGATTGCTGGCGAAAGGGATGGCGTAGCGAGGTTTAAGAAGACTGGCGGACGCCACGAAATCCGACACGTAGTCCTCGTTGTTCCGGAATCGAAGGTCTTCTTTGTCTTCCGCATCAAAGCAGAATGGATAGGGCTGCGCCGAAGAGTGGCTTCGCAGCATGAAGTCCACTTTCGGGTGGCGGCGTATCATATGCCGCAGCGGCCATCCCGCGATCTTGCAGTCGTTCATATCGACAATCGTCGTCTTCCCATCGTCAATCACCAACGTGCTGTCGATATCGAATTGATAGGAGGTGACGGATAGCTCCGGAGCCAGCCGAACGGTCTTGCCGTGGGGCAATTCGACGATCGCCTTGAAGCCGAAGTCGGAAAGATCGTCCAGTAGACGCGTTGAGAACGCCTGGGGAACCAGGATCGTCGTGGATTGGGGGAATCTTCTGAGCGAAGGCCCGTGGAAATGGTCCCAATGGATATGCGTCAAGTAAATGTAGGACACATCTTCGGTGGCGAACTTGGCCGCCTTGGGATAATTCCACCAGGAACGCCAATAGCACGATCCTAGGATCCACGGATCGACTACCAGTTGGGTTCCTCCGGCTTCCACCAGCAAGCCGGCATGGCTGAGTATTTTGAATTTCATGCGCGTCTCCTTCGCCTGGAAATCTTAGCAAGTCTTGGTCCAGTGATTTGCTCTGTTGAAAGGAACAAAAAAGTTCCAGCGCGCTTAGAACCGAACCCAATTCAAGGCCATTCTTGTGTGGTGCCTTGTCGACGAGTAGAAAAGAACATCGGTGGCTGGTACTACTGCGCACACTGCGGGACTCCTGGAGAAAGCAGATGTTGTTGTGACCCGGCGGCCAGCTTCGCGTAGATTGCCTGATAGCGTTCCACAACGATGGGCAGCGCGAAATGCTGCTGCACGCGATGCCGGGCTGCGATTCCAAGCCGGCGCCTTACTTCAGGACCAGCGTCAACCAGCTTCCTCCATGCCTCGGCTAACGCCGCCGCATTTTCGGGCGGCACGACAATACCGGTTTGATCCACAATCATTGCCGAATCGCCCACATCGGTGACCACACAGGGCGTCCCGCACGCCATTGCTTCACCGATCACGACCGGAAAGGCTTCGCTGCGAGACGCGGTGGTGGCGATATCCATCCCAGCAAAAAGGCGAGATACATCTTGGCGTACTCCCAAGAGATGGCAGCAGTCGCGCAGGCCCGCTGCGTCGATCCATTCCACCAACTGCGAGTTTTGCCAGGCGATGTCCAGGCCGCACAGCAGGAAGTGAACTCCGGGAAATACTTTGTGCAGGCGCGCCGCTGCCTCAATGAAGTTGCGGTGATCCTTATGGGGATGGAAACGAGCTGCGATGCCAATCAGAAGCGTCTCTACCGGTATACCTAGCTCCTCACGCAGCGACGTGCGGGCAGCAGGATCGGGTTTGACTTGCTGCAGGTCGAAGCCGTTGGGAATAACTTCCAGTTTTTCGGCAGCGTAGCTGAGTTTCGCATGAACTTGCAGCGATGCCTCGGAGCAACACACAATGTGGGCCGCATATTTTCGCGATAATAAGGCGCACGCGCGGCTGACGAGCATGGTGCGGCGGTTGCCCATACTGGAGTCAAGCCCGCTGTGATGGATGCCCCAAACGACCGGAACATTTCTGGCAAGACGGGCGGCGAGAGCGCCGACCAAGTTCGCGTGGTACATCCAGGTCTGAATGAGGTCGGGTTTCGATTCGCGGATCCATTGCGCCAGACGAAGTACCAGCAAAGGGTTAGGCACACTCGTCTTCATGCCTAGGGTGCGCACACGCACACCGATTGCCTGCATGCGGTCAGCGAGGTCCAATATGCCGGTGAGGGAAACCACCTCGTTTTCAAACCGCGAAGCATCCATGCCAGATGCAAGCCGACAGAGCATGGTTTCGGCCCCCGCTGGCCCGAGGGTCGTAATGACGTGCATGATTTTGATCATTTTGCTTTTAGGCTGAGCGACGCGGCGGATCAATGGACGCTGCGACCCACTCTTGCGATGTTCCACTTGTCTTTCAGCGATATCGCGAAGGCAAACGGCAGTGAAATCGCTACGAGCAATCGTCCGATCGAGGTGCGAAGCTCGCTGAACTGGGAGTGCGGACCTTTTCCGACGCCGAATGAATAACGGCTGAAGTTAACTGCCGAGCGAAATATATTTGCGGGTGAGAGCAGCCACCAGTTAATTAGCTCGTTCAAAACATATTTGTGAAAGAGCGCGCGCCCAACCAGCGCTGTGGGAGTAAGAGCGGTCAGGCGGTCTCCCGCTTTGTCATTCGTGTGATATATCCGCAAAACCTCGTTAACGAAGCGCGTCTTAAATCTGCGGGACAGTGCGAACCAGAGGACTCCCTCAGAAATGAATTTTACGTTCGGCACCGTTGGAAACGGAAATTGCTTCAAGACGTCGGTTCGGTGGAATCCCCACTTCTCGCCTTTTACTTTGTAGCGGAAAAACGACTCAATCCAATCTGAGTCCCACACGTCGCAAGGAAACTTGTCACCGATAAGTTTGCCATCCTGGTCTTTGCACAGTACGGTGACGGCAGAGAATTTGTCCTTCTCGCCCGGGGGGATGCCATCCCAGTGGTATTTCAACCGTTCCAAGGCTTGCGGTACGCAAGCGTCATCGGAATCCAAAGTGAGAAATAATTCTCCCTGGGCCTCCTGGACCCCTCGATTGAAGGCGGCAGGCTTGCCCTGATTTTCCTGATAGACGTAACGGATCGGAAAGTCTGACTCGGTTTGCCATTTCTCGACGAGTTCTGCCGTGCCGTCAGTGGAGCCGTCATCCACAATCAGCCATTCGAAATCGCGAAAGGTCTGAACGCGTAAGCTCTCGTAAACCCGGTGTAATGTTGAACGGCGATTAAACGTGGGAGTAAACACCGTAAAGATATATCGATAGTTCCCAGAAATTTCCAGGGAGCCTGATTTGTCCCCGCGATCTTTAGGCACGGATTGCGCCTTCGACCGCCGTTGACTCCGCTACGGTTGGCACTACTCGGCCTACGGAATGCCATCGCCAAGCGGTTTCGACGATTGTTTCTAGACTTGACCAACTGGGCTTCCAATGAAGCACGCGCGAGGCGAGTTCGCTCTTTGCCACCAACGTCGGTGGATCGCCCGGCCGTCGTGGAGCATATCTCGTGGGAATCTTGCGGCCTGAGACCTTCTCCACCATTCCTACAACTTCCTTGACGGACGTTCCTTGCCCTGTGCCGAGGTTCAGTGCCAGGCTCTGTTGGTCCGCGGCGAGATATCGAAGGGCGGAAACATGCGCGGCGGCCAGGTCCATGACGTGGATGTAGTCACGCACCGCCGTGCCGTCGGGCGTAGGATAATCCACACCACAGATTTCGAGGCAGTCGCGTTGTCCGAGTGCCGCAACGATAGCAGAAGGAATCAAGTGCGTCTCAGGATCGTGTTCTTCCCCCAACTCACCCTCTGGATCAGCCCCTGCCGCGTTGAAATAACGGAGGGCAACCCAACGTAGCTGAGCTGTTTTCCCCATCCACTCGAGCATTTTCTCCGCGAAAAATTTGGATTCACCGTACGGGTTAACCGGTATCTGCGAGTGATCCTCGGGTATAGGGATGTGCTTAGGCACGCCATAGGTCGCACAGCTGGATGAAAACACCATGCGGCTCACCCCGACGCTAAGCATCGACTCCAAAAGGCTGATCGTTCCTGCGACGTTATACTGGAAGTACGCTAATGGGCATGCGATAGATTCTGCCACTAACGCCTTGGCTGCGAAGTGGACGACAGCCTCGATTTGGTAGTATCGAAGAACGTCCCTAAGCGTGGCCGAATCCGACAGTTGCGCGTGGACAAAGGGTCCCCAGCGGACATTGTGGGCATGACCCGTGGACAAATCGTCCAAAACCACGGGTTGGTGTCTAGCTCGCGCCAGAGCCTTCGCCGCATGGCTGCCGATATAGCCCGCGCCGCCCGTGACAAGAACGTTCATCGTTGCTGGCCCATCAGCCATTCTTCGGTCGGCAAAACCGATTCGCCAATCATCCCTTTTTGCTGAATTTGCAAATGACGGTAGAGATTTTCGTAGAGCTCTTCGTATGCCCCAATCATTACGGACACGTCGAAGTCTCTCGCTCGGCGAGCCGCGGCATTAGCGAAGGACCGCCGCGTTTCCGGACTTTTAAGCAGGGCACTCATACAGTCTGCGAGACCTCTGAGATCGCCCACCTGCAGCAGGAATCCCTCTTTGCCGTTCTCCATCAACTCTGGCACGCCACCGGCAGCAGTGCTTACGATCGGTAGCCCTGAAGCCATGGCCTCAACGACCGAGAGCGGGTTGCCCTCCCAGTCCGAGGTCAGTACGAAAACATCCATTGCCCCCAGCACGTCTGGAATATCGGTGCGCACTCCAAGGAAATGTACTTGCCCAGCCAAGTCGAGGTTTTTGGCTTGCTCTTGCAACTGCGCGCGCAAGCTGCCGTCTCCCACAAGGAGCAAATGAGCTTTCCGATCGGAAGCGGGACCTTGGGCAAACGCTCTCAGGAGCAGAGCGTGGTTCTTCTGCGGAGCGAAGCGTGCCACGCAGGCAAACAAAACATCATCTTCTGCGAACCCTTCCTTGGCCCGCCACTCTGGGCGTGAAATCTGAGGACGGCCATAGACTTTTGTCGGAATGCAGTTGAAGATGACTTGGCATGATTGAATGCCGTAGAGCCGCTCCAGGCTGGCAGCCACCTCTTTGGCCACCGCGACGGGTAAAACTCCGTGACGAAATGCGTAGCGCTGAATCCAGCGCGCGCTCGGCTCAACTTCTCGTTCTGCAACGTTGTTCACGGTGTGCAACAACATTGAATTGCGCTTGAACCAAAGCATTGATGGGAGGGCATAACGAAGCACTTGCAAATGCGTGTGGATAATGTCCGGCCGGTAGTCTCTCAAAACGCGGTGTAGTCTGTAATACGTACGGCAATCAAAGCCCAGTTTCTTTCCCAGATACCAAACCCTCATTCTGGACTCATCCAGCAAACGCTCCAGATCGGATCCTATTCGCTGGCCGACCGAAGTTATTGCGACTTCGAAACGCTGCTCGTTCAATCCCCTAACAATGTGAACGGCCATGCGCTCAGCACCGCCGGGCAAAAACGACGGGAGGATATGCATCACTCGGATTTTTTTCATCGATGAATGACTGGGCTGTAAGAAGTGTGGCTTCTGGCTGGTTAAGCTAAAGAGCGATAATAGAGGAGCGTTTATCTTCGTCCGTCGCTGTTCCGCTGCTGGGATGTTTCCCTTGTTGCGCTACTAAAATTTGACGTCCCAGGTGTTGAATTTCTAGATCCAGTTCCTGAAAGCGCCTAACCACGGTGTGCAAGACCAAGCCGACCATTCCAACAACCAGCCCGGAGAGTTCCAAACCAACGGCGAGGACCGCGGAAGGCAATCGCGGCACCAACCCTGTCCGAAGGAATTCCGAGATCACAAGAATTCCAGGGATGAGCCCGCTGAGGATAAGAAGCAGGCCGACCGTTCCGAAAACAGTGAGAGGTTTATAGTCGCGAGCCAGGGAGAAGATCATATTGGTGATGATCAAGCCGTCGCGAAAATGTCGAATCTTGGAATAGCTTCCTTTGGCCCGGCTTGCCAGATCGACCGGAAGCTCGATGACGCGGTAGCCGCGCTCAAGCGCCTTGATGGTCAGCTCTGTCTCGATTTCGAACCCCCCCGCGAGAAGTGGCAGATGCTTGACAATGTTCCGGTTGAATATCCGATAGCCGGACAGCATGTCTTCGATGTGCGCGTTGAAAATCGTTCTGGTAAGCCATAGAAATATGTAATTGCCGAGGCGATTCGTCAGACGAAACTGACTCTTGCTGGCAGAATTCAGGCGCGAACCGACGACCATATCGGCCTCGTTATTCAATACCGGCTCAAGGAGCCTGCGCACGCTGCGTGCAGGATACGTGCCGTCCCCGTCCACCATCACATACATGTCCGCATTGATGTCGCGAAACATGCTCTGCACTACGTAGCCCTTTCCTTGGCGGCGCTCGCGAAGGATCAGCGCGCCCTTCTGACGGGCACACTCCACGGTCCCATCTGTGGAGTTGTTATCAAAGACGTATATTCGTGCGTGCGGCAATTCCACCCGAAACTGCTCAATCACATGCCCAATGGTAAGTTCTTCGTTAAAGCAGGGTATCAGAACTGCAATTTCAGGCGCGACAGATCCACTTTGCTGTCTCAGTGGTTCGCGTTGTCCCGCAATAATCGCTCCATTTGTCACTAAATCACCCCCCACTGCAGGCATAGTGGATTGAGCAGGATTGCAAACAGCTCAGAATCCGTATGCCCTGATCATTACGGTGTCTTGTGCGCCTCAGCAGGTACTTGCATTTGGCCGCGAACCACGCAAGCTGATGCATACCCCGCAAACAAACAGACGATTGGCATGATCGGATGACGATATCTGCCTAGACTCTCCGATCCGCTTGACACCAACACGAAGTACACGGCAACTGTACCTAGCAGGATCGCTGCATCTCTCTCACACGACCACGCCATTGCCCCACCGATTGCGGCCATTATGAGGTAGCAGAGCAATAGCACCGCCAAGCTGATGCAAACGCAAAAAATCACCGGATAATTTGTCCTAAGCGTGTGAAGCGTCCGCATAGCATCCAAAGGGTTCAAAGATGTGGGGAGCTTCTTAAACAACTTTCCGTATACGATTCCGCCGGGATTCGCAATCAGGCTCACCATGCCTCGAAGATGGTTAGGTGCATAAATCCCCAAATTGTGGCGGATGAGCTGTAGCCCCTCCCAGCGCATAAATGCGTATCGTTGTCCGTAAGACCAGGTTGCCTGATCCGGATGGACGTGAAGGTATTGCTCCCAGTCATTGAAACCGAGCTCCTTTTGCACGTCATCGAAAGAGCGGTTCGTCAACTCTGCGATTACTGATGCGCTTCGATAAAAATAAAGATTTTGGTCCCCTACAGCCGAAAGCTGACCATAGCCAGCGACACGATAGTTCCTTATTTGCCAAGGTGCCAACAATCCGAAGCAAAAGAGCAAAAACGAGAGCGCATGAATCATCACTTTATGTCGCCGATGAATACGTGCGGAGGTGTAAAAGATTATCGGCACAAGGACAATTGGAAGATAGTACGAGATTGGGCGTACATAAGTCGCCGCCGCTAAAACGAGCGCCGCGGCTAGGAGAATGGTGAGCCTAGGCTGCTTAATGTAGCGTGCTATCAGATACAGGAACAACACCACCATAAACGAGAAAAGAGTTTCAGACATTAATTGAGAAGAATAGAAAACGGATAGGGGCTCTATCGCATAAAAGCTTGCGCACCAATATGTGATCGTCTCAGGGAACACTTCTCTCGAAGTGAGATAAACGAGAAAAACCGTCAGCGTACTGATCGCAATCTGCAAAGCTATGGTGACGGCTTTCAGATGCCCCAAAACGAGTCCGGGGATCAGAAACAATGGATATCCTGGGGTTCGTACAATTTCAGGACGGTTCGCTGTACTGAACGTTCCGGAAGTAAGCAATGCTTGCGCAGGAGCTAGGTAGCTTTCGGTATCGTTTTCTACAAATACCGAGCTATCGTGATGCGTCGCCATGGCCGCCAGCGGAAGCACGGTTCGCACTAACAGAGCGGCGCTAAGCACAATCCAGAGGGGAACCCTCAGGACCGACAGGGGCCTTGACAAACCTCGAGTCTGCCTGAATTTTTTGATACGCTCGCTCACCAACCCTTCAGCAGCGCTACTCACGATCTACGTTCCTTCCCTCCCGGCTGTAAGCGAAATGGGCATGTCCCGCAACGCCCAGCCCTTTCGCTGGACTTAGGCTCCGAAGAACCGCATCCGCGTGTCACTTTCTTCGGTTCCACGACACTAGATGACCGTTGTTAGCGCCGTGCAATCGCAGAAGATACGTCCAGGTTAGGTGGAGAGGGCGGCCCGACATTCATAAAGGTTTTCGCCTTGACTCGGATAGGTTGCATCCGAACCATGGCGGCCCATTGCGCGATCAAGAGCCCGAAGAAAAACCAGGTCGATTTTCCATTGTCCCAGGTCAGATCGGATGCCGCCACCACCCAAACCGCCAGTAATACCATCCACAGTTTCCGTGGTAGTGGAGGCATTTCCTTTGCGGATAAAACGAGGAGAACAAGTAAGACGCAAAATAGCCCAAAGCCGATTATGCCCTGCTCCGCAAGCACCCCCAGGAAAGTATTGTGTGGAATTACCGGTACGGGCAAAAAACGCGTGGAACTCTCTCGGAACGCACCGGCTCCAACGCCGAGAAAAGGATGGGTACGGAAGAGCTCCCAGCATGCGCTCCAGATGGCCCGGCGTTGGCCCAGCGAACCATGTGTCACTTCCTCGGGGATGGTGGAAATGCGGTCCCAAGACGTTGTAGGGACCAAGAAAAGGCTGCTGGCTACGGCCAGGAAAATCGCGCCCACGATCGTTAGCTTCTGGAGAGGTGACAATCTCTTAGAAGTCACAGGCACGATCGACAGAGCTACCAAACCAGCCAGGAAGCCGCCTCTTCCAGCACTCAACAAAATGGACGTCACAGCCAACGCCAGTTGCAGCCCATAGACCCAAGCCAGCAGTTTGCGGCTTTGGATGAGCAGGTAGTATGAGATTGGGATGCTCACGGCCATGATCAGTCCGACTTGATCAGCGTTGAGACCAGCGCCGGTGTACCGTTGATACGCAACCTCATGATGGGTAAGAAACTGGTACAACGTGTCTACGCTGGAGACGAAGGTCCCAAAGATATATGCCTGCATCAGTCGCTCTTGATCTCGACGGTCCGGACAGAGTTCCCATATCAGCCAAGCCATGATCAGCAGCTGGCAATAAGTGGAAGCCTGTAAGGTAGTTGCATCCGGGTAAGCGCTCCACAGGTAGCTTATACAAGCCCACATCGTAAACAGGATCATCACCACGTGGGCGGCGCTGGGAAATCGGATTCTCCTTTTCTCGATGAACGCCAAGACGCCAAGAGCTGCGGCGAGCATCCCGATCAAACGGGTGGCGGTGCCATACTCAGGGAGCCAAATTGCGTCTTCCCATGGAATGGCAAATACCAAAAGCCACAGAGCGGCGAACGCCACCTTGCTGAAAGGTGCAGACGTTTCTGCGTGAAGGAAAGTTCGCGTGAGTTTATCTTCTCCGTAGCGGTTGCCGTAGCGGGACACCCGTTAAGCTGATGTTTCGGCGGTTCCAACACGTTTGGCGCACACACCGCTGCGCCGGCGCAGACCAGGGAATAAAATGACGGCACCTCCGGCGGCCTGCACGAATGAGCCGATCGACATTGCGAAAATAGCTCCAAGGAGTCCTTGTCTACCGACCAACAAATAGCTCGCTACCGTGAGGCTTACACTGACCGCAACAAGAAGCGCGATCTGTGGTTTATAATTTCTGGCCGCGGTCATACCGATTCCCAAGAACTGGGCCATATATCCCATACCTCCGGCCGCCATGATCCAGGGAAGAAGGTCGGCTTGCTCGGCGTATTCAGGTCGGAACAGGATCCTAAGGATCTCGTGTCCCGCTATTTTGGACACAATCATTCCGCATATTCCCACAGCGGCTCCTAAAGCGAGCAGGATGCCCATCAGTGACCAGAATTCACCAATATTCTCTGCAGCGTATGCCCGAGCCAGGCGGGTGAATGCCGATTGTCCAAGCGAAACCGCCGCTAAGCTTCCGACCGACACCACGAATCCGATCGCCGAGAAAATACCTAGCGATCGTTCGCCGAGCGCGTGCTTAATAAAATAGCTGGGAATACTGGAATTAAGTGTCACGAACAAAGTCAGAATCCCAAGAGGGAAACTAAACGACAGCAATTCCCGTTGCGCTTTTAGACTGAAGAGCGGCCTCAGCGTTTCGTGTCGGAGCTCGTTGGGTTGGCGATTCAACCCATGGGTACGCTCGCGAATGTCGTAGCCAAAAAGAACGGCTGCACGTGCGACAATGATTCCGGCTATTCCCCACAAGAGGTTCCTGCCAATGTAGATTCCGATCGTCAGCCCAATCACCGACAGCACCGCTCGTGCGATCAATGACTTGGAGATTCCCAGCATGTTGTCGCAAAGTTGCAGCCGGGCATAATAGATGTCGCTTACGGTCTCGATGGCCTGCGACACACCCACCATGACAACTACGGCAGTGAGCTCTAACCGATATCCCAGGACCCGCGTGATCGCGAATACGATCATCAGTGCCAGAGCAGTCGTGAGCAGCCTGAGGCTGAGGTAATGGCCAAAGTA
Organism: Acidobacteriota bacterium; assembly: GCA_003224145.1. Classification (GTDB taxonomy): domain Bacteria; phylum Acidobacteriota; class Terriglobia; order Acidiferrales; family UBA7541; genus Acidiferrum. The sequence goes on from QHYN01000202.1 coordinate 44,470, forward strand.
GGTTTGCCGGTAAATATCAGAGGCCAAAACCGCTCGAAGCTGGAAGCTCATCAGCGCGATGACGGGATAAACGATGGCGAGACCTAAAGCATATTCCCCAACCAATTCGGGGCGGAGTAACTTAGCCAACAGCATCAACACCGCAAACTGGCAGCCAGCGTAAACCGCGTTGCCTACGAACATCCAACTGAAATCCGCACGCAATGAGGAACTTTGACTCTGCTGCATGGCGATCACGCTCGCGGCTTCAGCGCTCATGGTAGTCAGTCCACACTGTCGACGGTCACAGGTTTCATCTCATTTTTTTCGACCGGCAGGTTAATGGGGGATCGCCTGGCACCTCTGCCCCAACGTGTTTGGATTTTGTGTTTGATGCGGTGCCAGACTAGTTCAGGCGCAAAGATTAAACGGTTACCGTCGATGACCGTTACAGAATCGAGTCCAACTAATGTATGCAGGCCGTTGCGGTAAGGACTTCCTTTGACGGGGCCAATATGAGCGACGGGCTCTTCAGCAAACTCGAGGGTCGTCAAGCGGTTCACCCGGTTTATTGTGATTGCGCCTCCATAGCCTTTGGATGAGTCCTGAGTGGGCCGATAGAGTCTGCCCTCGAATGCAAACGGCCGGCCGGCTGGTCTGCTCGAACGAACATCTACCTTTACGGGATTGGCGCAATGTGGTTCCCAGGGACCCAACAAGCCCGGAGCGTGCCACAAGAACAGCTTCTGTTCGACGCCATCGTCATGGTTTGTGCAGAAGAGCCACCATCGCCCGTCATATCGAAACACCGTTGGATCGACGGCCGCAAACCCGTCCAGCAGCGTGGCTACCCGTGACCAAACATCTCGCTCGACATCCAGGGCATAGAGAGAGACGCCGTTCGTTTGGTACGCTTCCGGCGTGCAATAGAACCGTCCCTCATGTTCAAACAAGTAGGGATAAGACATGTGCACACCGTGATCGATTGACCTCTTGAAAGCGGGCGGCGAGCTTTCGCATCCGGAAAGCTGCGTTTCAAAAATGGCGCCTCGATTCGAGGCGAAGTCAAAGCGTTCGACCAGCAATTTAACTTGCGATTTGACCCGGAGTACAAAGGGGTCCGCAATATAGTGATTGTTCTTGCGATAGCTTAGCCACTCGACTTGTGGATGAAAATCTGGGTTGAGAAAAGAATGAATGGGCTGCCGCACCACCCCAACATTCCAATCCGGAGCGAAAAGAAGCGACGTTAAACGTTCTTTTAACCAAGCTACCGCCGTCTTGCACAAAAAGGCCGCCATTTGAAAATCATTGGGGCTGTGAAGCACGGGCGCTTCTGTGCGGCTCGGCTCTGCGTGCAGATACTCAGCGCACCCGTTGAAAATGTCCCGACAAACGCGGGCCGGCATGTGCGTCGTGGCCCACAGGATGGCATTGAGGTTCGACCTGTGCGAGAACCTCTGCGTGCGGATGTAACACCTCTGAAGAACCACGCCGCCATCCAAACGATCCGTTAGCCGCTGCAACATCGCACCGGTAACCGGGTCATCGTTGTGTATCTCCCAAAAAGCCGGAGGACCACCCCGATACTTTCTTTCGTCGCCGTGGTGGAAAGACCAGATGCCGTATCGGGCAGCTTGTAGGATTTCGCCTCGAATGATCCCAAAAGCGAACCGCAAGACGAAGTCCAGGTTGTAACTTCGAATTGTCTCCACATCTTCCGGACGAAAATACTGGCTGAATTTGCCCTTCTGAATGACTTCACATTGGATTCTAGGAACACCAGCAAGTGTCCCGGACATATCCACCGGCCGGTAGCAGGCAAGGCGTTCCACCGGAAACAAACGTCCGAGCAGCGTCCACAGGATTCTCTTTGAGGAGATTATTCTTTTTATCTCGCTCCACCTAATGCCGCGGCGCGGTGCGCTAGGATCGACGATCACCAGGGCAAGCTCGACTCCCTGTACTGCCAGCAGTTCCTCGATACATTTTGCGAATGCCGCCGGAAGCGTGTTTCCCGAACACATGACGGCGAACCGCAGCCTGTTTCTCCCCGCCGAACTCTCTTTTCCGTTGTTCATCAGTGAAAGGCGCGCCAAATATCTCGGCTGGCAAATCCTCTAGCTATCAATGTTCGTACAAAATGGATCGAGGCAATATCTCGAGGCGAGCTCTACTATCGCGAGGCCATCGTGTTGTGAGCCATAATCTTATCAGGGAGATCTTTGGCCAGCGCGGACGTGAACAGCGCAGCGCCCTCGGGATTTAAGTGTATTCCGTCACGCTGGTAAAACCTTGCGGAGAGCACTCCTGGGTCAACCGGCACCGATACGTCAACTCCTGCAGAGTGTGCAGCGAAGGCCATTTGGCTGACAGTGCCGTCTGAAGCCAGAGTTGGCGGGACCACAAGAATCAGCTTCGCTCCATGGGCTTCACATAGGCCATTCAATCTTCGCAGACGGGGGATTGCAATTTCTTCGAACTCGTGACCCTCCGGAATGGCTGGCGTCTGGCTTAGCATCAAAAAAAGATCTTCGAGATGCGGAACCATGTGGCGAAGGATCTGTGTGCGAACGGCACTGCGCGTGTCCCAAAAGGTGCTGGAGTGCGCGAGCAAAAGATTGCTTGTTGCGGTGCGATCCAGATGTAAGTCTGAAGCCAGGGCGAGCGTGTCTCGGGCATCAAAGAACAGCATGGGAGCATAATCCTGCCGAACGCCGTTCTCGAGAAAATAATTTACCCCGATACCCACTACCACCACCTGCGGTCTCACTCCCTCACGGAACAGCCGCTTCAGCCCGTAGAACCAGTCGTAGTATCCCGTAGCCTCGAGGAAAATCGGATAGATATTCATCTTGGCGGAAGTCATCACGCGCAATTGATCAAGCTTGACTCCATACATCAGTAAGGAATTGCCGACCATTAGCACACACGGGGGTTCGCCAGGACCACAGGGGTGCATCGTGACCGCCTCGTCATATTGCTCAGAAATGCGTTTATAAGTGAGCGAAAGATGCTTGAGCAGATAGACCGCGGAAATCTCGAAAACAACGATAAATATCGCGCAGATCCCCGCCAAGCGCTTCGCGTAAGACAGCGCCGTACCGTTAGAACCGGAAGTAGACGAACGCATTGAGATTGCTCCCGGAAAACAGGGCCAATACCACGAGAGATACGGTTGCAAGCGCCGTGCGGACTGCATAAGAAGCATTCGCAAATGGGTATTCCTCGTTGCTAGCCTCCATCAACAAATCCACAACGAACAACGGTATGGCGAAAATGGCAAGCATGAAAAACGCCGAGGCGTACTCGCTTCGCCACGCCAAATTAGACAGCCCACTCAGAAACTGCCTCGCCAAGTTGAGTGAGGGCGCTCGGAAGAAGGCTAAACTCAAGCAAAAGACGTTAAAGGTCAAAATCCGTTCGCCCCAGCCAGAGAGAAGACCGGCATAGGGTTTAGGCTGCGCGCCGTCTGCGGCCTTCATTTTGACTGGCCAGAAAAGACGCTCAATGGCCAAAACGAGGCCGTGGATCGCGCCAAAGATAACGAACGTCCAGGCTGCTCCATGCCAAAGCCCCGCCAGAATCATGGTCATCACAAGATTCCGGGATGTTTTCCAGTTCCCGCCGGCACTGCCGCCCAAAGGTATGTACAAATAATCGCGCAGCCAGGTACTCAAACTGATGTGCCAGCGGCGCCAGAAGTCTTGGAGGCGGCGCGACAGGTAGGGTTGCCGGAAATTCACCATGAAATGGAACCCCATCAATTGCGCGCTGCCACGCGCTATGTCGCTATAGCCGCTAAAATCTCCGTAGACTTGCCAGGCGAACGCGTAGGTTCCAAGCAGAACAACCCAGAAGTTCGGCTTCCCGAATTGCCCGCTGAAAGCCGCATTCGCCAGCAAAGCGCAGTTGTCCGCCACTACGCATTTACGCACAAGCCCCGAAAAAATCAGCATGAGCCCGTCGAAAAACCGATCCGCATCGAAAACGCGATTCCTCTGTACCTGAGGAAGCAGATGCCCCGGCTTTTGAATCGGGCCCGCTATAAGATGAGGAAATAAGCTGACGAATAAACCATATTCGATGAACGACTTCGCGGGCGCGAGCCGCCCCTTGTAGACGTCCACAATGTATGCGACTTCCTGGAAGGTGTAGAAGGAAATTCCCGGCGGTAGAATGATGCGAATGAGAGATAGAGGAAGGTTGTGGATGCCCAGTGTATTCAGGGCCGTCGAAAACGAGTCCACGAAGAAGTTGAAATATTTGAACGTGCCAAGGATAGAAAAATTCAGCACCAGCGAGAAGATCAGCCATTTCCTTCGGTTCGCGTCGCAACGGTCAGGGGTAATCTTCTGCGCGATCAGGAAATCCATGGTCGTGCTGCCGATCATGAGTGCTAGGAAGCGCCAATCCCACCAGCCGTAAAAAAAATAACTCGCGAGGAGCAGAAAGATGTTTTTCGCGCGGCAATTCAGGCGCCAATACAGCAGCACGACCGGGATCAGGAAAACAAAATACGCGGGGGAGTCAAAGAGCATGGTGACGACTTAGGTGAGGTGTACCGAAGCCAGGTTAACTTCGAAGCACTGCTACAACGATCGATCAAGTCTCGCGCCTTTTCCGCGGACCTGGCCGAGCGAATCTCAGAGCTCTCCTTGCCTATTGGCCGACATACTCTTCGTAATCAGCGTAGCTACCGTAGCCATAACGGTGGCTATTCTTGGGATCCCAACTGTTGAGAACCGTGCCAAGCACCCGTGTTCCGTCTTCCGCGAAGCGCTGGCTCGCGTACAAGGCGCTTTCGGTTGTCGTCTGGCCGGCACGCATCACCAGAATGACACCGTCCGCGTGGCGGCCCAATACGCGCGCATCCGCGAGATGGATCATCGGAGGCGCGTCGATCATCACCATCTCAAACTCCTTACGCATGCGCTTCAAAAATCTCGCCATGCGGGGAGAATAAAAGAGGTTAGTTGGAGTTATTCCGCAACTTCCGCCAGGCAGCAGGGAGAGACCTGCAACTTCCGTTTCGCGAACCAAATGCGAGATGGGAAGGGTTTCAAGCGGGGTATCCCCCCAGAGCACATCACTTAAGCCCCAGTTATTGGGCGCGCCAAAGACCTTATGCAGCCTCGGACGGCGCAGATCCCCATCAATCAGAAGCACCTTCCGACCAATCTCCGCCATCGCAATGGCGAGATTGCAGGCCACGGTTGTCTTGCCGTCACCCGAGCTCGGACTCGTCAGGACGACCACGCCTGGGCAGTCACCATTCTGGCTTGGCAAAAGGATAGACGTCAGTGTCGTGCGGGCGCATTCCGCCAAGAACGATGGCTTCCGCTTCCAGGTGGCCAGTTCGGGCCAGTTGGCCGAGGAGTCCGGCGCGGTGTCCGAAGTAAGGGTACGTGTCGGGCGATGCGAGTGCAGGCGGCCCGCGATTTGCCCTGCAAGTCCCCCCTGATCAAAAGGAATGACGCCCAGCTCCGGCAAATCTAAATAGGCTTGCGCGTCGCCTGGAGCGGTGATCCTGCGGTCGAGCCGGTCTCGGAGTATTACGAAGCCAAAACCCAGAAAAAGCCCGCTGAACAGGCCAATGGCAGAGTTCATCGGGAAGCTGGGGCGATACGGCAGTAGCGGAGGCTTGGCGCGGTCAACGACCAGGACATTGCTGTCGCGCATCGCCGTAGCCAAGCTGGCTTCTTTGACCCTCTGCAGCATCACTTCGTACAGGCGCCGATTGGAGTCCACGTCGCGCCTCAAGGTGTCGTAATGGATGGCCTTGCTGGACTGGTCCGCCACCACTTTCTCCTGATTGGCATGTACTTCCACCAACAGCCGTTCCCGGCGGACCGCGGCCGTGTATTCGTTGCCGATGCGCCGCAGCACATTGTTCCGTTCCCTCTGCATCTCGGCCTTTAAGTCATTGATCTGCGCTTGTACGCGCTGTACTTTGTAGTGTTCCGGCGTCAGGGTTGCGCTGAGCTCGGCGTATTGCCGCTGCAATTCCGTCAGCTTCTGGCGATACTCACGCATTGTCGGGTCTTCCAACATCTCTGGCAGAGAATCCGCCGGCTTGCTCTGGGCTTCCTCGAATTTCGCTTGCTTGGCAATTCGGTCGGCCTCGGCCTTCGAGAGCTCGTCTAATAATTCTTTTAGCCGATTCTCCGCCGGATTTTCCTTCTCGGCGGTGATGGAAAGTCCGGAAGTGCGCGCGTACTCCTGGAGTTGCGTCTCCGACGCTTCCAGTTGAGCTTTCATTTGGTCGAGATGATTGGTCAGGAATTCGGCCGTGCCTTGCGCCGATTTCCATCTCTCTTCTTGGCTGAGTTCGACGAATTCGCTGACCAGTGTGTTCGTGAAGTCCGCGGCTAACTTGGGATCGGGCGATTCATACAGAATTTCCAGCAGACGCGAGTTGCCGGATTCGCGCACGGTCAGATTACGTTGTATCTGCCGGATCAATTCCTCTTTCTCCGGAAGATGCGGCGTTTTTGACAGATCGAAAAAGCGCTGCACGCGCGATTCGAAGGCTCGCCAACCAGTTGCAGGTCGCTCTTTGCGGAGTTTTAACTTGTCGATCACCCGTTCGAGCAAGGACTCGCTCTGCAAACGCCTGACTTGCGTTTCGACGTACGACTCTGGACTTGCAATACTCGCCGTTGACCCACTGGGATCGCCGCCCTTTATTTCTACGAAGTTCGTGCTCTGAATCTCCAGCGAAGTCCTGACGCGATACGTTGGCGTCTGAATAAAGCTGAACAGGATGGCCGCAACAAGTCCGCAAACGCCAAAGGCCAGCAGGGTCATCTTGTGCTGAGCCAGAAGGTGCCAGTACTCCAACAAATTGTCGTAGCCGGGTGTCGCCGCGCCTTCCGCCGCTGGCGAGTCCAGATAGGCGTACAGCACCGGGCGCTGCTTGCCATTCGCGCTCAGACCGTTCGGGCGACGCTTCGATTTTTCGATAGAAAATTGAGAAGCTTGCATTTTGTGACCTTCAAGGCGTGCGCCAGATCGCTAAACCTGTTCCCGTTTGAATCGCCGCTTCGATAGCGCGGAAAGCCGCTTTCTTACCCGTGCTGCTGGGAATAAACAGAATGTCATTGCCCTGGAGTGGAACATCTGGTTTCTTGCCGGTAAGAACGTCCTTAACATTGACCGACATCTCTTCCCGCTGATCGGCCTCCTGCTTTAGCCGAAGAATCCTGGCATGCCGCGCGTCAGCCGTTGTGCTGAGGCCCTCAGCAAGCGAGAGCGCCTGCAGTACGGAGATGGACTGGTGCTCGCCTAGAACGAACCCGCCCGACCGCTTTACCTCCCCGACCACGTACACCATTTCGGCTTTCGGGACCGAGATGATGTCATGCGGGAAGATCTGAATGTTGTCCCCGGGATCTTGTGCCTCCATGATTTTTTTCAAGTTGAGTTCGGCAACACTGAACCGACCCGACGGGTCAAGCTCCGCTTTTGGCAACGGGATGCACCCCCACTCCAATTCGCGGGTGATACGGACGCTGTACCCCGCGTCTGACCGAATCCCGCCAGCTAGGGCTAACATCTCAAGCAAGGTTTTATGTCCTCGCACTTGGTGAACGCCAGGTGTGTTTACTGCGCCAAGGATCGAAACCGGCTGACTGCGCACTTCCGCGACACTAACGGCAACTTCCGGGTGACGAATGTACGTGCTCAGAACTTTGTTGAGCTCTTGTTCGGTTTGCTGCACCGTCAGTCCGGACACATGAACGCGCCCCACCAGCGGCACCTGTATGTCGCCTTCGCCGTCAATCCGGGCTGGCTTGTTCGCGAACTCAGCCAATTCAGGATCGGAAATCTCCAGCTGATCGTCGGGCCCCAGCAGGTAAGTGGAGCGAACCTCGCTGCCGCACGTTGGCTTTGGCTGAGCCAGCTTGTGTGACAAGGACTCTTGCGCCGCAGCACACACGACTAGGAGGAATTCTGCCAAGACAATGACAATAAGGTTGACTTTTGTGATCATCATGGATCTAACCACGGGCTAATCCCTATGCAGTTCTCCTGACCAACGAAGCTGGATCGATCATTCTGGCTCGTACCGCTCCGCTGCCTGTTCATGGCCTAGCCAGACGTTGGCGCAACTAGGGGCTGCCGAGCTCTTGAAGTCATTACCGGACCGACTGTCTCGAACCCCGGTATCCGCGTCTGTTCTTTGTGGGCCTTAACAGTGCGAGAGGCCAGCATTTCCTCGATAACTGCGGCAATTGCATTGGAGAATCCAGTCGCCGTAAAGACATCGAGATCCAACAAAAGGGGAGACGCCAAGTTCTTGCGATACAACGTGAAACTGCCCAGCCGCTTTCCGTTGCGCTTCAGCAGGCTGAAAGTCAAAGTCCAATTCGTATCTGACAATGTTATCGAGCGATCCCAAAAGAAGTGAAGTTTGGATCCGCTTGCATGCGTGAATGGATAGAGTTCAACTCCGGCGGGCAACTCTGACGGTAGATATAGGCCGAAACCGTCAAATCCAACCGGTTTGAGGCACTCCTGCAATGCTTGGCAGAACTCTGCGAGGGTAGTGCATGACTGAAGAGCGTCTGTTGTCCGGCGAATGCTTATGTCATTTGCAATCACCGAGCGTTGATTCAAAGTGCGATTTGCCGCGCGGCCCAGTTCTAGGAATTCTGGATAACGCAACTGCTGGACGCCGATCAAAACACCAATCCCCACCACGATCAGGACCATTGCTACTGCGGTGCCCGCCTGGTTGAGGAGGAGAAGACTCAAGAGGCCAAAACAGGCGCTGACACCATAAAGCACCAAGACAACTTGTCTATGAGAGATGCCGCGACCAAGCAACTTGTGGTGGATGTGCTCTCGATCAGCATCAAATAGCCGTTGGCAGCTCAAAAACCGACGTATCACTGCGACGGCAACATCCAAAATCGGCAAGCCAAGGGAGACGATAGGAATCGCAACCGCTATCGCGGTCGGGGCTTTTTGTGATCCGGCAAGAGCGATTGCGCTCAGTAGGAACCCGATCAGCAGACTCCCGCAGTCACCGAGGAAAATCGATGCTGGATTGAAGTTATACCGGAGAAACCCGGCAATGGCGCCCGCCAGCGCAAGGGTCAGGAACAGTATCCCTTCATTGTGAAACAGGATAGCGACAACGCCAGTCACCAGAGTTGAGAACAGCGCAGATCCCGCTGACAATCCATCAAGCCCATCAATCAAATTGAAAGCATTAGTGATCCAGAGAACCCAAAGAATTGTCAGAGGCAGTCCCACCAGCCATCCCAAATGGGAATCAGGCGACAGAATCGACAACCGGGATATCCCAAAACCATTGCAGAACAAAAGTATCGCTGCTCCTGCTTGCACTGCAAACTTCAGATACGCATTCAGCCCGACAAAATCGTCGATCAGACCAAGCAGGAAAACGACCGTTGCTGGTCCCAGGATTTTCAAAGTGAAATAAGGCAAAGGATATCCGGGCGTGCCGAAATGCCCGGGTACCAACTGCGCCAGCAGCACCATGCACCAGAGAGTCAGGAAAATCGCAACACCTCCCAGCCGCGGTATCGGACGAACATGAACATGCCGATCAGAACCAGGAACGGAGACCCATCCGCGAGCAATGGAAAAATCGCGAATCCAGCGTGTGAATGCTGCCGATGCCAAAAGCGCAGCGACAAATACAAGAACTTGCATGACTTTTCTCTTCTTTTGTTAGGGCTGGTTCTGAAAATCGAACGCTAACGACTTACCGGCTACCGGAGAAATGATCAGACTAATTCAATTTGAATTCTGCTAGCCAAGTACTGCTCGGGCATCGGCCGTACGCAGGCTTCATCAACTTGAACTGCAACCGACCGCTGTAAAAGAGTTACAGACAACACGAGGCGTTGATGCCCTTTGAAACCCAACAAGATTCCTTCAACGCCACAAAGGGGGCCATACTCAATTCTCACTCTATGCCCGATACGCAGGAAGGGCCAGGGTTGGCTGGGCAGTCCGGATTTAACAACGGCCTGAATGGCGGCAATTTCAGTTTGCTCAACGGGGATGGGAGTTCTGCCAGTTCCGACCACGTGGACGATCCCAGGGACCGTTAGAATGGGGAGCCGATTCGAAGGGTCAAATTGACAAAAGACATATCCAGGAAAAAGTGGAAGTTCAATTTCCTTGAAACGGTCAGACCAGCGGCGTCGGCACTTGTACACGGGCAAAAACGATTCGAAGCCCCTAGCCTGCAAATGTGATGCGACGCTGTTTTCGTACCGGCTTTTGACTCGAAGCGCATACCAGAAAAGATTGCTGTTTTCAGCTTCCATGCTAATTTGCAGATGCCTTTCGAGTAGCTGATGGGCGTTCTCCTAAGCCCGAATCTGCCCAAGCTACCGCCCTTTGAGTCCCATCGACAGGGACCCTGCAAAAAACTTCAAGACAGCAACACCTACGTCATTCGAATCGCGTGATCAAACTAGCCAAATGCGAAGTGGCCCACAATCGGGTGATTTCCTACAATTTGTGGAGGCAGAAGCCCTTACGGATATAAGGGTTTAGCCCGTCA
>QHYN01000141.1 GCA_003224145.1 Acidobacteriota bacterium
AAAACCGTACCGGCAACGCGCCAAGATCGAAACCATTTTCTCAGTGGTCAAACGTAAGCTCTCCTCGCGGGCTCCGGGACGTAGCCTGTCGATGCAAATCCGCCAAGCGCTCCTGCTCGGCCTGGCCTACAACCTCTACCGCTTGAGGCATCGACTCGCCCTCGAGGATGTCAACAGAGCCAGTGTTGATTCTAAAGGCAGTTAAAGTCATTTGTTTTCATAGATTTCTGCAAGTGTTGATTGTAAAGAGGTTAAGCTTACAGTGCCAACTCAGTGCATCTGCTGACTGCAAGTCTTGGGCAAGACCGTTCATGGGGATTTTCATTGCACTCGCGACTTGCAGCATTCAACTCAAAAGGGAACCAAACCCAGTAAGATGAGGGTTCCAGGAAAAGAGATTCCCACAAAGAAAAGAAAGCGACGGCAAGAGCTACCGCGCTGCAAATCCGCAGTATTTGGTGAAAGGAAGCATTGCGAAGTCTAGCTGGGTTTCAGAAAGCATCTTGAAGCATTGAAACATCAGGGCGAAGAGGAGTTGTCCGACGTCACAGGCGCTGCGGGAAAGCTGTTGTATGATTCCAGCCTGTGGACATCGTCCTGAACGAAGTGGAATGCCGGGTATTGGGATCGCTCGTTGAAAAAGAAAGCACCACACCGGAGTACTATCCGCTCTCGCTGAACGCACTGGTCAATGCCTGCAACCAGAAATCGAACCGCGATCCAGTCATGAACCTGGATGAGGGCGCCGTACGCGAGGCGTTACATTCTTTGGAGGGACAGGCGCTGGTCCGGTCCGTCAGCCCTGCCGACAGCCGAGTGACCAAGTATGAGCACCGACTGCAAGAAGCGTTCAACTTCTACCGTCACGAGACCGCGATCTTATGCCTGTTGTTGCTGCGCGGCCCGCAAACGCCCGGGGAACTCCGAAGCCGAAGCGAACGCTTGCATGCTTTCGACGACCTCGGGGCCGTGCAATCAAGCCTGCAGCATTTGATGACGCGCGAGCCTCCGCTGGTGCAGGCGCTTCCGCGACAGCCGGGAACGAAAGAGACGCGCTACGCTCACCTGTTGTCGGGAGATGTGGCGCATGCGAATTTCGGGTCGAAAGAAGAGTCAGATGCCGGGGGTAGCCCCGTCGATGGCGAAAGGGTGACAAAGCTGGAAGAGGAGATCGCGGCGCTTCGGGAAGAGGTTGCCGACATAAAACAGCAATTCGCGCTATTCAGAAAGCAGTTTGAATAGGGCGCGGACGATTCGCCGGCTGCCCGGAATCATCAAAGCGCGATCAAATCGTTGGGAATGGCAATGCAATTCCTCTGATGGAACAGCACTGGAACAATTTTTATGAGCGGTTTGCGGCGACCGCCGGACGCTTTGCCAGTCATATCGCCGTCCAACTGGTGCACCGCGAGAGCGTTGAAACGGTTACCTACGGAGAGCTTCAGAAAAAAGCAGACGCGGCTGCCCGATTCCTGAGCTCGCACAAGATTCAGCCCGAAGACCGATGTGCCATCCTGGCGGACAACGACATCGCATGGTGCGCGGCCTATCTGGGAATTCTGCGCGTCGGAGCGGTCGCCGTTCCCTTCGACACGCATTACACGCCGCAGCAGATTGCGAAGCTCCTTCAGGACAGCGGCGCGAAGATCGTTTTCACGACAGAGCATTATGCTCCGGTGGTCGAAGAGGCGTGCGGACTGGCCGATACTTCCGTGAAGCTGGCGCTTTTGCGCGATATCGAGAAGGAATCCGAATCACTGAACGCTCCTGGAGAGGTTTTGCGCGCCAATGTGGCGACGGTCATGGATGCGGCAGTCATTCTTTATACCTCAGGAACCACCAGCGATCCGAAAGGCGTTGTGTTGACGCATGGAAATCTTCTCGCGGAGGCCGCGGCGGTTTTTGCAGCATTGAAGCTGGACGAGAACGACTCCATTCTTGGCGTGATGCCTCTCTACCATTCGCTGGCGCAATTGGCCAATCTGCTCCTGCCGTTTATCGTGGGCGCACGCGTGATTTACCTCGCAGAAATCAGCGCATCGGAAATGCTGAGGGCTTTGCGTGAGCAGCGCCCCACGCTTTTCTGCTGTGTCCCGCAATTCTTCTATCTCATTCACCAGCGGGTGCTTCGCAAGGTTGCCGAAGGCGGATGGATCCGCTCGATACTCTTCCGCTCGCTGCTCCATCTCAATGGGGCGTTACGCCGTGTGACCCGGCTGAATCTGGGGCCGATTTTCTTTTCTGCAGTACACGATGTAATCGGAAAAAAGATGCGCCTTCTGGTTACGGGCGGAGCACGATTCGATCCCGCCATCGGGCGCGATTTCTACAAACTGGGTTTTAACCTCTTGGAGGCCTACGGCCTGACGGAAACTTCGGGAGCGGCGACTCTCACGCCGCCTGGCGAAGGAGGGCAAGGCTCCGTGGGAGAGCCCCTCCCGGGCATTGAAGTGAAAATTATGTCGGCGGCGAGTGATAGCGCCGACGGGGATATGAGCGGAGAGATCGCCATTCGCGGCCCGATTGTGATGAAGGAATATTTTCACCGGCCGGACACCACAGCCGAAGTGGTGAAAGACGGCTGGTTTCTGACGGGAGATCTTGGACGGCTGGATGACCGGGGCAGGCTTGCGATCACAGGCCGAAAGAAGGAAGTCATCATTCTCAGCTCAGGTAAGAACATCTACCCCGAGGAAATCGAAGCCCAGTACGCGCAATCGCCGTTTATCAAAGAACTGTGTATCTTGGGCATGTCATTGCCGGGAGAGCCCGCTGCGGAACGGCTGCATGCTGTCATCGTGCCCGATCTCGAAGTCATGCAAGCGCGCAAAGTTGTCAACATGAAGGAAGTGCTGCGGTTCGATATCGAAAACATTTCTGTGCACCTGCCTGCGCACAAGAGAATCCTGAGCTACACGGTCCAAATGGATCCTTTACCCCGCACCACCACGCGAAAGCTGAAACGATTCGAAATCGAGCGGCAAATGAAAGAGCAGCGGGCAGAGAATGTTGAGAGCGAAGGGCCACGTCAGCCCGTCAGCGAAGAGGAGACTGCATGGACAGCCGACCCGGACGTTGCCCGTGCATTGGAAGTTCTTCGCGAAGCTGCCCATGACAAGGCGGCGGTTAGGCCCCAAGCAAATCTGGAACTGGACCTCGGTCTCGACTCCATTGAACGCGTGGAAGTTCTGACGAATCTGGAGCAGTTGTTTGGCGGCAGGATCCCTTCCGAAGTTGCCCAGTCCATCTACACCGTGCGCCAGCTTGTCGATGCCGCGCGCTCGCAAAATAATGCACCCGCTGCAGCACCGCCCGCCAATGCCTGGGACAAGCTTCTGAAGGAGCTTCCGGAAAATGATCAGCTTTTCACGGACCTTTTAAAACCTCAACGAATCGTGACGTTCGTCGGTTTCGGAATCTTCAAATTGGGGTATTTGCTCGCGCGCATGCTGGTTCGATTGCAGGTCACCGGCGCCGAGAATCTCCTGGGTCACGGAGCCTATTTGATCTGTCCTAGCCATGAGACTTATCTTGATCCGTTTTTGCTGGCGAGCGCGCTTCCTTATCGCGTGTTCGGCAAACTTTTTCACGTTGGCGCCAGCGAATACTTCGCCACGCCGCTCCGGCGAAAAGCCGCGAAATGGATGCGCCTCGCTCCGGTGGATCCTGATGCCAACCTGATCCGAGCGCTGCAAGCGGGTGCGTTTGGTTTGCGGCATGAAAAAATTCTTGTGCTTTTTCCGGAGGGGGAACGTTCGATTGACGGGGAAGTAAAGAAATTCAAGAAGGGAGCTGCCATTCTCAGCTCTCACCTTCAAGTTCCGATTGTTCCGGTGGCTTTCAACGGTATGTTTCCCATTTGGCCGCGGAATCGGGCTTTTTCCTGGCGCGCCATCCTGCCCTGGTCAGGCACGAAGGTGCAAATTCGTTTTGGCGCACCGATGCAGCCCGCCCCTCCGCCAGGCCCTGATGGTTCACGGGCAAGTACGGAAGCCCACTACGCTGCCGTGACAGAGGAGCTGCGCCATGTGGTTATCGGTCTACAAGCGGCCTTGCGAGCGGAATCCGCCGCGGCCTAGTCAAGCTGTCACAGGCGCTCGTGCAGCGATGTCACCGCAAGGTGAAGGTGCTTTTTGAGGGGGAGTCGCAGGGATGGCTTATGGTCTATCATGCAGCCATTTTCACGGACCGGGGCTTGCATGAGATGGGTCGAGAACTATTTGCTCGTTGCTCAGGAAGCGCACTTCCCGACATCAACTGGAATCGAGAGTACCGGCACAGATTGAAGGCTGCCCGGAGTGCAAGATTCCGCCGCAACATTATCTAACTTTTCTACCAGAGTAGTGATGCCAAGCCACTCCTGCAACATGGTCACGCTGCGAAACGTCTTCGAATCGACCTTCCCTCGAACGTTCGTCCAATGAACGGTTGCGCTGTTTGTCAGCCTGTCGATGCACATTCGCTGATGTGTCCTTGTAGCCGCATCCGCAGTCGTTTTCTTGAACCACACTACGGTTCCGTCCCCGCATTCATCCAACTCAATAAAACCGTACCTGCAAGCCGCAACTTGAAATGCTTGAATTATTTCCATGATGCCCTCGGTATGAGCTCATCCTTCTCGAACGTCCGCACGCTACTCGCTGGGAATCAGGTGCAAGAGAAATTCCTGCAGTCTCTCGCTCTCTGCAATGGCGAGCCGGTCCAGTTGAATCCCCATTTGATTTCCGCCGAAAACGCGCACGACGGACCCTGCACCGACCACCGGCTTCAATCGCGGGGAGAGGTCCAGGCTGACATGCACCGGTGAACCCAGCGGCAGCGTTCGGCCAGCTTTAACCAGGATGCCGCTCAGGCTGAGGTCCACGGTTTCGGCTTCCAATACTTCCGCCCCGAACTTGAGTCTCACCTTGGATTGAAGCGTAACGCGCCGGGTCCGGCGCCTCCCATAGTCCATCGCCCCTTGGGTGGCCCGAATGAGCTTCAACAAGCACTCTCTGTCGATTGGTTTGTACAGGAAAAAGCTTGCGCCAGCTTCAAATCCCACGGACATGGCGCTCGGACGTTGATCGTCACTGATCAGGATAATGGGTGTTGTCCGGTTCCATCGGGAATGACGTATCTGTCGCGCAAGCTCGATCCCATCGGGAGCGGCCATATGTAAGTCCAAGAAGGCCATCTCGAATTTTCTTCCGTTGAGAAGGCCAGGAGCCTCTGAACTTTTTGTCAGTGCCACGGCCTCCATGCCAGCGGAAGTCAGAACCTTTTCAACCATTTGGCAAACCGCAACCTCATCATCCACGATCAAACACTGTTTTTGCATGGCGTCCCTCCGATTATGTCGTCTGCTAACCTGGTGCCGTTCAAAAAGCCACGGATTATGCAAACGCGCAGTCCGCGCTCACTTCTACCGGAACCCCAGCACTGCCGATATGTGAGGCCTCGCTTCCTTTGCCGTGGCGAGTTCAAATCGACTGCGCCGCGATTACACGGGATACGTGGTAGCAGTCAAACTGCACGCCCACACCGAGCCTTCCCCTCGGGGAATCAATCGGCTCAACACGTACCACATGGCCTGAGCAGAGCCATTCGGTCGTCGGCTCGCCGGTGATCATCTCTGGCATTTTCAGAAGGATTTCCAATACCGTGCCAACTGGTATCACTGAGTTTGTTGCAAAGAGGATCCCTTCCTCGGACAAATTCTCTGATTCGCCTCGCTCCTCTGGGATCGCAGATTTCCAGCGGCGAATCCGAATGGGAGTCCTGATATTGTGACGGACAGTCAAACGGCGGTCTAATACGGCTACTTTCATGTGGTGCTCCTGGCGCTTAAGACGTGCGTGGCGCAGACGGGGTGAAGACACTAAGGGAACTCAACATTAGACAAGTGGTTCGTAGACAGCAAGAACATTCTGATACTCTGTACACGAACGAGGTATCAATTAATAAAAACTAATCTGACATCTGTTCGCCGCCGCGAGTCCTTGGGTCGGCACAGCGGTTCGACATCCGACCGACGGCATGGCTCACGCCTCGCAGGAAGCTCGTCATCATCGCAGATAGCAAACGGTGTAAAAGTGTTCCAAGGGGAAGGTACGGCATCCCACTCTGAAGGTGGTGATGTCTAGGTCTTTGAGCTGCAATCGCTCTAGAACGTGCAATCTAAGGCGATCTGTTCCCAGTTGTTCCCAATATCGAGAATGGGAACAACTCTGCGGCAATAAACTAGGCTAAGGAATTGTTGCGGCTCGACTCGTAACTATAAAGAAGAAGGGCGCTTGGAGGATTTTCCTCGCGGCGCCCATGGTTGCGGGGGTCAGATTTGAACTGACGACCTTCGGGTTATGAGTTTGACGATCACTCTCTAAGTCCCATTGATTCGGTTGCCCTTAGAACAATGAGACCCCCGAAATCGTCGCAAAAAGCCCAAGTTTTGGACCCCAGTTGGACCCTGGGCGTGGGGTGATGAACCCCTAAGATGGCACAAATTGATTGGGCCATGGGTCACCAAACATCTGGGACAGCCGAGAAGTGCAAGCTACCTCGACGCTGTCTCTGGCCTCTGACGGGCACATGTCCGAGTACCCCACTTTACATCCATGTGGAAAAGGATTTTTAGAGTCATCATGTGCAGATTTACAGCTCTACACTCATGGGTGGGCAGGAGAGGGAAGGAAAAATGTGTGAAGAATGCGCTAGAGAAGCGTTAGTTTTTCGATTTTGCCGCCGCCGGAAAGGCTCTGCACTCATGGAGCATTGTATGCTGACGAGGCCGGGTGTACGTTATCGGTCGGGCCGAAAAGTCAAATTGGAAATCCCGGCTTCATTTTTCCGACGGCCGGTCAGCAGGGTCTGGTCATCTTGACTTTCGCGTAAAGGAGGGCCAAACGGTATGTCGCTGAAGGGTAAGTACGCCTTGATCACGGGATCTTCTCGGGGAATTGGCAGGGCCATTGCACTGAAGTTGGCAGAATGCG
>QHYN01000033.1 GCA_003224145.1 Acidobacteriota bacterium
TCTCGCAGCGCGGCATTCATTTGCCAGAGCGCCGCCGTCTCCTTCTGGTCAGCGCGCTGTGAGGAGGCAATTGCCAGCCGGGAGAATTCGCGTGCACGCCCGAGATGTCCGAAGAACGCGTTTGTGTCCGATTCGGAGGAGATCAGCAAGTCCTCCGCCCCTGTATGTTCCGCGGCCCACGCTACTTGGCGGCTCATCTCTGCGTCGTCGTTTTCGAGAAAGGCCAGGCCATACCTATCTGCGTGCAAGTAGGGATGATCGAGCTTGCGCGCGAGGGCGAGCTGGTACGTGGCCTTGGCCTGATCGAGCTGGCCCAGAGCCGTGTAATCTTCCATCAGGTTGGAAAGCAGAACCACGCCGTCCGGATTCAAACGAGCAGCCTCCGACATTTCCGCGACCGCCTTCTCATACTGTCCCAGGAACTCGTAATTCACTCCGAGGATGTTGCGTGGATACGCGTCCCGCGGGTAAGCCTGGGCCCAGAGCTCCGCGATCTGGTTCGCTTTTTCCAGTTCCCCCGTGGCAATTTGGCTGTAATTGGTGGCGATCTCAAACTTCTCGCGCTCGCTTGTGCGTTCGCGCAGGGCATACGCCTTTGCGATGTTTTCGCTCGCGAGGCCGGGCTCATCGAGATTGGAGTAGGTAAGTCCCAGAGCGTCATAAGCCAGGGCGAAATTGGGATCAAGCTCGATGGCCCGTTTGAAAAAAGGAACCGCTGCCGCGTCGCCTTTTCTATCCCGGGCTATATCCCCTTGCGAAAACGCCTGCAAAGCTTCCAATGAGAACGTGGTGGCTTGCATGAGAGGAGTGTCAGACTTGTCCACCGAGCTGAGTGATTCGCCCAGCTTGCCGCGGAGTTTCGTTGTCACGCCACCAAGCGCATTCAGGACTTGTTCTTTGCTCTGCGCTACCACCTGTTCAAGGGCGATGGAATCTCCGGACCGGCAATCGACGGCGTTGAGCCCGATCACGTACTGGGCGCCGAGCCGGGCGATGGATCCCGCAATGTAAGCCCTGCCGCCCGCGCGCTGGCAAAGATCGCGCGCCACGTCTCCCGTCAACCGGGTGTCGGGTGGTTTAGTCATCAGCTTTAGCGTAGAGCTGACTCTTGCATCCGAGAGAATGTTCAAATACGGCGACTGGGACAGATCAACGGATACAGCTTGTTTCAGCGTGTCGTCGAAGACGGCGTCGCCCGTCGTATTGGAGAAGTCTACGATGAGAACTTGATCCGTTGCGCTCAGGACTGCTTTTGTCCTGAATCCAAGCCTGAAGACGATCACCACAGCCAAGGAGCAGGCCACTGCGCCAACCGCTACCCAAAGGATGCGGCGCCGCAGGCCAGAGAAACGCTGCGGAGACTGCGAGCGCACGATCGACGGTGAAGGACCAGGCAAAGGCTGGACACTCGCTTTTCTCGCGAACGGTTCATGCGGGAATTCCAAAGATTCGGCAATGCCCGCGCCTTGCGGAGCATGCCGAGAGGCCATTGGATGATCTTCAGGCACTTCCCGCACTTCGGCGACGAAGCGGTATCCCCGGCCCGGGACCGTCACGATGTAGCGATGGTCGTTTGGTGACTCGCCCAGCGCCTTGCGGAGCGTGGAAATGTTTCGATTGAGATTACCTTCCTCGACCACGGTGTCCGGCCAGACACTCTCCATGAGCTCTTCCTTGACCAGGACTTCGCCCGGGTGTTCCACGAGAGCCAGGAGAATGTCA
Source organism: Acidobacteriota bacterium (assembly GCA_003224145.1). Lineage (GTDB taxonomy): Bacteria > Acidobacteriota > Terriglobia > Acidiferrales > UBA7541 > Acidiferrum. The sequence goes on from QHYN01000033.1 coordinate 1,723, forward strand.
AAGCACTTGGGAGTGAGAGGCAAGGGCTCGCCGTCTCGTAAAACGATACGTTTCAATGGATTAAGGCAGAAGGGGCCAAATTCGTAAAGCCCCATGTAACGGGGGCGTTCGGATCTTTTCGGGAATTTTCCGAACTCTTGCATAGATTCCCGGGACACGTTCGAGCTAGTTTCCCGCGTTGCCAGCAGGAATTGAGTTAAGGCGGATTCTAGCACCAGGCCAGGTCAGATTCCACAGTAGGGGTGTGCCTGCGTGAACATTCCTCTGAGACTGCCGCCGAGGGAGAGAGCGATGAGATTGCCAGCCCCGTGCCGGCACATCGCGGTGATTTCAGGAATTATTCTATTGACAAAAAGACCAGTTGGCGAGTACTGTCCGCGCGTCCTCCATCCTCACGTTCCTGAATCACCAAGAACGAATAGTACGAAGGACGATGTCCCCCTCTCAGAATTTCATCGGCACATGGAGTGCCCGGCGCGTTCCATTCACGTTGGATACCGCCAAATGTGGGTGTGCCTTGGTCGTGGGATGAAGAGCAACGGGGTCCGGAATTAAATGGATGTGTCTTGGGAGGAAGTATGAACCGCGCTCGTTTGCTGCCCTGCCTTGTGGTGATCTCTTTCTTCGCCCTTCTTTTCAACGGCTGTAGCGGCGGGTCGAAACCAATTACGCTCACTCTCAATTTCACGGGCACAGCAGCGATCGACGCCGGCCAGAGCTTAAACGTTACAGTGACCGGCGCGGGCTCCAAGGGCGTCATGTGGAGTCTCGCCAGCGCGGGCACGCTCAGCAATGTCACCACGACTTCCGTAACCTACAACGCGCCGGCCTCAGTCACCGCCGCGGTCACGGACCACCTCACCGCGACCTCGCTGAACGATTCCACCAAAACCGTAATACTGGCGATCAACGTTACACCTCCCCCGGCCATCACGACGACTTCTCTGCCGAACGGCATAGTCGGCACGGCCTATAACCAGACAGTCGCAGCGACACCAGGCGCGGGCGGGCCGACCGGGCTGACATTTACGTTTACCGGCTCTCTGCCCGCAGGCCTGAACTTGAGTAGCGCCGGCGCAATTACTGGAATGCCCACTACGGTCGGCACGTCAAGTTTCACCGTAAAAGTGACCGATTCCAGCGTGGGCTCGACTGGTCCCCAGTCAAACACGAAGGCGCTGAGCATCACAGTCAACCAGGCGCCGGCAATTACGAGCGCTAATAGTGCGACGTTTGTGGTGGGCACAGCCGGCACATTCACGGTGACGACAACGGGCACGCCGACGCCAACCCTGACGGAGACCGGCGCACTGCCGAGCGGTGTGACCTTCACGGACAACGGGAATGGAACTGGGACGCTGAGCGGAACTCCGGCGGCGGGGACTGCCAAGAACTACGCAATTACATTCACGGCCAGCAACGGCGTGGGCACGGCCGCGACGCAAAGCTTCACGCTAACAGTGGGCACGCCCCCGGCCATCACCAGCGCCAACAGCACAACCTTCACTGTGGGCACAGCGGGAACTTTCACAGTGACCGCGACAGGATTCCCGGCGGCGACGTTCAGTGAGACGGGCGCGCTGCCGACCGGAGTGACGCTTAACCCGACGACGGGCGTTCTGAGTGGCACCCCGGGGGCGGGTACTGGCAAAACATACTCCATCACCATCACCGCCAGCAATGGTGTGGGCTCGCCCGCCAGCCAAAGTTTCACGCTGACGGTGGACCAGGCCCCGGCCATCACCAGCGCCAACAGCACCACGTTTACCGTGAGCACTCTTGGCACGTTCACGGTGACCGCGACGGGCTTCCCGGCGCCGAGTCTGAGTGAGACGGGCACGCTGCCCACTGGAGTGACATTCAACCCCGTGACTGGCGTCCTGAGCGGAACGCCTGCGCCGGGGACCGCAGGCACTTATCCCATCATGTTTACAGCCAGCAACGGCGTGGGCACTGCTGCGACCCAGAACTTCACGCTGACCGTGGGCCAGCCCCCGGCCATCACCAGCGCCAACAGCACTACGTTTACGGTGGGCACCGCAGGCACGTTCCCCATCATGTTTACAGCCAGCAACGGCGTGGGCACTGCTGCGACCCAGAACTTCACGCTGACCGTGGGCCAGCCCCCGGCCATCACCAGCGCCAACAGCACTACGTTTACGGTGGGCACCGCAGGCACGTTCACAGTGACAGCGACGGGTACGCCGACGCCGACGTTAAGTGAGACGGGCACACTGCCGACCGGAGTGACGTTTAGCACGACGACGGGCGTTCTGAGTGGCACGCCGGGAGCGGGGACGGGCGGGACGTACCCGATCACCTTTAAGGCAACGAACAGCTCGGGGAGCACTTCGCAAAGCTTCACACTCATGGTGGATCAGGCCCCGGCCATCACCAGCGCCAACAGCACGACATTTTCGGTGGGCGCAGCGGGGACCTTCACGGTGACCGCCACAGGATTCCCGGCGCCGACATTCAGTGAGACGGGCACGCTGCCGACCGGAGTGACGTTCAACACGACGACCGGCGTTCTGAGTGGGACGCCGGCGGCGGGGACTAACGGCACATATCCCATCACATTCACAGCCAGCAACGGCGTGGGCACCGCTGCGATGCAGAGCTTCACGCTGACGGTGAACACCGCCCCGGTGATCACCAGCGCCAGCAGCACAACCTTCACGGTGGGCACAGCGGGGACCTTCACGGTGACGGCAACGGGCACACCGACGCCAACCCTAACGGAGACGGGCACGCTGCCGACCGGAGTGACCTTTAGCACGACGACCGGTGTTCTGAGCGGGACGCCGGGAGCGGGGACGGGTGGGACGTACGCGATCACCTTTAAGGCAACGAACAGTTCGGGGAGCAGTTCGCAAAGCTTCACGCTCACGGTGGATCAGGCCCCAGCCATCACCAGCCCTAACAGCACAACGTTTACCGTGGGTGTCTCTGGGTCGTTCACGGTGATGACCACGGGCTTCCCAGCGTCATCCTTGATCGAGACGGGTGCGCTGCCGACTGGAGTGACCTTCACGGACAACGGAAACGGAACTGGGACACTGAGCGGGACCCCGGCGTCAGGGACTGCCGCGATGTATCCCATCACGTTTACAGCCAACAACACCGTGGGGACCCCTGCGACCCAGAGTTTCACCCTAACGGTGAACACTGCCCCGGTAATCACCAGCGCCAGCAGCACGACCTTTACCGTGGGGACACCAGGCACGTTCACAGTGACAGCGACGGGTACGCCGACGCCGACGTTAAGTGAGACGGGCACACTGCCGACCGGAGTGACGTTTAGCACGACGACGGGCGTTCTGAGTGGCACGCCGGGAGCGGGGACGGGCGGGACGTACCCGATCACCTTTAAGGCAACGAGCAGTTCGGGAACCACCTCGCAAAGCTTCACGCTGACGGTGGATCAGGCCCCCGCCATCACCAGCGCCAACAGCACCACGTTTACCGTGGGCACCAACGGCTCGTTCACAGTCACCACAACGGGCTTCCCGCAGGACCCGATCACCGAGACGGGAACGCTACCCAGCGGCGTGACTTTCGTCGACAACGGAAACAACACGGCGACGCTGAGCGGCACGCCCGCGGCTGGCACCGCCGGAACCTATCCAATCTTAATCACGGCTAGCAACGGTGTGCTTCCCAACGCAACACAGAACTTTACGCTGACTGTCAACTCGTCGGGCGTCGCCTGCGGCTCTGGCCACGAGTCGGTGTTCAAAGGCCAGTACGCTTTCTTGTTCCAAGGCTTTGACGCCAATGGCGCCGTGGCTGTAGCCGGCACCTTCAGCGCCGACGGAACCGGAAAGATCGCTCTGCTTGCGGGCGTGGAAGACATCAACCGCTTCACAGGCGTGCAAACCAGCGTGTCTATCCTCTCGGCCACCAGCTCTTATTCCGTGGGTGCGGATAACCGTGGCTGCCTGACCATCGCAACAAGCTCCGGCACGTCTCAATATGCCATCTCCTTGGGCTCGCTCAACGGCTCCAACATCGCCACCAAGGGCCGCATGATCGAGGTGGATAACAACGGGACGCTCGGCTCTGGCGAACTGCGCTTGCAAAACTCCGCGGCGTTTTCGACCGGGGCCGTCAGCGCCAGCGGGAACTTCGCGTTCGGGGCGGGGTCTCCCCTCTCGTCGGGCGGCGTAAACCGCTTCGTTGTGATCGGAACCGTGAACCTCAGCAATGCCAGCAGCGTCACAGGTGAAGAGGACTTCAACCTTAACGGCCAAGTGGACGGCGGAAGCACTACGGGAGCAGCTGTCCCCATTACCGGCGGCACCCTCAGCGTTTCTAACAACGGGCGCGGGACACTCAGCCTGACAGTTTCTGGCGTCGGCACGTTTAATAACAGCATCTACGTGGTTTCCGCCACCGAATTCCTGTTCATGAACATTGGCGCGCAAACCGCAAGCAACCCGCTGTTCGCAGGGTCGGCGCTCAAGCAGTCCGGTGGATTCTCACCTTCGTCCCTCAACGCCAACATGGTCCTCTACAGTGCTGGCATCTGCTCAACCTGCGGATCAGGCGGTGGACCGGGGCCTCAACTGACGATTGGTGTGGTAACTATCCCCTCCACGAACAACTTCTCGTTCACAGGCGACCAGGCCAGTGGCGCCACCCTAACATCGCCCTTTACCTTCGTGGGAACATACACAGTCGATGCCAGTGGCCGCGTCCTCATAACCCAGACAGGCCACACTCTCCCAGGCCTCGCCATCTACCTTGTAGGCGCTAACCAAGGCTTCTTTGCAAGCACTGGTACCGATGTGGTCCTCGGATTTGCCGAGCCGCAAACCGGCGGCCCGTTTACCACTGCCTCCGTGAGTGGAGCGTTTTTCTTCGGAACCACTGAGCAGGCCACGAAAGACGTCACCGACAACTCCGGCGTAGCTAACTTTAATGGAACCGGTACCATCTCCGGCACCAGCGACGCCGCCGCAATTGGTGCTACCCCGATGACCAGCGCCTTCAGCCAGCCTTATTCCGTCACCAACGGCTCTGGCACTCCGGGCCGCGGCACAATCATGAATAATAGCGGGACGAACGTTAACCTCATTTTCTATATCATCTCGCCGTCCAAGATCGTCCTTATAAACGTCCGCGGCGGCGGCACCGCCAACGCCAATCCGGCGCTCCTTATCGGCGAGAAATAATCTCGACCCAAGGCGGCAGTTGCCGCCTTGGGATGACAACTTAACTTCCAGGGAAGGCCGGCGCCAAAAGCGTCGGCCTTTTTTTCGGCGCCGATCCTTGTCGAAGCTCCTGATCGGAACCGCGACAGTCGCCGCTGCGACCCCCAAAGAAAAAGGCTTAGTGGATTTGCTTGGTTTTGCGGGACATGTAGTCCATCAGCAGATACTGCCCCAGCGTGTAGGGCGTGGTGAAGTACGCTTTGCCGCGGCACATCGCCGTAATTTTCTGCACAAAATTCACGAGCGAATAGTCACTCGCCAGCATGAAGGTGTTAATCATGATCCCGGCGCGCTTGCATTTATTCACTTCTTCCAGCGTCTGCCCTACCACGAAGGGATCCAGGCCAAAAGCATTTTTGTAAATGCGGCCGTCCTCCAGCGTCAGCGCCGAGGGCTTTCCGTCGGTGATCATCACAATTTGCCGCATGTCTTTTTTCTGCCGCAGCAGGATGCGCTGCGCCATCCGTAGTCCTTCGCGCGTATTGGTGTAATACGGCCCGACTTGCACGCGCGCCAGCTCGCTGAGCGGCACTTCCTCCGCCGAGTCGTGAAACAAAACCAGGCTCAGCGTGTCCCCCGGGTATTGCGTGCGAATCAGGTGCGAGAGCGCCATGGCCACGCGCTTCGCCGGCGTGAAGCGGTCTTCCCCGTAGAGAATCATGCTGTGGCTGCAATCCAGCAGCACCACCGTCGCGCAGGAGCTTTGGTATTCGCACTGGTGCACCATCAGGTCCGAGTAATTCATCTCGATGGGGACCTTCGCGCCTTCGCGCCGCACTGCGTTGAAGAGCGTTTCGCTTACGTCCAGGTTCAGCGTGTCGCCAAATTCGTAGGGCCGTGAAACGCCGCCGGATTCCACCCCCGTAGCCATGTCCCGCGTGTCGTGGCGGCCAAAACTGCTGCGCCCCAGCGACCCGAGCAAATCCTGCAGCGTCTTGAAGCCAAGAAAATCGATGGTTTTGTCCGTGATTTCGAAGCGCGCCTCCGTTCGGTCACGCGGCTGGCCGAGCTGGCCCCGCGCCGAGGTTTGCGGAGGCGGGGTGACTTGCGGGGGCTGCTGCGGATTGATGAAGCCTTCGTTGGCCAGTCGTTCGGTGAGTTTGTCGAGCAGATCCTGGATGGCCTCATTGTTCATCGCCTCGGGGTCATTCAGCATTTTGCGCAGCTCGTCGCTCATCGCGCTGTCCGGCAGCAGGTCGCCTTCTTGCAGCGCGCGGAGAATTGCTTCCCGCAGCGCTTCCATCGAGCGTTCGGGATCCATCTGAGAGATTCCGTAGAATTGCGATTCAAATCCGCTCTGCAGGAAAAAATTGCCCAGGCGCTTCACCAATTCTTCCAGGTCGATGGCGTCCGCCGGTTCGCCCGTGTATTTACCGTACTTAATGAATTTCATGCCGTGCCTTGATGCGAGTACGTCATGGCTAATTGAACTGGCGCCGCTGCGGTCGCCCCGGAATATCCCGCTCGCGCTGTTCCACTTGTTTCGGCTTCTCGGCGTAGAACCCGCGTTCTTCGCTGCGCCCAATGCGCCGATGAGCCCACAAGCCTTCCAAAATCATCTCAGCGGCTGCCGAGGCCGCCCCCAAATCTTTGCGGTCCGTAACGCCGAGCTTGCCGATGTGCTCCATCAGCCCTTGAATTTTCGCGAGCTGCTGGTGGCGTTCCTGAGCCGTGGCAAGTTCCGGCAGTTTCAGCTCGCCTCCCAGTTCAAACCATTGGATGACCGGCTGGAAGCTCACATCCGCGAAGTGTTTGCTGAACACACGCCCGACTGCGGCTCGAATGAGTTCGCGCGCAATGGTATACGCGCCTTTCAGCTCCCCTTCGTATTCCAGTTCCAATTTCCCCGTGATCGCCGGAAGCGCGGCGTAAACATCAGCGACTCGCGCCACCACGCATTTTTCCCCATTGCGCGCCCCGCGCTGTTCCGCGCTGCTCACCACGCTTTCCAGCGTGGTGATTGGCAGCCGCTGGCTCACGCCGGAACGGCGGTCCACGCGCTTATCTTCACGCGCCTGAAACGCAATCTCCTCCACCACCTGCCGAAGATATTGTGGCACTTCCACTTTTCGGTTCGCATCGCGGCCTACCCACGCTTCTTGCGCCGTGATGGTCATCCCTTCTTCGAGCGTCGAAGGATAGTGCGTTCGGATTTCCGCTCCAATGCGGTCCTTCAGCGGCGTAATGATTTTTCCCCGGGCCGTGTAATCCTCGGGATTCGCGGTGAAAACAAGGAGCAGATCCAGCGGCAGCCGCAGCGGGTAGCCCTTAATCTGAATGTCGCCTTCCTGCATGATGTTGAAGAGCCCCACCTGAATTTTTCCCGCAAGGTCCGGCAATTCGTTGATGGCAAAAATTCCGCGGTTCGCGCGCGGCAGAAGCCCATAGTGGATAGTAAGCTCGTCGGAGAGATCGCGCCCGCCCCGCGCGGCTCGAATGGGATCGACGTCGCCGATAATGTCCGCCATGGTGACGTCGGGTGTGGCGAGTTTTTCGACGTAGCGATATTCACGGGGCATCCACGCAATGGCCGCGCCATCTCCCTCGTCGGCAATTTTTTCCCGGCAGGCCCGGCAGATGGGCTTGAATGGATCATCATTAATCTCGCAACCCGCCAGGACTGGCATCTCCGGATCCAGCAAGCCGATGAGGCCGCGCATAATCCGGCTCTTGGCCTGCCCGCGCAGCCCGAGAAGAATGAAATTGTGGCGCGAGAGCAGAGCATTGACGATTTGCGGAATCACCGTGTCTTCGTAGCCGTGCACCCCGGGGAAGAGCGTCTCGTCCTTCTCGACGGCGCGCAGCAGATTGCGCCGCATCTCATCCTTCACCGAACGCGAAGCACCGCGCGGATCGAAGTCGGGAATGCGCTTGAGTTCGCCGAGCGTGCGCGGTTTCGACTGCCCCGAGAATGTGCTCGCCGTCATGAAGGCCCCGTTCCGTGGTCCGACCGGGCCGGCCCACATCAAGATTAATTCAATCCCTGGCCATTGCCGCCAGCCCGCTGGCGCATGGCCTTGCTATTCTGTAGATGCGGCGCCCACTCGCGAAGGTGGCTCACCAGCCGCTCCTGCCGGTCAAATTCCGACCGCAGCTCCAGAATTTGCTGCTTCCACAATAGGTCCAGCGGCAGCGTGCTCGCGACGAGGTAGGAGAGACCCTCCGGTGGCCCGCCATCCAGATTCTTGGGGTAATCTTCGTATACAAGCGTGTGACAGACCTCGTAGAGCTCGACAAGTTCCCGTTGAATCTTAGGATTCGCAGCAGTCTCGCAGTCTTCCAGGTAATCCACTTGGCCTTCGAGCAAAGGGTTCTCTTCGAACAGTTCCACCACCCGGAATGGAGCGCGGCCCACCGTAAGAATATCCATCCGGCCATCCGCGTAGCGCTTCGCGACTTCCACGATCTCGGCCGTGCAGCCCACGCGCGCCACGCCTTTCGGAAGCGACAGCAGCATGCCGAATTCCGATTTCTCCGCGAGACATTCTTTCACCATCTCTTTATACCGCGTTTCAAAAATATGCAACGGAAGAGGAGCGCCGGGAAGAAGGACGACGTTCAGCGGGAAAAGCGGAATGCGTTCAGGCCGCATGGATCCAAGATCAAATGATACCAGAGGGCATGGCCGGGTAGGGTCAGTTTCGGAGTGGCACTCTGCGTGACCCAATGAAGGTTTTCGATGTAGGAGAGTAAAAGTTTTGGATCAACTCGCTGACAGAATCAACGGTAGGAGGAACTCTTGCAGCCGATCGCTTTCCTTGGGCTCGCGGTTTTCGAACTGAACGCCCATGCAATCCGTTCCGACCGTTCGCACGACCCGTGCTTGTGCACGCCAGGGCGCCATACCCGCTTTGAGTTGCAGACTGAGGGTGATAGGAGTACCTGATGGAAAGGCGCGATGCGCCTGAATCAGCGCGCCGCCAAGGCTGAGGTCCAGCGTCGTCCCCTCAAGACGGTCATCGCCTGATTCCATCGAGACTCTGCAGCTCAGGCGAACGCGCGTGAAGCGCCGCCGTTCGCGCTCGATGGAACCTTCCGTAGCACGGATCAACCTTAATAGCTTATGGCGCTCAACCGGCTTGAAGAGGAAGAACTCAACGCCGGCCGCAAAGGCGCGCGCCATCACCGTCCGATCTTCTTCTCCGGTAATCATCACGATGACCGTGGACGCGTTCACGGGGGAGGCACGGACCTGCCGTGCGAGCTCGATCCCGTCAGGGGGTGGCATGTGCATATCCAGAAAGACGGCATGAAATTTCTCACGCCCCAGACGTGCAGCGGCTTCCACGCTGTTGGTTGCAGAGTCCGCGTCCATACCCGCCGAGCAGAGGATCTCAGAGATGAGTTCGCAAGTGGGCGCATGGTCGTCTACGACCAAGATCCGCGCGGGCAACCTGTCGCTCCTCCGGGCATGCGCGATTCCTGCAGGATCGAGTGCCATGGTAACAAGCCTACGAGCGGACTTGCGACGTTTTCGGATTTTGCAGCCAGCGGCTCAACTCGGCTCGAAGCAGATGAAAGTCGATTGGCTTCGACAGGCACGCCCTGCAACCCGCCTGCAGGATCCTTTCCTGCTCCGCCACCAGAGCGTGTGCGGTTACGGCAATCACGGGGATGTCGCGCATTTCCGGTTTTTCGCGCAACCATGCGAGGAGGTCGAGGCCGTCATCTTTGCCGAGATTGATATCAAGTAATACGGCATCGGGAATCCGCTTTGCAAAAACATCGTAACTGGTCTGCAGGTCTGTCGCGGGCCAGACTTCGTAACCTTCCACCTCGAGCCAGTCACGGAGCAGTTCGCGGTTAAGCTGATTGTCTTCGACGACGAGGATGCAATGTTTCAAGCTTCCTCCAAAGACGGAGACGTCACTACGCGCTCCAGTTGCTTGATCAATGGTTCCCGCCAGGAATTCTGCTTCCGGAAAAGCGATTCGGCATGCGCGTGAATGTACTTTTCCTCCTCTTTGGTTAAGTCCTTGCTCGTCAGTACAAACACGGAAAGCTCCGCTGTGCGAGGGTTAGAACGCCATTCCGCGAGTAATTCAAAACCGCTGATCTTGGGGAGCAGTAAGTCAAGAATGACAAGCTCTGGCAGGGATTGAGCCACGCTGGCGCGAGCCTCGTCGCCATCCACTGCGGTACTCACGGCATAGCCGTACCCGCTGAGCAACTCGACAATCATCTCCAGGGTGGATACATCGTCTTCCACCACCAAAATCGCCCTTGCCGGTGCTGCCCCTCCGCGAGACCTGAGGCAGCGCTCCACAGCAGCCAGCAACGTCGCCTTGTCCACGGGTTTGACCAAATACTCGTCGGCACCGAGAGCAGTTCCGACTCCAGGCTGATCCACGATGGTCACGACAATGACAGGTATCTTTGAGGTTCGCGGATTATTTTTCAGTTGCAGCAAAACCTCGAACCCGTGGACCGGTTTCATGAGCAGGTCCAAAGTGATGGCATCCGGTTGAAGTTCAGCCGCTACTTCAGTGGCGCGTTCCGGCTGGTCACATCTCAGGGTTTCATAGCCGGAAGAAGCGAGTTGCGATTGGATGAGTTGCCCCGTCGCGGGATTGTCCTCAATGACAAGAATTCGCGGGGCTTTGCGTGCTCTTGGCAGCGGTACGGAGGTTTGAGTGGGTTGATCCTGGGCGATCGCGATGAGTGGAAGAGAAAAATAGAAGCAGGCACCCTCGCCGGGCTGGCTTTCGATGCCCAGCTTGCCGCCATGCAGCTCGACGAGGCGGGCGGTAATGGCTAGCCCCAAGCCTGTGCCTTCCGTGGCGCTACCCGTTTGTGTCAGACGAACAAACGCTTCGAAGATTCGCTGTTGTTGTTCGGGAGGAATTCCCAGGCCATTGTCGCGCACTTCGATCCTGACTTGGTTATCCACCTGACGCGCGACCAGCTCGATGCGGCCACCTTCTGGTGTGAACTTGATCGCATTGCCGATGAGATTCGTGAGCACTTGCTTAAACCGCATAGCGTCGGCGTGAACATGCAGATCAGGCTCGGCCTGTTGGAGTAATACATGCGATTTCTTTTCCGCCAGCGGGTGAAGAGCGCTGATCACTTCGGTAAAGGCAGACGCAACCGCCACATCCTCGCGGGCAAGCTCCATTCTGCCGGCTTCGATTTTGGAAAGGTCAAGAATATCGCTGATGAGTCTGAGAAGGTGTTTTCCGCCGGTATAGATGTGGTCGACGTAGCGTCTCTGGCGATCGTTCAGTGGGCCGTAGCGCTCATCGGCAAGGAGGTCGGAAAAACCCAGGACGGCGTTCAAGGGCGTGCGCAGTTCGTGGCTCATCGTGGAGAGGAATTGATCCTTGAACTTGCTTGCGCGTTCCGCCTCTTCCTTTGCCTGCATGATGAGCTCTTGCGCGCGCCTGTGCTCGGTGATGTCGCGCGTGACCCTTCCGAATCCGCGCAGGCGCCCCGTCGCGTCGCGCAAGGCGGTAATCACCACGTTAGCCCAGAACTGCGTTCCGTTCTTGCGCACCCGCCAGCCTTCGTCTTCGAAGCGCCCTCGCTCGCGAGCAACTTTCAGTTCGTACGCTGGCTTGCCTCGTTCCACATCCTCCGTTGTGTAGAAGCGGGAGAAGTGTTGGCCAATGATTTCGTCAGGCTTGTAGCCCTTGATGCGCTCAGCCCCCGCATTCCAACTGGCAATGCCTCCCTCCGGGTCCAGCATCAAAATCGCGTAATCCGTTACCTCCGAAACCAGCAGACGGAACCGCTCTTCGCTTTGCCGCAGGGCCTCCTCGGCCTTTTTGCGGTCCGTGATGTCACTCAGGATGCCGGTAAAAAAGAGCCCCTCGCCTGTTTCCCAGCTGGATAAGGAGAGTTCAACCGGAAACTCCGTGCCGTCCTTTCTCTTCCCAGCCAACTCAACCGTCTTTCCGATCACGTGCGCTTCACTGGTCTCCAAATAGCGCTTGAAGCCCCGCTGATGAGGTTCCTTGAACCGATCTGGCATAAGAACAACGAGGGGTTTGCCGATGACTTCTCCTGCGGAATACCCGAAGATTGTCTCGGCCCCATGGTTGAAATTCGTAATGTTTCCGTGGCTGTCGGCAGTCACAATGGCATCGTTGGCTGTCTGCACGACGCTGCGAAACTTTTCTTCACTGGTTTGCAGCGCCTCTTCTGCTCGCTTGCGCGTGGTAATGTCCGTGGCAACGACCAGGCGGGCGTTCCTGCCGCGATAAACGAGGGGATGCGACGTAATCTCAACATCGATCTGAGTTCCGCCTTTCTTGCGATGTTTCCAGACGCTGTCAGATTCGGTGCTAGGCGGTGTCTTTGCGATGTCCTCCAACATTGCGGGAACGTCTTCCGGCGGGCGAATGTCCTTAATTGTTAAGGAGAGAAATTCTTCGCGCGAGTAGCCGTACTTCCGGACGGCAGAATGATTCACATCCAGGATGGCAAGGGTTTGCAAGTCATAAACCCACACGGGATGTGGATTACTGTCGAAGAGCAGATGGTATCGCGCCTCGGACTGGCGAAGCGCTTCCTCCGCTCGCTTACGCTCGGTAATGTCGTGGAAAACGACAACGCCTCCCTGAAGGGCGCCATCCGCCCTCTTGAGAGGGCTGCCGGCAATACTGAGTAAACGGCCATCCGGCACATTCGCATTGCGGATGAAGAGCTCTACGGCGTCAAAACTTTCACCTCGCATGGCCCGCACCAAGGGCAGTTCGTTGGGCGGATAGAGGGTCACGGCGTCAGGTAAATAGCTGCCATATCGGTCTGACCACTGGTCTGGAGGTGCGTCCGTCGCACCGATGCCAACGATCCGCTCTGCGGCGGCATTAAAGAGGAGAAACTTGCCATTCGCGTCGGCTACAACCACGCCATCGGCGATACTTCCGAGGATCAATTGCAGGAGTTCCTTTTGCCGTTTGGTCTCCTCTTCTGCCCGCTTCTTTTCGGTGATGTCCCGGAAAACGAGCACAACCCCGAACCCTTCCCCGCTATTCGTGAGAATGGGTGCCGCACTATCTTCGATGTCGAATTCTTTGCCATTCTTGGAAAGCAAAAGCGTGTGGTCGGCAAGACCAACAACCTTCCCCGCACGGAAAACTTTCTTGACGGGGTTCTCGACGGGGCGGCGGGTCTCCTTGTTGACGATATCGAACACAAGGTCCATCGACTTTCCCCGCGCGTCTTCGAGACTCCATCCGGTAAGAGATTGTGCGACGGGATTCATGAAAGAGACAGCGCCATTCATGTCCGTGGCGATCACTGCGTCACCGACGCTGCCGAGAGTGGTAGAGAACCACTTTTCACTTCTTGCCAGAGCTTCTTGTACCCGTTTGCGTTCGGACAACTCGTGGAGCAGGATCGCCAAAACCAGCAGCAGCAGCAATATGCTCAAAAGATTCCCGGCGACGACTAGACGAGACGTACTCGTCAAAACCTGCCTCATCTCTTGAGTACGAATCCTCCGGAGGTCCTTCCCCTCGTCGCTCATCTGTCCGAGCACGACGCGGATCTGGTCCATCCACTGCTTTCCGTGGCCCGCGAGGACCACCTGGTTTGCGGCTGCAAACCCTTGGTTCCTGCGGACGTCAATCGTTGTCTGGAGTTCCGACAGTTTCTTTTCTATGAGCGGCTCAAGTTCCTGGAGGTGCTTCTGTTGTTTCGGATTGTCGGCACTGAGAACCTTCAGTTGGCCCAGCACTTGGTCGAGATTCTTTACCGCTTCGCGATAGGGTTCAAGGTAGGTCTCATCTCCTGTCAGGAGAAAGCCTCGCTGTCCCGTCTCTGCATCAACGAGCCGAGCCGCCACCTCATCTAGCGCCAGCTGGGCTTCGTAGCTGTTTTTTCGCGCGGCGGCGGCTTCGTCGACTCGGACCGTGTCCCGGTGCGATTCCCACCCAACAAATGCCAGGATGGCCGTTGCTATTCCGAATCCCATCACAACCGCGCGATTCCCCATTTTCCATTTCATCTTTCCACCGTTGTGCCACGGATTCGCGGAAGCAGGCATTACCCAGCGGACCCCGCAGGTTGCACGGGCTCATAGCCATGAACGACCGCCTCAAACTCATTCAGGACCGAACCGTCCCACCAGCCGCGCTTTACTTCCTCTCTCATGATGGCGAAAGCTTTTTCTACAGAAAGAGCCTTGCGGTACGGCCGGTCCGTCGTCAGTGCGTCATAAATGTCCGTGATTTGCAGAATCCGTGCGGTAAAGGGGATTTGTTCACCCTTCAGTCCGTCGGGATACCCGGAGCCGTCCCACTTTTCATGGTGGTGGCGAATGATGGGCAGCACGTGGCGGAAGGATCGGAGGGGAGCGCAAATTCGCTCCCCCGCAATAGTATGTTGCTCCATGATTTTTCGTTCTTCCGGAGTCAGTGGTCCGGGTTTCAGCAGGATGCTCTCTGGCACGCTCAGCTTGCCGATATCGTGCACAAGACCTCCTCGGCGCAGGGCGACGCGCAGGTATTCCGGCAAGCCCAACTTCTCGGCCACGGCTACGGAATATTTGGAGAGGCGGTCGCAGTGCCCTTCGGTATAGGGATCCTTCGCCTCGATACTCAGTGCCAGGCTGAACAATACGGTCTCGGCGTTGTCCAGCTCATCCGTGAATTGCTTTAGGCGCATCAGGGAATGCACGCGAGCCAGCAACTCGTGCTTATTCACGGGCTTGGTAAGGAAATCGTCAGCGCCGCACATGATTCCGTGGATGCGGTCGTCGTCACTATTCAAACTGGTGAGCAATATGACGGGAATCAAGCGGGTTTCTGGTTTGGACTTCATCGCCTGACAAAGCTCGAAGCCGGTTGGGTGGGGCATCACCACATCCAGCAAGGCGAGATCAATCGAGTCACTATTCACTCGAGCCTGGGCTTGCTGGCCGTCCGCTGCACAGAAGACCTGGTAACCCTCTGCGCTCAGCAGAGCGGAGAGCAGGTCGCGGTTCGCTTCGTTGTCATCGGCTATGAGGATGATTTCGTGATTGCCTCTCGGAGCAGACACAGGGCCTCCGCAGCGATCATCTCGACGTCACAAGAAGGTTTGCGAGCGTCAACTTTTGTCGATAGATCGAAGAGATTTTATCCGGTCTCAGGCAACGAAAAGCTGTCTCATGAGACCTATCGGCAGTATCCCAGACTATTTTTGCGGTTGGCTATGAACTTATGACAGTCTTGCACCAAGGAGTAAATAAGACACGGGAAGCGCCCACGGTCCCCCGTCTGGTGAATCATCGGAAACAGAGCCCGTATCCAGGGCCACTGGTTATGAATCCTGATTCATGGAAAGATTAGGGAGATAGCGGCCCCGAATGGCGCAAGGTTAATCTTCCGTTTATCTTGGTCTGCCCAGAATCTTGTTTTACCGGGGGGAGGAGTTGTGAATTACACAGCGCTGTTTCGATCCGCCGTTGTGGCACTGCTCCGAAATAAAATGCGCAGCGTTTTGACGGTCCTGGGCATCACCATCGGGATCGCGGCGGTGATTTGTGTGGTGGCTATCGGCAAAGCCGGGCAGGCGCGCGTCGAGCAGCAACTCAACAACCTCGGTGACAATTTTGTGTGGATTGAGGCCGGAGGGCGCGCCGTCAACGGCGTTCGCACGGGCACGCACGGAACGAAGTCACTGGTGCTCGCTGATGCCATTGCGATCAAAAATCAGATCCCGTTGATTAAGAGCGTTTCGCCCAATGTGGACGCCTCGGTGCAAGTCATTTATGGGAACCAGAACTGGTACACCAGCTACCGCGGGGTGTCCCCGGAGTTTTTCGACATCAAGCGATGGTTTATCGATCAAGGCGCGGCATTTTCCCAGGATGACGTGGATCGCGCCGCGGATGTTTGCGTGATTGGAAGGAGCGTGCGCGATCAGCTTTTTGGCGTTGAGGATCCCATCGGAAAAGTCATTCGAGTGAAAGACCTTCCCTGCAAGGTGGTCGGCACGCTGATGCCCAAAGGGCTATCGGTTTCCGGCCAAGACCAGGATGACACCATCATCCTGCCATACACGACGGCGCAGAAAAAAATCAAGGGGATCACCTGGCTGGATGACATCCTGTGTTCCGCCGTCTCGCAGAGTGCGGTGAAGATCGCCGGCCAGGAAGCAGCCGCGTTGCTACGCGACCGTCATCACCTGCGACCCGAGGAAGAGGACGACTTCAATATTCGCAATCCGGAAGACATTATTCAGGCGCAACTGGAGGCCAGCAAGACGCTCACGGTTCTTTTGATTGCCATTGCTTCCATATCCTTAATCGTCGGCGGAATCGGGATTATGAATGTGATGCTCGTTTCCGTGACGGAGCGCACGCGGGAAATCGGGGTTCGCGTGGCGGTGGGCGCAACCGAAGAGGCTATTCAGCTGCAGTTCCTCGGGGAGTCGGTGATGCTCAGCCTGGTGGGCGGCGCGGCCGGAGTCCTCCTGGGCATCGTTGGTTCCTACCTTGTTGGGCGGACTCTCAATTGGCCGATGATTATGTCGGCCGAAGCCGTGGTGATTGCTGCGTTGTTTTCCGTTGCCGTCGGCGTGTTTTTCGGATATTACCCGGCGCGGAAAGCCTCTCTGCTGGATCCCATCGAGGCGCTGCGTTACGAATGAAATTGTCGGTTTGTGATTTCCGGGACAAGCGATGAAAACAAAGAGCAAATGGCTCATCCTCGCCGGTGTCTTGGTCGCTGCCGTGCTGTTCTTGGCTTTCGTGCTGAACCGCGGCATACCGGCGCAGCACTTTACTGCCAAAGTGGAGCGAGGCGACATCCATGATGTGGTGGAAGCCACGGGAACGATCAATGCCGTCATCACCGTGCAGGTGGGATCGCAGGTGTCGGGAACGATCGCCAAACTTTTTGTGGACTTCAACTCCCGCGTGCACAAAGGCGACATCGTGGCGCTGATCGATCCCGCTCTTTTGAAGGGTGCTGTTCAGCAGGCAAGTGCGGACCTGGAAAACGCGAAAGCGAACCTGGTCGCCGCGCGAGCGAATCTGGAAAAAGCGAAAGCTGGCTTGGTGCAGACCAAGGCAGATTATGACCGCACCGTGGGACTGACCAAGAGTGGAATTCTGAGCCAGCAACAACTGGATCTGGCAAAAGCGAATTACGACTCCGCGAACGCGGCCGTGGGCGGCGCGGCGGCCAACGTGACGCAAGCGGATGCGCAGGTCAGCCAAAAGCAAGCGGCACTGGCGGTGGCGCAAACGAATCTCAACTATACGGTGATTCGCTCGCCGATTGACGGGACAGTGGTGGCGCGCAATGTCGACGTGGGACAAACCGTGGCGGCATCGCTGCAAGCGCCGACGATTTTTACCATCGCTCAGGATTTGACGAAGATGCTGGTGTACGCAAAGACCGATGAATCGGACGTGGGAAATATCAAGGTGGGGAAGCCGGTCACGTTCAAGGTGGACGCGTTCCCGAAAGAGACGTTTCGAGGAGTAGTGAGCCAAGTGCGCATGAATGCCACCACGGTGCAAAACGTGGTCACCTACGACACCATCATTGAATTCGCGAATCCGGATTTGAAATTGTTTCCGGGCATGACTGCCTATGTGACGATTCCCGTGGAGACCGTGCAAAACGTGCTGAAACTACCGAACACCGCGCTGCGCTATAAACCGCCCATGTCGGCGGAAGAAATTCTGGCGATTTACAAGCAATATGGAATCGAAGTGAACGAGCGGAAAAAAGGAAGCAACGATTCCAGCTCGAGCGACGGCACTGGGCAGGGCGGGGGAGGAACGCAGAATCAGCCGCGCACGCCGCGCGCGGATACCGCGGTTGTATGGAAACTCCACAGCGATAACACGATGGAGCCGGTGAAGGTTTCTCTAGGGATTACCGATCATTCGTATACGGAAGTCAGGACCATCGCCAAAGGGGAATTGATGGAAGGGGATGAGTTGATTATCCGGTCGGTGGTGCCGAAATCGTCGGGGCCGGGAGCGCAGGGAATCCGGCGGTAAGCCTGGGGCATGGATGGAGCACTGATTTTGCAAAAGAATCCAATGCAAGCCGCAAACCAATCCGAAACAGCGCCGCCCACCAGGGCGTCCACTGGGAATGTGGTCATTCGCACGGAAGACATTCACAAGTATTACGAACTGGGCGAGACGCGCGTGCATGCCTTGCGTGGGGTCAGCGCGGAAATTCAGCGCGGCGAATTTGTGGCCGTGATGGGTGCAAGCGGCAGCGGGAAATCCACGTTCATGAATATTCTGGGGTGCCTGGACCGGCCGAGTTCGGGGCGCTACTTGCTGGAAGGTATCGATGTTTCGCAGCACGACAAAAGGAAGCTGGCGCTGATCCGGAATCAGAAAATCGGATTTGTTTTTCAAGGGTTCAATCTGCTGGCACGCACGACCGCACTGGAGAATACGGAGCTGCCCACGCTGTACGCGAAGATCGACAAGGCCGAGCGGCGGAAGCGCGCAACGGACGCGTTGGCTCTGGTAGGTTTGACGGACCGGGCGGAACATTTTCCTTCGCAGATGTCCGGAGGGCAGCAGCAACGCGTGGCGGTGGCGCGAGCGTTGGTGAACCGGCCGTCGATCTTGCTGGCGGACGAGCCCACGGGGAATCTGGATAGCCATACGGCGGTGGAGATCATGGAGGTCTTTCAGGATCTGAACGACCGGGGGCTATCCATCGTGATGGTTACGCACGAGCCGGACATCGCGCAGTTTGCCAAGCGTGTGCTGGTGTTTCGAGACGGGAAAATCCGCAAAGATGAGACCGTGCTCGACCCGCCGAGAGCCGCCGAGGTGTTGAAGACGATGCCGACGCTGGAGGACTGAGGCACAAGGAATCCTCCCGCTCCGGACAGAGTAATCCTTGCTGGATGGCAGGTTAACCATAACCGGCCCTCCCCCTAGGTTTTTTCATAAGTGTTGATTCTGAAGGAAGTTAAAGTTCTTTGTTTTCAGACACTTTTGTAAGTGTTGATTCTAAAGAACTTCCAACAGGCTACCGAAAAACGAAAAATAGGTCGAATTGCTGCCAAGAGTGCGGCATGCCTTCCTGCGGCGTTTCTCTCCCATTGCGTTGGGGCGGTACGGCGCGCGCCAAAAATGCGGCGCCTTTTGGAAATCTCCAGAAAAGATGGATTTTGGTTGAAACGAGGTCCCGCAGGAGGCGAAGCGCACTTCTCAACGACCTAATTCTACCAGAGGTGCTACAGGCTTGTTAATGGAAAGATCGGTAAAAATCTTGTGACGGTAATCCATCATTATGTGAGTGCTTGGCACGCGCCATTTGGGTTCTTGGGATTTGTCAGGTATCAAGTTGAGACGAATCCAGGTTACTAAGCCGCCCTCTGAGATGGCCCTGGAATGTTAGAGACTTATAATCCCGTAAGTATAATGGCTTCAAAGGCTTACCAACAACAAATAGAAGCGCCTTGAAGGTGCGATTGGAGCCGCTATTGCACTAAGTTTGTGCATGTTGGTGTGTTCAGAGAGTTTCACAGTCAATAGGGAAAAGGCGGGGACCAGCAATATTGGACGCCCCTGTTGGAAAGTGTTCTTTGGTTTGGTCACCGCGGTACTCCTGTGCATTTCCCCCGCGTGCGGACAAACCCCGACGCTGGACTGGCATGCGCAAGTACGCAAATACGCGGAAGCCCAGGATTGGGCGTCCGCGATGCGGGTCGTGGATCAAGAAATCGCCCGCGCTCCGCAGGATATGGAGGTTCGGGCGTGGCGCGCACGGGTTCTGGCGTGGTCGGGCCGGCTTGCCGAAGCGGAAAAGGAGTATCTGGGAATCCTGAAGGTCTCGCGAACGGATCCAGATAACTGGATGGGACTCGCGGGCGTTTATTTGCGCGAAGGAAAAATTCCAGCAGCACAGCAAGCCATCGACGCTGCGGAGGAGCTGGATCCGAAACGGGCGGACCTGCACGCTGCGCGTGCGCGCGTGCTTCGCGCTGCCGGTAAACCAAACGATGCGCGATTGGAATTTCAAAAGGCGCTACATCTGGATCCCACGAGCACGGAAGCGCAAGCCGGATTGATCTCGATTCGCAGGGAACCGAAACACGAACTGCGGCTCGGCCAGGACAATGACCTTCTCAACTACACCAGCGACTATCACGATGAATGGGTGAGCGTGGCGTCGCAATGGAATTCACACTGGGCCACGAGCGCTGCCGGAGATTTTTATCAGCGCTCGGGAGCCGAAGCGGGGAAGTTTGTGGGCAGCATCACCCGGCGTCAGCCGAAGTGGGGTGCGGTTACCGTCGGGGGCGCCGTTGGCCACGACAACGCGGTGATTCCCAAGAGTGAAGCGTTTTTCGACTTGGACCATGGATGGAAAACAGGTGAAACGAATTTCGTGCGCGCCGTGGAATTCATGTATGGGCAGCATTGGTATTGGTACCAGTCATCGCGGATTCTGGCGCTGAATGGCGGGGCGATCCTCTACCTCCCGCAGGAGTGGACGTTTTCCCTGGCGGCTACGGGTGCGCGTAGCGTTTTCTCGGGAACGAGCGCGGAATGGCGGCCCTCCGGAGTCTCAAAGCTTGGATTTCCCCTGGCGCGCTGGGGAGACCGGCGGCTGTCCGGAAATATCTTCTTCGCCGCGGGCACGGAAAACTTCGCTGTCGTGGATCAGATTGGGAGATTTGCTTCGCAAACCTACGGCGTGGGATTGAAATTCCAGATTGCGAGCCGACAAGACGTCACCGGGTACGCCGGCTATCAGAGGCGAACCCAAAACCGCACGGATACGAGTTTCGGATTGAGCTATGGGATCCATTTTTGAAAAGCTCTGGAGGCTGAGCCCGGCCGCGTTTGTGCTGAAGGCCATTGTCGTGGCCATCGTGGCCGACGGGCTGCTGCTGGCGTTCATCTTGCTTCGACGAACGTACCGGAAACGCTATTTCGCAAAGCGCGACGCGCATGTCTTCGAATGGCGGCAGAAATGGGAAGCGCTGATTTCGGGACAGATTCCCTACACGAGCTGGCGAAAGAAACCGTTTGACCGGCGGATTATCGAGGCGATGGCACTGGACGCATTCGAAGCAGCAGGGCCGGAACAATCCGCACGGCTGTTGAAGTTCTTGCGGGCCAGCGGGCTCATCGAGAAACGCATCTTTGAGGCGCGACGGCTGACCGGGTGGAGGCGCATGCGCGCACTCGTGGCACTGGGGAGAACGCGTGCGCCGGAAGGAATTCCCGCGCTAGCGGAAGGGTTGCGCGACCACGATCTGGAAATTCGGCTGGCGGCGCTGCGCGGGTTGGGGCGGATGGCTTGTCCACAAGGGGCGGAGGAGATCCTGGCATGGGTGGGCGAAGCAGGATTGTCGGTACCGGCGCTGCCGCTGCAGAGCGCGCTGATCCAGTGCAGCGTAGAACGCCCACAGTTGCTGATACCGTATGTGCAAAATGCGGAAGGTCCATTGCGCGAAGTGCTTGGGCGTGTGCTTGGCGAAGTGGCGACCCCATCGCTCAGCTTAGATCTGCTGCAGTTTGTGGGCGACGACCTCGATGAATTGCGGGCCGCGGCGGCGCGGGCCATGTCGCATAGAAAATCCGGCTTGGCGTTCGACGTTCTCACCGAACTGGTGCGGGATCCCATATGGTTTGTGCGGCTGCGCGCGATTGTCAGCTTGGGAAAGCTCTCCGATCCTCGCACGATTCCGGCACTGTTGCGGGGGTTGATGGATGCGAACCGGCTGGTGCGATTGCGGGCGGCAGAGGGGATTGTGGAACTCAAGGCGGAGATGGCGCCGATCTTCGCAGACGTCGTGGCGACAGGGGATCGCTACGGACTGCATGCCTATCTGACGGCTCTCGAGAATGCCGATTTGCGAGGAAAGCTCGAGGAGAGCATCGAGACAAGCACAAAAATCAATGCGGAAGACAAAAATCGTCTGAGGAAAGTGCTGCAGACAGGTACGCTGCCCGCAGAAGAACCTGTGATAACGGAAAGTGCCCCGGATAAGGCAACGTTGCTGCCGTGATTCGCTTTCTCGAGATATCGAACCAGACGCTCTTCTGGTACTACCTGGCCAGCAATCTCGCTTATTTGGTGATGTTACTGATTGCGGTGAAGACCAGCGCCCTGCACCAGCGCAGGCTGCAAAGCTATCGCTTGAGCTGGTTCAAAGAAGGCCCGATGGCCCCGCCTATCACGATCATTGCGCCCGCGCACAACGAGGAGGCCTCCATCCGTGTAGCGGTCCGCAACCTCCTCGAGCTGGATTATCCGGAACTGGAAGTCATCGTCGTCAACGACGGATCCGAAGACCGAACACTCGAAGAGCTGCAGGAGGAGTTCCGGCTGCGACCGGTGCGGGCGGTGTACGTTCCGGAGGCCAAGAGCGCGCCCGTACGAGGATTGTATCGAAGCGATGTGGACGCGAGGCTGATAGTCGTGGACAAAGAAGCCGGCGGGAGCAAGGCCGACGCGACCAATGCAGGTTTGAACGCGGTGACTTCGCCCTACGTGTGCGTTGTCGATGCCGACTCCCTCCTGGAACGCGATGCGCTGCTGCGGATCATGGTGCCCATCCTGGAGGACCCGAAACGCGTCGTTGCCGTGGGAGGCATCGTCCGCGTATTAAACGGGTCGGAAGTCGAAGGCGGACAATTACGACGCGTGCGTTTGCCGCGCAAAAGCATCGAAGCGATCCAGGTGATTGAGTATCTGCGTGCATTCCTGATTGGCCGGGAAGCTTGGGCGCAGGGAAACATGCTCATGATTATCTCCGGTGCGTTTGGCCTGTTTCGAACCGACCTGGTGCGCGCGGTTGGCGGCTACCGCGCGCGCTCGATCGGTGAAGATTTTGATTTGGTGGCCCGCCTGCACCGCCACTTGCTGGAGAAAGGGGCCGACTACGAAATCCGCTTTGTGCCGGATCCCATGTGCTGGACGGAAGTTCCATCCGACCTGAAATCGCTGGCAAGGCAGCGGGCGCGCTGGCAAAAGGGTTTGCTGGACGTGCTGTGGCCCAACCGGGACATGCTCTTTCGGCCCCGCTACGGCCGAATCGGCTTTTTTGCGCTTCCGTATCTCTGGCTGTTTGAGTTGTTTGCGCCGGTGGTGGAGATTGTTGGAATCGTAACGATTATTCTGGCAGCGGTCCTCGGTGTGCTCAGCAAGGAATTCTTTCTGCAATTCCTGCTCTTTGGGTATGCGTTCGCCACTGTGATTTCCATGGGCTCCGTGCTCCAGGAGGAAATCACCTACAAGCGCTACAACGACTGGAAAGATGTGGTGCGGCTGGTGAGTTACTGCTTCCTCGAACATTTTCCCTACCGGCAATTACACATGATCTGGCGGCTGCAAGGCCTCTCGCAATACCTGCGCGGCGACAATGTCTGGAGACCTCTGAAGCGCAAGGGCATGGCGTCGGCGAGAGTTCCATAGGCCTTCTGTAGCAAACCAAACAAGACATGGATACGCGACGGCTGTTTCTTGGCCAGAGAGCTGGTGGAGCAGGCACTTCTGCCGTCGCCGGGGAAGTTACACCAGACTGTTTTTTTGTTGACAATGGCTGGTCAATAGGTTCAATATGTCGTTGAACGACATGTCGAAGGAGGACATAATGGGTTCGCTGGCGCTTACAGAGCCCGTATTGCTCATCCTTCTCAGCCTGGCCGAGCAACCTCGCCACGGCTATTCGATCCTCAAAGATGTGCAGGAGATGAGCGACGGGCGCGTCAAGCTCAGCACCGGGACGCTCTACGGAGCGCTGTGCCGCTTGCTCGAAGATGGCTGGATCGAGCGTTTCAAAGAGAACGACACTTCACGCGGCCGCCAGGCATATTGCCTCAGCCGCGCGGGGCGGCGGAATCTGCAACTCGAAGTCAGCCGGCTGAAACATCTGACTAGACTGGCCATTCTGCGCGTGGCCCCGAAGGAGACGTGATCCATGCTTTTGCTGTACCGCTACCTCCTTCACCTATACCCGCCCGCCTACCGTTGCGAATTTGGCGAGGAGATGATCGCCGTATTCCGTGAAGCTCAGACAGAGACCTGGCACAAGAGCCTGATGGCGCGGGTCGCGTTCTGCGCTCGCGAAGCCGGAGGGCTGCTTTGCGGGGCTCTGCAGGAGCATCTCCGAGTCATCACCGGCCCGGATTTCTTGTCACTGTTCCGTTCAGGGAGGTTTACCATGCGTTCCGAATTTCGATTCCCGAAAGCTACTGCTCCGCTGATGGCGATCATCTTGGCAGTGATTGTGGTGGCGATCGAGAAGGCTAAAGCAATCTCGGCCTCGGTGCCCCACACAAATCCGCTGGTCGGACCGATCCCACCGGTGCACTTTACGGTTGTGTGGACGCTTCTGCTGGTGCTCATCTTCGCCGGCACAGCGGGAGCGCTTGGCTGGGCCATCCTCTTTGCGCTTCGCCGTTCCGGAATGCACCGGTTTTCCGGGTTCAATCCTTCGGGGGGATCACGGCTCTGACGGTGGATTATTAGGCTCAATGAAAATCAAGCCGTGATTCAGTTCTCTTACGGCAATCATATCTAGCACCAATCGATCAGGCGAGCTCGTTGAAGAGGGCTTCCATTTCGGAGCGGGCGTGCTGGTTGCCAGCTTTGGTGGCGGCGGCGATGCCGCTCGAGAGAACCTGCCGGGCTTCCGGCGCGCGTTGCTCGCGGGCCAGGAATTGCGCGTACATCAGATAACCAGGAACATAATCGGGGTTGCGCTCGAATAGAGCGCGAAAGTGTTGGTCTGCGGCCGCGGCGTCCCTGCTGTTCATGCATTCGATCGCCAAGCCGTAGCGGGAGAAGGCATCGTCGGGCTTTTGGGCAACAAATTCTTCGAGCGTCTGGCGGCGGGATTTCTTTTGTTCGGCCATGGAATCGTCCCGTATTATACGGGGGCGCGAGAAAGCATCCAAACGCGACAAGAGGCGAGGGTTGGCATGAAGCGGAAGAACGAGGAAATCCATCACGACGAAATGAAGCTGGCGGGGAAGCCGGTGAGCGCATCGCGGTCCGAGATGACGGAAATCGTTCTGCCGGCGCAGACCAATCCGCTGGGGAAGCTGCTCGGAGGCCATGTGATGCACTTGGTAGATATGGCGGCAGCGATGGCCGCGCACCGGCATTCGAACAGTTACGTGGTGACGGCGTCGGTGGACTACATTGATTTCCGGAACCCTGTCAATCTAGGAGAGATTGTGATTTTGAAATCACAAGTCAACCGCGTTTTCCATACCTCGATGGAGGTGGGAGTGGAAGTGTATTCAGAGAATGTTCTGACGGGCGAGAAGAAGCACACGACGACAGCGTACGTGACGTTTGTGGCCATCGATGAACACACGCGCAAGCCAAAACAGGTGCCGCCGCTGATTTTGAAGACGGCCGAGGAGCGGCGTCGGTATCAGGAAGCGGCGGAAAGGCGGGAGACAAGGCTGGCGCTTCGTTATGACAATAAGTAGGCGAGATTAACTGACGTCGCCAACCTAGAAAGGCACGGAAGCGGCTCGATCAAGATTGTCGCCTCACGCTTGGCCTCGTGCAGTTCTATTTCGGCTGCGTCGCGTTCTTGCTGCATTCCTGACATGGGACGCGTCAACAAATAGATTTCGGCTTGCGACTCGCGAATCTTGTAGGTTGAGTACGCCGAGAGAACGAACAGCGCGGCAGCACCAGCCCACAACCAGAACGAAATCCGGAGCAAGGAGGGTCCAGCGCGCTTGGTACCGGCGGCTTCAGTACAGACGATTTGCATAAGGTGGCCTTTGAGTATGTCGGAAGGCGCGGCCTCGGAAGCGAGCTTCCGCGAGCGCCTTGGCGCAATCCTCACATCTTATCGTTCCAACTGCATTCTTACTTCTTCAGCGACTGCCAGCGCCTGCTCGACGCACGAGCCGATGGCCGGGCCACGCAGGTAGTTGCCCGTCAGGAAGAGGCCCGGGAAGCGCGCCAAATTCCCGGCGATCGCCGCAAGACGTTCGCCATGGCCGAGATTGTACTGCGGAAGCGCACGCGGCCAAATGGTGACATTCGAAAACGTGGGGCTGGCTTTGATGGAGAGCACAGGGCCGATTTCGCGATGAACGAGGCTCGAAAGCTCTTCGGACTTCAGTGTCGCAGCAGACGGATCGGTTGCGCCACCGACGAAGGTCGTGAGAAGCACTTGGCCTTCGGGAGCGCGACCGGGGAAGAGCGAGGAATTCCAGACCGTGCCGAGAACGCGGAGGCCGGAGGAGCGCGGCACCAGAAAGCCGAAGCCGTCGAGCCTATGGCCGACGTCAATTTTGCGATAGCCAAGGGAGACCACGACGACGGCCGCGTATTCGACCGAAGTGAGAAGCGATTCGAACGAAGGATTGAGTTGCGCGAGGAGCTTTCCCGTCACGTCGGTAGGCGCCGCAAAGATCACAGATTTGGCGGAAATCGATTCGTTGCCGCTGCCGTCGAGAGCAACCTGAAAGGAGCCATCATTTTGCCTGTAGATGTTCATCGCGCTCGTTTTGGTAAGAACTGACGAACCAAGTTGGTTTGCCAGAGCCCGAACGAACGTTTCGTTGCCATCCCGAAACGTGTTCAGCGTGGGGCGTTCGCGCGGGCCTTTCTTTGATTTGGCCAGGCGCAGCATGCCGCGAACAATGCTGCCTAGGGCTTTTTCGGCTTCATGAAGCTGAGGAAAGGCACTGCGCATGCTCAGTTTTTCCGGGTCGCCGGCGTAGACGCCCGAGACGAAGGGACCGACGAGGCGATCAAGGAGCTGGTCCGAAAATTTTCTGCGAACAAAAGCGGCGACGGATTCATCGGTGTCGGGTGGAACGCTTTTGCCGAAAATGTCGCGAAGGAGAGCCCA
>QHYN01000034.1 GCA_003224145.1 Acidobacteriota bacterium
GGCTTCCTGCGAAGGCAAGCCGTACTTGACGGGGATGGAATAGATGAGAGCCTTGTACTTGTCCACGAGAGAGGACCAGGCTTCCTGGTTTCCTCCCAGGCATTCCTTGACCAGGCGCGTATCATCCCAAGCCTTGCCACCCTGTTTCTCCGCGGTGATCTTCACCGGGCTCATCGGCTGGCACTCTCCGGCACGTTCTTCAAATAAAGCTGCTCTGCATTCCAGAGGACGTAGGGTTCCAGTACAGCAGGATGGAAATTGCCGACCGTGTTCTTGGCTCCGACAAGGATATCCGGACTCGCGAGAAAGATCAGCGGCTGATTCTCCGCCAGAATTTCCTGCGCACGATCATAGAGCTTCTTCCGTTCGGTAAACGTTCGCGCGGACATCTGCTCTTCGATTAAGCGATCCATTTCCGCCTCCCACGCAGTGGCAGGATGCGTCTGAGAAGGGTTCCAAAGGTGCGTGCCACCGCTGGAAAGCCAGACGTTGATATCGGAATTGGGATCGGCATCAAAGCTCACGATGCCCATCACACAGGCATCATAATCTTTTGTCTGCGTGACGCGGTCGAGCAGCGAGCGGAATTCCAAGGGCACAACTTGCACGCGCATTCCGAGTTGCTTTAGATCGTCCTGGATCAGTGCCGCCATTTTCGAGCGGTCTGCGTTCGAGGAGCTGGTGAGGATAGAGAATTCGACTGGTTTTCCATCCGAATCGAATAACGCCGTTTCTCCACCCGGTTCGTCTCTCCAGGAAAACCCGGCTTCCCTGAGAAGTGCACGCGCCCGGTCGAGCGATCGCGCCGGATGCGGCATTACCGCATTCCCCCAGCGCTTATTGCCGGGAGTTACCAATCCCCAGAGCGGTGTTCCACGCCCCTGATAAACGAGCCGTACGATGGCTTCGCGGTCCGCGGCGGCAGAAACAGCTTGCCGGAATTTCACTTCGCGGAACCATTTCCGCTTGCGAAGCACCTCGGGAGACGACTTCTCACCCGCATCGTTTAAGTTAAAGAAGAGAAAGTTGTATTCGAGCCCCGGCCCCGCATCCACCATGGTGTAGCCGCGCGGCTGCCGGGAGAGCACAGAAAAATTCTCTGCGCCTACTTGGCTGATCAGGTCGGTCTCGCCGGATTGGAATTTTAACACCTGCGCATCCGCATTCGGGACAAAGACAAAGATAAGTTCGTCCAGATAAGGCAGCCGATTCCCTTTCGTGTCGGCCTTCCAGTAATAAGGATTCCGCTCTAAGACCAACCGTTGTCCGGCCACGTACTCCTTTAGCCGGAAGGGGCCGAGTCCCGCCCATTGATTCGGCGCGGCTCCGATCTGCCCCAGCTTCCCTTCCTGATAGGGTTTTTCCAGCAGATGCCTGGGAAGAATCGCCAAGCCATCAAACAGCCGTTCGCCGACGCCATATGGCTTCGACAATTGAAAAACGATGGTTTGTGCATCCGCTTTGCGAACGCTGATGGGTTTCCCCCCAACAATCAACAGATCCCGCTGAGGAGCGTGGACGTTCTCGTCCAGATAGACTCTGAAAGTGAAGAGCACATCGTCCGCATCTAGTGGCTGGCCATCCGAAAACTTCAGCCCCTGCCTCAAGGTGAGAGTGTATGTGAGGCCGTTGGCCGAAATTCTCCAAGATTTGGCCAGCGCGGGTTCCGTGAGCTGCGTCGCGCGGTTGATATGGACCAGGTCAGCTTGCATGACGCCGATGACCTCACGGGATCGCGAATCTGCTGCAATCAGAGGGTTCAGCGTTTTGGGTTCGCCGCGAAGCGATACGACAAGCCGTCCACCCGAATGGCCGATTTCTCCCGGCATCACGAGGAATTCTTCTTTTGGATTTTTCGGTTGGGGATGGCCGGCAAAAAGCGGGGCAGAGACCACGCCGAGGACCATGAGCAAACTCGGCAGGTTTCGGCGTGGATGCACCTTCGCTCTCGCGGTTCTCACGTCACTCCTCCAAGACTCCTCCTTTCTATCATGTACGTCTCTGTGCGCTCCTGCAATGAACTCGCCAGTCCAAGGTAGCCTAGGAAGAAAGGCACCATGAGGAGGGCAGGCAAATACATCCACCAATAGGAAACCAAGACACTGTACTGCTGAAGGTTCGAAAGAAGGTTGCCCCAGCTTGGCACCGGCTCGGGGACTCCCAGCCCGAGAAATGAGAGCGTCATTTCAGCCAGCACGAACTGCGGAATGAGAATTGCAGCCTGAGTTAAAATCACACCTCTTGTCTCTGGCAGAACGTGGTTCCAAAGCAGGTATCGGTCAGTCGCACCGAAGCCCCGTGCAGCTCGAACGAAATCACGCTCTTTGGCGCTAAGGACCACGCCCCGAATCAACCGGCCCGGGCGTGCCCAGCCTACGGCTCCGATCACTCCAATGATCAGAAAAAAGGCCTTCAGCGGGCTGACTGCAAGCGGCAGGAAAGCACGCAAAGCAAAGAGCAGATATAACCAGGGCAGCGCGAGAAACAATTCGGCAAAGCGCATGAGCGCATCATCAATCAGGCCCCCGAAGTAGCCCGCGACGGAACCCACGAGAGTGCCAAGCAATAATGTGAGGGCTGCCCCGAGAAAACCGGCGAGCAGCGATATCTGGCCGCCATAGAGAAATCGCGAGAATTGATCCCGGCCATAAGCATCCGTTCCGAGCAGGCAAATCCTAGTGTCTTCGCCGCCAAATAGATGCAAACGGGCGGGAAAAACTCCCAGCAAACGGTAGTGTGCTCCGTTCACAAAGAACCTCAGCGGGAGAGGGTGAGCCGTGTCTTCCTCGCGCAGATCCGGAGTGTCCGGGCGCAACTTCCAGGGGTACACGAACGGTCTAAAGTGGAGATGCCCCGTGGGATCCACAAGATGAAGAAGTTGGGGAGGCAAGTACACATGGTTGCGGTCCTGTTCTGCCGGGTTGTAAGGCGAGAAAAAACCAGCGCAGACAACAAGCCCGTGGAGTCCGAGGAGAACGATAAGCCATCTTGTTAGCACGCGCCGCGTCATTTATCCTGCGCCATTTTCCTTGCGAATTCTCGGGTCGGCCCAATAAAGAAACACATCCGCCAAGAAGTTGCCGCCGAGCAAAAACAGCGTGGAAAGCAAAACTCCACCGATAACCACGTACAAATCACGCGCGAGGATCGCTTCCAGCAAGAACGGCCCGAGACCCGGCCAGCTCATCACAACTTCCACCAACAAAGAACCGCTCAACAGGGTCCCGACGCTGAAGCCAAAAAGAGAAATGAGGGGATTGGCCGCGGCACGGAGAGCGTAGTGATACAACAGCCGACGCTTCGGGATACCGTGACCTTTGGCAGCAACCAAGAACGGAGCGCCAAGCACGTCCGCGACGGCCGCGCGCACATGTCGGACGAGCAGCGGCAGACTGGAGAGGACCAGCGCGGCGACCGGCAGAATCATGTGCTGCAGCAGATCGCCGAGCTTGTGAAGCAAAGAGAATGATTCGAAGTCGACGGACACCATGCCGCCCGGGGGCAACCAACCGGTCTTTACGGCGAGCAACAATAGTCCCAATGCAAGTGCGAGATCGGGAAGCACCAACCCGACGGCGGTCCCCCAGGATAACAGCCGGTCCGGCAAGCGCCCGAGATGCTCGGCACTCCAGACTCCCAGAGGCAGTGCGAGACCCCAAGCAAACAAAGTGGCAATTATGGTGAGAAGCAGGGTGTTTCGGGCACGAACCATCAAAAGGGGAGCGACGGGGCTATTGTAGGCAAAAGAAAATCCCATTTTCCCGTGAATTAATGAGTTCAGCCAAGACACGTAGCGCACCGGCAGGGGCTGGTCGAGCTGGTATTGAGCGCGCAGCGCCGCCAAAGTCTCCGGCGCAATCTGCGGATCCAGACGCATTTCGTCCAGGTAATTACCTGGAGCCAGAGTTGTAAAAAAGAATGAAAGGAGGGATACGCCAATCAACATCAGGAAAGCGTGGCCTAGCCGTCGCAAGAAGTAACGCATTATGGCTCCCTGGCCAATCGCGTCGCCTGAGCAATGGAAGGTGTAGCTGCGAGAAGTTGCCGCGTCATTTCATGGTGGGGAGACGTGACGATTTTTTCTGCGGGGCCTAGCTCCACAATGCGGCCTTGATGCATCACCGCGATTTCATCAGCAATGTGCACACCCATAGCCAGATCATGCGTAATGAACAGGTAAGTCATCCCGAGAGAAGTTTGCAATTCCATTAGAAGGTTCGCGATCTGAGCCTGCACGGAGCAGTCCAGTGCTGAAAGCGCTTCATCCAGAATGAGCAGTTTTGGTCCGGGCGCCAAAGCTCGAGCGATGGCCAGCCGCTGACGCTGCCCACCGCTTAACTCGGCAGGCGATCGAGTAGCGATATGCATGGAAAGACCTACTTGTTCCAGTAAACAAGATGCACGCCTTTCAATTCCTTCGCTGTTGAACTTGCCCTGTAAGCGCAACGGTTCGGTGAGAATCTCGAGCACGTTCCACCGAGGATTCAAGGAATTTGCCGGATCTTGAAAAATGAGCTGAATTTGGGGACGAACTTTCCGCCGCTCGGCTTCCCCAAGTGCAACTAGGTTTTTTCCTTCCAACCAGATGCATCCGGCAGTCGGAGGTTCCAAACAAGCAAGACACAACGCCAGGGTGCTCTTCCCCGAGCCGGATTCACCCACAACCGCCAGAGTCGTCGCTGGAAAGAGGGAGAAGGACACTCCGTCTAGCGCGGACAGCTCGTCCTGCAAAGCTACGAGCCGCTTCCCGTCGTACCGTTTCACGAGATTTTCAACATTTAGGAGTGGCTGCATGTCGTGACCGCTCCCGAATCCTCGAACTAGCTCTCAAACTTGAAACAGGAAACCGCTTGAGTGCCTCCTATTCGTATGAGCTCCGGCTCGCGTTTTCTGCATAGGTCCATTCTGTCCGCGCATCTCGGCTCGAAGGGGCATCCTTCGGATGGCAGCGACGAGGGCAGTGAATCACCGGGGATCGCGGGCAGCTTTACCTTCTCGCCGTTCCGAGGCCGCTCGAGGGGTCGTGGAACAGAACGAAAGAGAGCTTTCGTATACGGATGTTGTGGCGAAGCAAGGACGGTCGCCGCTGCACCCACTTCGACGATACGCCCACCGTAAAGAACGAGCACTCGATCCGCAAATCCTGCCAGCAAGGCAGGATTGTGAGTGATGAAGATCATCGCAAGATCCAATTTTTCTCTGAGCGACTGAAACACGCCTAGTATTTCCATCTGCGTTGTAGGGTCGAGCGACGCAGTCGGCTCATCCGCGATGATGAGCGATGGCCCGCAGGCAATCGATTGGGCTATCAACACCCGCTGTCGTTGACCTCCGCTGAGCTGGTGAGGGTAAGAATGCGAAATGCGACCCTCCTCTTCCGGAAATACCGTTGCGAGGACCTGACGCGTCTTTTCCTTCAGGACTCTCTTGGGCAGAGATTCGTGAGCGGCGAGGACCTGTCTCACCTGTTCGCCGGCACGCATCGTTGGGTGGAGAGCCAGGGAGGGCTCTTGGAAAATCAATGAAATTCGGCTGCCACGGATTCCCTGCAGCTCGACTGAACCTGCTTGCAGGATATCCTTGCCTTCAAAGAGGACGCTACCCTTTGTAATCTGGCCGTGTTCAGGAAGAAGGCGCAGGAGCGATGCCGCGAGTGTGCTCTTTCCGGATCCGGATTCTCCAAGCACGCCCAAAATCTCACCTGGCATGAGTTGAAAGCTAACGCCAGTTAGTGCTTGGAAAGCGATTCCCCCGCGCGAACGATACGAGACGTGAAGATCTTGAACTGCAAGAAGGGCAGTCATTTCCAGGCCCATTCTCGGCCCCCCCGCTCAAGATTCATGCTGAAGCAGGACTTCAGTCTAGACAAGACTAACGCCTTTCTTCACACATGAAAGGCAAATCTCGGCGGCGTGTGGCGATTCGGATGACAGTCCGCTAATTCATTGAAAAGATTGGCTGGGAGGCCTGGACTCGAACCAGGATAGCCAGATCCAGAGTCTGGAGTCCTACCGATTGGACGACCTCCCAGCCGTTGGGTTGACCCCGACTCGGTCGGGACCACAACGGAGGAACAAAAAGGAATCGCAGCACGTTCCCGCGGATCGGGACAGCCACGATTCTACCTATCTAATCTAATCGCGTTTCGCCAAGCCGTCAACCGCACGGAAAGCGGCATGAGTTTCAAATCACATTTCGCGCAAGCCTCGGCAATCACTCCAAGTTACGCCCCTGTTTTCTCGCCTCCGGCCACCGCCACCATACGCCCCTGCCGGACAAGGTATTCCACTGTCCCCCAGCGGATGCGATTCGAGCCAAAACTCGCGCACCAGACCACAAAGTAGATTGCATCCCGCAGCGGCACCAGCCAGAGATTTCGACGCAAGACTTCATCTCCCACGCCCCACACTCCGACCGTCCAAGCCATCGCGAATCGCAGGGCTATGTATGCAGTCAAATAGACGCCAGCGATCCAGTTCGCTGGCGCGATGAGGACCGCTAGCATGGTCCAAGGGAGTCCTTGCGTGAAGAGCAAGCCCCAGTAGGAAACCGGCCTGCATAGCCGCACGGTGCGGGCCCAGCGCAATTGGTGGTGCCAGAGACTACGAAAGGTTTGCGCGGGATACATGGTCCATACCGGTTCCCGCGACAGGACAATTTCTCCTCCAGCTTTGGCGATCCGGAGGCCAAGTTCATAATCGTCTGCGAGGGTATCGGCGATCGCCTCGAAGCCGCCCATCTTTTCGAGCCATTCTTTCGTCGTGGCGATGGAAGCTCCCAGGGCAAAACGGATTCCTTCCTTCCATCTGGCCATCAGCACGCCCGCAAAAAAATCGCCGGCGGCGCCGATGGCTTCGAGCTTCGCACCGAGATTTTCCCCTGCGATTGCACGATAGAATGAAGTCACGGCTCCGATCTTCGGATCAGCAAGCGGAGCAACAACTTCCCGCAAAAACAGCGGCCCCACGCGCACATCTCCATCGGTCAGCACCAGCAAATCGTTCTGAGCTTCCCGCGCCAGCCGCACCAACTTGTTCACCTTGCGGTTCGCACCCAGATGTTCCGCGCCAACGAGCAGGCGAATTCGGCGTTGGGGAAATTCCTTGATAATCCTCTGAATCACCGCCACTGCGGGATCGCTCGCCTCATTCACAGCAAACAAGATTTCGTAGTCCGGGTAATTTTGCTTGCAAAAGCTCGAGAAATTTTCGTAGCTGCCAAAGTCCACGCCGCGCACCGGCTTGAGCACACTGACAGGTGGACGATATTCCGGCAGGATTCGCACGCGCTCCCCCCGGAAAAAACGCAAGGCCGTGAGTATCGCGAGAACGTAGTAAACCAGCGGAGCCGCCGAAAGCAGCAGCACGGCGTCACGGCACAAGGCGTAACGCCAGATCATTGGGGCCTGCTCGCCGTCATGGAATGATTCTTAAGATTGAAGTTCAGCCCGCCGCGACGAGCGCAACGCCTGCGCAAACGAGTACCACTCCCACCCACCGCGCCACACTCACGTCTTCGCCCAAAATATATTTTCCGCCAAAGGTCCCAACGACATAGCTGAGTGCGGAAGTGGGAATCACGAGGCTGATCGGCTCCCAGGACAGCAAGATCAGTAACGAATAAAATGACAATGCCATCAGCGGAAGGCCCATCCAAAACCATCCGTTGCACACGGCGCGCGCCAAAAACTGCAGCAGCGCTCGCGGCCGCAGCTTCGCCGGCTCGCCGGTGGCTTTCATTCCGTGAGTGATGGCGATTTCCCCGCCCGTGCTGCCCAAAACCAGAACTGCGAGTGCAAGGATGACTCGCATCAGGCCACCGCCTCGCTAGGTACTCCGGTTGTTCGCGGCTTCGTCTGCCCCACCAGGAGAACGCCAACGCAGATCAGAACAACGCCAATCCAGCGCCGCGGAGAAACCGATTCGTGCAGGAAGATGACTGCAAGGAAGGTGAGCACCGCATAGCCAAAGGCACCTGCCGGCATGACGTAACTGTAATCCGCCCAGCTCAGCACGGTCATATAGCTCACCATAAATCCGAGGAGAAAGAAGATGCCGGTCCAAATGATCCCGTTTGTAACCGTGAGCCGGAAGGCTTGTACGATCCCGTGGCCGGTTAATACAACGGCGCCGATATGCGACATTCCGTGTTTCAGCAGCAGGTCGCCGACGTTGGCACACACAACCATTGCCAAGACCATGATCAGCGTCTTGATTCGCAGCCTTCTTTCGCTCGCCATTTTTGGGGCTAGTCGTTTCCGGAAGCTGAAGATGCCCTGGGGACGGAAACAATGGGCTTGTGATATTCCTCGCCGCCCTTGCGTGCCCACTTCAAGCGCTCCGCGCGCAGCTTCAGGAATTCCGTTGCTTCATGATACAGGCGCTTCCGTTCATGGCCATCCCAAAGGGCTTCCTTCACGATGCGCCACACAACTCTGGGGCGAAAGTAATACTCATCATAGAAGCGGTTCACGCCGGCCATCATTTCGACCTTCGAAAGGTGCGGATATTCGATGTGCGGCAACTGGTGACCGCCCGAATCGGCTAGCGCTTCGATTTTGAGGAATCCTTGCGCCGCCATGGCGTCGTGCAATTCCGTGCCTGGCATGGCATGCGCCAGCGAGACTTGAATCGTCTCGCAGTCCAATTCCTTCGCAAAATCGATGGTCTTTTGAATCGTCTCTCTGGTCTCGCCCGGCAAGCCGATAATAAAGTCTCCATGCACCCTGATGCCCACTTTGCGGCAGCTCTTCCTGAAGTTGCGGGCCATCTCCAGTGTTGCGCCCTTCTTGATGTTTTTCAGGATCTGCGCGTCGCCTGATTCAAATCCCACGATGAAGAGCCGTGCGCCGGAGTCAGCCATGGCTTTCACCGTTTCGTAATCGCTGTGCACACGCGCCGTCGAAGACCACCGGAACTTCAGCGGCTTGAACTTCGCGCAAAGATCCAGCACGCGGTCCTTGCGGATGTTGAAGGTGTCGTCGTCAAAGAAAATCTCTTTCATCTGCGGGAAATGCCCGAGAGCCTGCTTCACTTCCCGCGCCACGTTTTCTGTCGAGCGCGTCCGCCAGGCATGCCCGGAAATCGTCTGCGGCCACATGCAGAAGGTGCAAAGCGCGGGACAGCCGCGCGTGGTGTAGAACGAAATGAAGGGATGCAGCAGGAAGGGCACGTTGTAGCGCTCGATTTCTAAATCGCGCTTGTAGATATCACTTGCGAAGGGAAGCGCGTCCAGTTCTTCCATGTGCAGTTGGGGCCGCTCTGCGTTGTGTACGATTTTCCCGTCTTTTCGGTAGCTCACGCCAAGAATTTCGCCCAGCGGCTTTCCGTGCGCATATTCCACAACCGAATGGTCGAACTCTCCGCGCGTCACAAAATCGATGTCCTCGCTGGCCATCAACGTCTCGTCGGGTTTGATGTGCCCATGCGGCCCAACGAAGGCGATCTTGATGCTTGGATTTGCTTCTTTGATTTTGTGAATGAGCTTGATGTCGCTTTCGAACCCCACCGTCGAGGTGAACAGAATCAGGAATTCGTAGTCTTTACAGATTTGAACAGTCTGCTGCCAATTGATTTTGTGAGGAGAGGCGTCGAGCAACCAGCTTCCCGGAATCATCCCGGCGGGATAACTCAGCCAAACCGGGTACCAGTAAGATTCAATCTCGCGCGTCGCGGGCCATCGCGAGCTTGCCCCGCCGTCGAAATTCTCAAAACTCGGCGGGTTCAGCAATAAAGTTTTCATTGCATCCGGCATTCGTCACCCTCAGCCTTCGTCTTACAAGATTGGCCGTGTCACATCCGTAGCCAACGCGGGTCATCTGCAGATGGAAAGGCTGGCCGCACCGGCAGAACTCGAGCCCCCCCGTCTCTAAGATAATAGTCTACCTGACTTCGTTGCATCCCCCCAAACCTTTCTGTCAATGGTTGCTATTCTGCACTGAAAGGTTAAATGCCACATCAAACGGGGTTTGCCGCGTGGCTCGTGCCGCCCCCGAGGATTTCTGCAGTCGACGCGGAGAGCAATGCCCAGATTTGTTCGACCCAGTCGAGATGCTCCGGCTTCATCAGCACGGAACGCAGACACGTGAGTGTCTCGCGGTCCCGGTTCATCCCTCTGAGGTTTTCCTCCCAGAAATGAACTGGTAATTCGGCTACCGCAAGGTGGAGATCGCGCTGGGCGGCAGCTTTAAAGATTCTGCGGCTCAGGGCAGAAACTTGGCTCATACTTGCGCCCCGAGTAGCGAATACGAGAATGTCCAGTTCCGGAGCGAAAGCCGTCAAAAACCGCGAATCTGCCCGCAGTTTTTCAAACAAGGCCATAGCGGCTGTCCTGCCGCATTCCAACCCACGCGCGAATTCCCCGCCCTTCACAAGCGGCAGCAACTTCTGCGTTGCCCATAACGCCGCCGCGGCCGCGCCGGGCCTCGAACATTCCAAGCTGATCTCTCCCAAATGCAATTCTGCGGAACTGAAATATGTGTAAGGCGAGTCATGTTTGTACAGTCGCCCCACTCCGGGATCACGGAATAGCACGCAGCCGCAGCCGTAAGGCTGCAATCCGTGTTTGTGCGGATCGATCACGATGGAATCCGCCTCTCCGATCCGTGCGAATGCCTGTTTCGCTTCCTCGGCGAGATTTTCTGTCAGGACAAAATAGCCGCCATACGCGGCATCGACGTGAATCCGGAATCCAAATTTCGATTGCAACGCGAGAATCTCACGCAGCGGGTCCACGGAACCCGTTGCTGTCGTTCCCATGCTCGCCACGACAGTCCCCACATCGCCGCGTTCCAGCCGGCTGGCAAGCGCGCCTAGGTTCATGCGACCAAGCTTGTCCGTAGGTACTGATTCGAACGGCACTTGCAGGACTCCGCTAATTCTCCCGTGCGTATAGTGCGCCTGTTCGCTTGCCAGAATCGTTTTTCCGGGATGCAGTTGGCCCGCCACCCACAATGCTTCGAGATTTGCCATCGTGCCGCCGCCGCAAAGGTGGCCCAGAAAATTCTTCCACCCGAACATGCTGGCAATTTCCGTGACCGCTTCCTTCTCCATCACAGACGTTGCCCGGCCGCCATCGAGCGCGTGATTGTTTGGATTGATCCACATAGCCAGCGTGTAGGCGAGCCGCGCGACGGGGTGTGGCGGCTTGAGCATCTGGCCCGCGTAGAGCGGATGAAAATACGGGTAATTGTCTTTCAGCCGTTCTGCAGTTGTGCCCAGCACTTCTGCAAGGCGGTCCATCCCCGCCACACCATGCTCCAGCGGAGGAAGATGGCCAAATCCCTGGTCAAGCTTCTTGAGCGCCTTGTTCAACGCACTCAAACTCTTTTGGTCGAGCATTCCTACTCACCACGCGAGTCGCGGTCCCCGTCCTACTGCCACACTTTGTCCAACTGCCCGGCCGTCTTCAGCAGATCCAACTGTGCCTGCTGCTTCTGGAAATTGGCGTCCAAATAAGCCATCCACTTCTCGTTCTCATCCAATCTGGCTTTTTCCATGTCCCGCAGGCCGAGTTTGCCTTCCTCAAACTGCGCTTGCTGCACCGCCACATTTTGTTGCGCAAGTTGCAATTCCAGTCTGGCTACCTCTTTCGCCGCGTCCGTTTCTCGCACTCGCCGTGCTTTCTGTCTCACCTCGGCACTTAGCTCGCTTCTCTTGTTTGTCAGGCTAGCTTTCGCCGCGTCCAGATTCACCTGCGCCAGACCAATGGCCGCTTTTGTTTGGGCGCTGAAAATCGGCACGTGCATATCGATTCCGGCGTTGTAGTTATTCCGCTGAAAGTGATTGAAAAACTGCGAGTAATTATTGAATTTCGCCAGCACGCTATAAATGCTCACCAGCTCCAGAGTCGGGAAGTATCCACGCCTTTCCCCTTTCAGCCGGAACTCCTTCGCTCGAACGTCGGATTCGGCCAGCCGCAGTCCCGCGTTGTTGGTCATTGCCGCTGCTACCAAGGTGTCGCCCGCCTGCTCAGCTTCTCCCGGCAGCTCTTCCGGCGTGACTTCAATGGCCTGCATCTCCGGCAAACCCAACTGGTACCTCAGAAAAACCTCCAGTTCATCTTCTCGCCCTTCCAGGTGCAGGATGCGCTGCACAACCTGTGCTTTGGTCAATTGCGCCTTGGTCACCTCCACCGGCAATTCAAAACCTTCGCGTTGTCGCTCCTGGGTGACCTCGACAATCTTTTCTGCGCTTTCTTGCTCCTTCCCAAGCAGCTCCAGCGAGTGCCGCACCTTTGCCAGTTCGAGATACGCCATCGCCGTTCGCGTGATCACGCTGTTCTTGGCGTCCTCCAGCACGATCTTCTGGGCTTTGGCTTGTTCTTGCATCTCTTTTGCTTGGCCGCGCAGCGGCTCATTAAAAACCTGCTCTGTGTAAGTCACGCTGAATATCGAAGGCGCACGCCCGCCCGGCGTCTCCGGTATGCCGTTCGTATACCCCGCCCCGGAACCCGCATAGAGATTCGGCATGAACTGTGCCTTCGTGATTTGCGCCGCGTGATGCGCCAGGCTCGCCTGAATCTTCGCTACTTGAATCTCTTTGCTGTTTTGTAGCGCCAGCTCGATGGCGCGCTTCAAAGTCACCGCGACTGGCGCGGCAGTCGCCGCCCCCTGCGTCGCAGGTTCATTTCCGCGAGGCGCTGGCGGCTCCTGCGCTTGTGCAGTACCGCCGTACACCGCCAGCAATCCGGCTGCAAACATAAAGTGTCGAAGGAATCGCATTTCCCATCTCCCTCATTTCCAAAACAATTTCTTTGAAAGATTCTCGTCAACCGATATAACATTCTGCTCGCTGAGTCTTCACTCCTGCTTCAGGCTTCTTCCTTCCGGAAAAGAAAAGGCAGCCAGTGGCCGCCCGAAGCTTACTCTTCCCTTTCTACATTCACCGATCTCTCGTCCCGGTTCTCACTCATACCGCAACGACTCCACTGGCTGAAGGCTAGCCGCCTGGTTCGCCGGCAAGTACCCGAAGAACAATCCAGTCGAACACGACACCACAAAGGCGAGCACTACGCTCATACTGGATATCGGCACTCTCAAATTCCCCGGCAGAAACGACTGAGCGACCACAGGAATGGCGATCCCGATCAAAATCCCGACCACCGCCCCTCCACCGCTAATCAAAAAGGACTCCACCAGAAACTGATAAAGGATCTCCCGCCGCGCCGCTCCAATCGCTTTGCGAATGCCGATTTCTCTCGTCCGCTCCGTCACCGTTACCAGCATGATGTTCATGATGCCGATTCCGCTGATTAGTAGCGCGATGGCTGCGATAATGATCAGAACAACCGTCAGCGCCAGCGAGATTTGCTTCGCCACCGCCAGAATCGCATTCAGCGTTTGCACCTTATACTCCGCCTCCGCAGGATGCCGGCTCCGCAACAACTGCCCTAACTGCCTCTGGACGGACGGCACGTTTTCCGCCTTATCTGCCTGCGCATCCAGCAGACGCACCACTTCCTGGCCGGTGAAGTACCTCATTACCGTGAAGGGGACGATGACGGAATTTTCGTGAAGGTCCGAAAGGTCAAGAGTCTCGGCTCGCTCGCGGAAAACCCCAATCACCGCGAACGTCAGCTCGCCCATGCGAACGGGCTTTCCCACGGGATTGTCCTGCCCAAAAATGCGTTCGGAAAGTTGCGGGGTGATAAGGCACACCTTGCTGCGCATCTCCATGTCCGCCGCGTCGAGATACCGCCCGCGAAGGATGAGCAGTCGTCGGATGGCTTGATACCCATCCGTCACCCCCACCACACTTACCGGACGCTCCGTTCCACCTGCAATCACGGCCATCGGGAGTTCCCGCGTTCCTGCAACCTGGATCACATTGGGGATGATCTTGGCAGCCTCCATGTCTTCCAGCGTCATTTCATAACTCAGTGGCTGCGGCTTATCCGGCCTCTGCACCAGCTCCACCCAGACCAGGTTCGAGCCGATGCTTTCGATCCGCGAAAGCACAAATTTCTTGCTAGTGAGAGCCACGGTGACGACAAGAACGATGGAAGCACTGCCGATGATCACCCCCAGCGACGTCAGGATCGCGCGCAATTTGTTCGCGCGCAGCGCGTCGATTGCCACCGACACTGTCTCTCGAATATGCATCATCACCTGGCGGAGAAACTTCTCGCCAAACCTCCGGAAACGGCTCTTGCGAAAATCCTCAGCCTTTCTTGATCCTCTTCAGCGCTTCTTTCGCCATCTTATTTTTTGGATCTAACCGGACTGCAGTCTCAAACTGCTGTATAGCATCCCGCATCCTGTTCTGATCTTCGTACAGACGCCCCAGCCAAACATAAGCTGCCGCTTGCCTCGGGAATCCATTCCTTTTCGGCGCTCTCTTCAGGTACTCCTGCAACAAGCGTTCCCCTTCATCCGGTCCTTCTTTCTTCAAAATCAGGCCCACCGCGCGATAAAACTTGCCTCGTGGATCAGTAGGTGCCACGTGTTCCCCGGCGTCGGCCACAGCGATCAGTCGTTCCGGTTGCCCGCGCTTCACCGCATAATCTCCGATGTCGTAGATCAGCTCTGCCGATTTCGGCTGGCTCTCCAGAGCCTTTGTGAACTCTTCATCCGCAACCGCGAAATCCTTCTTTTGCCGCCGGCAATTCCCCGCCGCATAGTAACCTTCGGCGCTGTCCATCCCTAGCAGTTCCTTGATATGCGGCTGCGCCTTGTCTTCCCCTCCACCAACGATTCCGGGAGCGCCGCAATCAAATTCGATCAACGCCTGGCGCGCTGAGAAATTCTTCGCATCCAACCGTACCGCGGCCTCAAACTCCCTGCCTGTCTTCCTTGCCCATCCAATCGCCGGAAGGGGGCCCGCGTGATCCGCCTTTTCGCCATACGCCCGTCCCAGCCACTCGTGATAAACCGAACTCTGCGGATCGATGGCCACCGCCCTCTCGGCGCTCTTGATTGCCGCGTCCAGTTGCTCCAGTTCCAGATAGTTCTTCGCCAGTAGCAAATGCAAATCGCCGTTCTGTGGATCCCTCGCGGCCCCCTCCTGCAGTGTTTGAACAGCCTTTGCGTAGTCGCTCGCTTCATAGGCTCGGCGTGCAGCGTCCAAATCTGCTTCTTGTTTGAGATTCGTCCCCGCGAGCGCGGTGCTGGCCAGGAATAAAACTGCGAGTAACGGCCGGACCCTTCTAACCATTCGTCCTTCTCTGAAAATTGGCGGCCGATTTACTTACCACGATTACGTCCATGCCGTCCCGCAGATCCACGTCTCCAGGCAAGGCCACGAGCTCTCCTTCTTGCAGGCCGCTGACCACTTCGTAGTTTGTGGCGTCAGCAATCCCGACGTGAATCTCCCGTTTCTCCAGTGTGGATTTGCCCACTCCGAGCTGGTTCTCTTTCACTACGTAGACGTAGCGTCGCCCGCCCTCCGCCTCCACCGCGCCGCGCGGCACCGACAGCACGCCCAGGCGCTCTCTCGAATTGATGCGTACATTTACATTGATATTCGGCAGCAGCTCCAGCTTGTCGTTGTTTACTGAGCAGAGCAATTCGCCCACGCTCCGCGTTCCCCTCGGCACCACCTGTTTCGGAATGATCTCTGTCCTCCCCGACCAGGTCTTGTTCGGCAGTGCATCCCAAGTGATTTTCACCGGCTCATTCTCTTCCAGCGCGCCCAGTTCTGGCTCGTCGATGAACGCCCGCACCCTCACTTTGTGCAGGTCGGCCATCTCTGCCAGCGTGGCGCCCAGCTTCACAAAATCACCCGTTTTAACGGGAAGTGAGTACAGCGTGCCGCTGACCGGAGCGGTTATGTGGCCATTGCGCACTTTTTCTTCAAGAGCATCCACTTCGTTCTGCGCCTGCTGGACCTGCAGAGCTGTGCGCTCTGTGTCCAGTCTGACGCCGCGGTCAAATTCCTGTTTTACGGCCTGAAGTCGCGTTACCTCCGCTTGAGCGTTCGTCAGGGCTAGCTCATTTGTCGCCAACTCGTCTTTGGTTGCGGCCTGTTCCGCCATCAGGCGCACCAAAGCATCGTGATTCTTCTGCAGCCGGTCGCGATTCGCCACGGCCTTGGCCAGGTCGCCGGAGACCTGAGCGGCTATTTCCGGTTTACCCCCGCTCTTTGCGTTGCGCGAATCCTCTTGTGCGCGGAGGAGTCTTACCCGCGCCTCGGCAAGCTGTGCTGCCGCATCCTTTACATCCAATTCCAGCAGCAATTGGCCCTTCTTCACCTGCTGCCCTTCGGTCGCAAGAACCCTTTCTACGAAAGTGTCCAGCCGGGCCGGGATCACATAGGGCGCAATCGGCTCTACCT
This sequence comes from Acidobacteriota bacterium, assembly GCA_003224145.1. Taxonomy (GTDB): domain Bacteria; phylum Acidobacteriota; class Terriglobia; order Acidiferrales; family UBA7541; genus Acidiferrum. Next base: position 16,272 of record QHYN01000034.1, read on the forward strand.
TTCCGTTGCTGTTGATTGATGAAACCAGGTTTTCGCGCATCGGTGTTACCGCCGAGATTTTCGGCGCCGGCTTTCTTCCGCTCAATTCGATCAGACCGTACGCCAGCACTCCCGCCAAGAGCAGGTAAAGCAAGATCCGGTTTCGCAGCTTTCGATCCATGATTCCCTATTCCGCGCGACCCCGCAGCAAGCACTCCATGGACGCAACGGCGCTTCTCTTCGGCGCAATTTTCCTCTTTATTGTCCGTGGCTAGCCCGGCCCCTGTCTGGAAGGTCCAAGATACTTCATTCTAGCAAGGGCCGCGCGGCTTTCTCCATATTCCGTGCCTAACATGCGCATAACTCGGAGAACTCGCGGAAGAACTCACGTTGCTGGCGCTGATCTTGGGTACAAAGGACATTCATCCTTGAAACAATCCGCCTCCCATGTAGATAAAAGATGCACCGCCCCGCTACTGGGATGCCGCCCCTCACTTTTGGCAGGCCATCTTTCGCGTGTTAGAATCACCCTATGTCTGCCCAAACTACCTCCAGCCAAAGTGCCGACCCCTCTCCAAAAGGCTCGCCTAAACCGGCGCCCGTTTCCAGTCCCGTTCTCCATCGCGTGTGCATCCAGTGCAACAATATGTTTCGCGTTACGCCCGATAAATTTGATGCAAAACAGTGCCCCGCGTGTCACAAAGGTTGACCCCCGGTAACATTTCCCCTTGCCCCGCGTAGTACACTCGGAATGCTCCGTGCCCTGTCTCAAGAGATCTCAGCGAGGGACCTCCTAATGATCCAAGCTCGTGGCCTGTCCAAACGCTTCCAGGACAAAAAACGGGGCGAAATCCGTGCCGTGGATAATGTCAGCTTCACTTGCCAGCCCGGCAAAATCTATGGTCTCCTCGGCGCCAACGGCGCCGGCAAAACCACCACCCTTCGCATGCTCGCTACCATCCTCGAACCGACGGACGGCACCGCACTCGTTTGTGGCCACGACATCGTCGAACAGCCGGAAAAAGTTCGCGCTTGCGTCGGTTTCCTCTCCACCGCTACCGCGCTCTATCCCCGTCTCACCGCTCGTGAGCTGGTCGAATATTTCGGCCGCCTCAACGGTTTAGACGAAGCCACGCTGAAAAAGCGCGTCGACGACATCTTCAACCGCCTCGACATGAACGGCTTCCGCGACCGCCGCTGCGACAAGCTCTCCACCGGCATGAAACAAAAAACCTCCATCGCCCGCACTCTCGTCCATGATCCTCCGGTCATGATCTTCGACGAGCCCACTCTCGGCCTCGACGTCATAACCGCCCGCACCATCACTGCCTTCATCCGCGAGTGCCGCGACCGCGGCAAGACGGTCATCTTCTCTACCCACGTCATGAGCGAAGTCGAAAAGCTCTGTGACACCATCGGCATCATCCACACTGGCAAACTGCTCGCCGAAGGCACGCTCGCCCAGTTCCGCGACCAGCACAACGAACAGGATTTCGAGGAAATTTTCGTCAAGGTCATCGCGCCACGTTACGTCCCCGCGGAGACCGATTGACATGTCCCTGCGTAACGTGGGTCTCGTCTATCGCAAAGAGCTGCTGGAGTCGCTGCGCGACCGGCGTACCCTCATGTCCACCATTCTGATCCCGCTGCTCTTGTTTCCCGTCCTCGCTGTCGGAATTGGCTATATGGGTGCGGAACTCATCGGCCAAGCCAGCCGCGAGCCTTCGACCATCATGGTTCTGGGTGGCGCGGATTCTCCCGAGGTCGTCCAAGGCCTGGGAGAGGTCAAGAATCTCCGCATCGTCCCTACGGTGCCCGATTATGTGAATCTCATCTCCAATAAGAAGGTTCGTGCTGTCGTGGACATTCCGCCGGGTTTCCAAGCCGCCATCGCGCGCGGCGAACGCACCGCAGTGAAGATCTACATCTTTTCAGGCGATTTGAAATCTTCCTTCGGCGCCGCTCGTATTGAGAAATTCTTCTCCGAATACCGCGACACCACCGTGCGGCGCAGCCTTACAGCAGAGAAACTCCCCGAAAGCCTGATGAAGCCGTTTGATATCAAGCAGGAAAACGTTGTCTCCGACGAGAAGGTCGCCGCTGAGACCTTTGGCGGCCTCATCCCCTATCTGGTGATCCTCATGTGCATGACCGGCGCGATGTACCCGGCGATGGATCTCACGGCCGGCGAAAAAGAGCGCGGCACCATGGAGACCATCCTCTCCAGCCCTATTTCCCGTACCCATTTGGTCCTTGGGAAATTCCTTCTGGTGCTGACCGCCTCGCTCGCCACCGCCGCGCTCTCGGTCATCTCCATGGGCGCTTCCTTCTGGGGATTACAGCACGGTCCTGCCCTGGAGGCCGCGCAGTCTGGGGATTCTACCTTCGTTCAGCTCCACATCGGTCTTGGCGCGGTCCTCTCCGTCTTCGTAATGGCCCTGCCCGTGGCCGTTCTCTTCTCTGCCGTGCTGATGACCATCGCTCTCTTTGCCAAGACCTACAAAGAAGCTCAGAGCTATCTCACTCCCATGACTTTCGTCGTGATCATCCCGGCCGTTGCGGCCATGCTCCCGGGCATTGAGCTCACTCCGAAACTCGCCATCATTCCCATTCTCAACGTTAGCCTGCTCTGCAAAGAACTTGTCGCCGGCACGTACCATTGGACCTTCATAATCCTCATCTTTCTCTCCACGTGTTTCTATGCCGCTGCCGCACTCTTCATCGCTGTCAAAATGTTTCAGCGCGAATCCGTCCTCTTTCGCTCCTGACAAAAATTCTCTATCTCCCGCGTGCATCGCCGGGACTCGGCTACAATGCTTGCCCTTGGGAGGAATCATGTCGAATCCGCGCAGGCAATTTCTGGCTCAAGCTACTTTCGGCCTTCTCGGTGCCGCCATCTCTTCTTTGGACGCCGAGGCACAGGAGCCTTCCAAGCTTCCGCCCGGCGCTCCTTCCGCGTTTGGCACCGGACCCGCCGTCGGCCCGGAAGTCTCCCCAACCACCTTCCTCGAAGCGGAAAAGCTCACGCGCGTGCAGTTCACTCCGGCCGAGCGCGCCCAGGCCGCGAACTCCTGGCGCGTGAACATGGCCGCGCTCCTCGAGCGCCGCGCCGGCCCGCGCAACGTCGCCCTCGAATCCACCGTGGCTCCTTTTTCGCGCTATGATTCGGTTCTTCCCGGCCAACACGCCGGCCCGCAGCGCGATCGCTTCATCCGCTCGAATCCCGATTCCGGGCCGCTCCCTTCCAACGATGCGGACATCGCTTTCTCGCCCGTCACGCGTCTCTCCCACTGGATCGAGCAGCGCAAGCTCACCTCCGAGCGCCTCACGCGCATCTATCTAAATCGCATCGAGCAATTCGATGCGAAGCTCCGCTGTGTCATCACCCTCACGCGCGATTTCGCGCTCGCTCAAGCCAAAAAAGCCGACGCGGAAATCGCCGTCGGCAAATACCGCGGCCCGCTTCACGGCATCCCCTGGGGCGGCAAGGATCTTCTCGACACCGCCGGAATCCCCACCACCTACGGCGCAGAACCCTTCCGCAACCGCATCCCTGCGCAAAATGCCACCGTCGTCCAGCGTCTCCATGACGCTGGCGCCGTTCTGCTCGCCAAGCTCAGTCTCGGCGCTCTCGCCCTCAACGATATTTGGTTCGGCGGGCAAACCATGAACCCGTGGCTGCTCGAAGAAGGCGCTTCCGGCTCCAGCGCCGGCCCGGGTGCCGCCACCGCCGCGGGCCTCGTCGGTTTCTCCATCGGGAGCGAAACCGGCGGCAGCATCGTTAGCCCCAGCATGCGCTGCGGCATCACCGGACTGCGCCCCACCTACGGCCGCGTCGCGCGCACTGGCGCGATGACGCTCTGCTGGTCGCTCGACAAGCTCGGCCCTATGACCCGCTCCGTCGAAGACGCACTCCTCGTCTTGCAAACTATCTCCGGCCCCGATCCGGGCGACGTTTCCAGCGTGCCCAGCAAGCTCGACTTCGACTCTGTCGCACCCGTCAAAGGCCTGCGCGTCGGCTACTTTCCCCCGTGGATGAAGCAGCCTCCCGCCACCGACGTCGATCGCGCCGCCCTCGAAACCGTCAAGCAACTCGGCATGATTCCCGTCGAAGTTTTCCTCCCCGACTGGCCCTACGGCTCCCTCAATCTCAACCTCTTCGCCGAGGGCGCCGCCTCCTTCGAGGAGCTCACTCTCACGCGCGCCACCGATCAGCTCAAAATGCAAACGCACGACTCCTGGCCCAACCTTTTCCGCCAGGCCCGCTTCCTTTCCGCCGTCGACTTCGTCCAGACCGACCGCTTCCGCCGCAAAGTCTGCCAGGAAATGGCCCGCATTTTCTCCGACGTCGATCTGCTGCTCGTCCCTTCGCTCCGCGACGAAATGCTCACCATCAGCAACAACACCGGCCATCCCTCGCTCACGCTTCGTGCTGGCTTTGTCGAAGTCTCCGAAGCGCGCTCCGACTGGGCCCCCGATCCGCAGAATCTGTTGCCAAAATTTTCTCCGCCCCGCCGCGTTCCCCACGGCGTCACCCTACTTGGCCGCCTCTTCGAAGAAGGCACTCTCTGCCGCGCCGGCCTCGCCCTCGAACGCGCCTTCGGCGTCGCCTTCGACCGCCCTCCCGGCTTCTGACCCTGTAGGGGCGGGGCTTGCCCCGCCCGCTCTTCGCCTGTCCTCATGTAGCGCCGGGCTTTACGCCCGGCATCTTGCTTCCTCTGGCCGCCTGTAGCGGCGAGTTTATCTCGCCAGCTTTCGTTTACTTTGTAGGGGCGCAGCATGCTGCGCCCACAGGTCGGGGCGGCCTTGAGGCCGTCCCCTCCTCGCAAAAATCTTGTAAGGACGCAATCCCCCTTCGGCTGGAAGGCATTGCTCCCGTTTAGGAGGTGGGAGCTTCAGCTCCCACGTAATACAGTTGAATAGAAAGGGGCTTCAGCCCCTGAAGAAATGTTCTTTCCTCATCTTTTGGTGGCACAGCCATTCCTGGCTTTACGCCTGCGAGTCGCGAGTCTTGTCGGGAGGGATCCCTTCTTTCAGCACGATCTCCCAAACGTTTCCCGTCCCGCTGTTTTTCAGTGTAAAAACGGCAGCGACAAAAAGCGCCAACCAGGTTATGTCGCACCATGTCGCTTGTGCTTCTTTTGGTGCCGAAGTAGGGTGGCACAATCGCTCAGGCTTTCTGGCCGCAGCGGAGGGCATCATGCTTCAAATTCATCGTTCCAAGCGGTTCTCTTCGGCGATGCTCATGGCCGCCGTTCTAGCCGCGGCTGTCCTCAGCGGCTGCAAAGACTTCCACACGGACTGCTTGAACAGCGTCGATGTATTCAGCGGTTGTGGTGGGGCACTTCTCGTTTCGATCCAGATAGCGCCAGCAAATCCACCTATACCCGCCGGCTCCACGCAACAACTGAAGGCCACCGGCCATTTTGAGGACGGAACGACCCTGGATATCACTAACTTCGTAACTTGGAGTTCTTCCGACGCGAATGCCGCGACCATCAATTCCTCTGGCCTGGTCACCGCTCATTCTCTGGGCCGGCCCAGTATTGCAGCGGCTAGCCCCGACGGCACGGTGAACAGTTCGACGCGCATCATTATTGTAGCTGGCCCGAGCGCGGCGGCTCCTCGCTTCGCCTACGTCACTAATCTCATTGACGACACGCTCTCTATCTACACAGTGAACGCCACCACCGGACAGTTGCGTGCCAACGGCTATCTTCACACCAGCAGCGGCCATCCCGACTCCATCTGCCTCGACCCTGCGGGAAAATTCGCCTATGTCACGAATGGTCTCACGAGCGACGTTTCCGCATTACTGATCAATTCCGCGAATGGCTCTCTCAGTCCCGTGGCCGGCTCGCCCTTCGCCGCTGGATCGTCTCCCTTCGCTGTAACCGTGGATCCCTCTGCATCGTTTGCCTACGTAACGAACAACGGCTCGGACAACATCTCCGCTTATAGCATCGACCGCTCCACAGGAGCACTTACTCCTGTTCCCGGGTCGCCCTTTGCTTCTGGTGGAGTCCCGGATTTCATAACTGTGGACCCCGCCGGTAAGTTTGCCTATGTCGCAAACTTTGGTGGGAATACGGTCGCCGCTTTCAGCATCGACGTCACCACCGGCGCGCTCGCCCCCGTCGCGGGCTCGCCTTTCCCTGCTGGTTCACAACCTGAATCCGTCACTTTGGGTCCGCTCGGCCACTTCGCGTACGTCCTCAATCAGAATTCCAACTCCGTGTCCGTTTTCTCCGTGGATTCCTCCACCGGTGCATTGACACCTCTCACTGGCACTCCCGTTCCGACAGGCACGCAGCCCTTTCACTTCACCATGGATCCGTCCGGGAAATTTGCTTACGTTGCCAACGGTGGTTCCAACGATGTTTCCGCCTACACCATAAACTCCACCACCGGCGCGCTCACGCAGGTGCCAGGTTCCCCCTTTCCCGCGGGAACGGAACCTGCCTGGCTCGCCGTCGATCCTTCCGGCAAATTCCTGTACGTCACGGCGGAACTCTCCAACGACATATCGTTCTACGCCATCAATTCTACTTCCGGCGGTCTCACTCCTTCGGGAGGCATGCGAGCGCGTGGCGGGACTCGTGCCATCTCCATCAGCGGTGGCGCCAGCCCAGCCGCCTACACACCGAAGTTTGCCTGGGTCGCGGACAACAACGGCGTCTCGGGTTTCTCGATTGATGTAACCACAGGCGCGCTGACGTCTCTCGGTGCCGCCGTTCCAGCAGGCTCGCTCCCGGAGTCTGTCTCCGCGGACCCGGGGGGCAGCTTTCTTTATGTCGCCAACCATGGCGACAACACGGTTTCAAGTTTCAAGATCGACGCATCCACAGGCGCCCTTACACCGACAGGCGCTGTCCCCGCAGGAACAAATACTGTCGCTGTGACTGTCGAGCCTTCCGGCAGGTTCGTCTACGTTGCCAATCCTGGCTCAAATGACATTTCCACCTTCTCGCTGGACTCTTCCACCGGAGCCCTAACGTCCCTTGGCCCCGGTGCCCCGGCAGGATCGGCTCCCGTGGCTCTCGCCGCCGACCCTACCGGCCAATTTCTCTACGTTACGAATGCCGTGTCTGAAACTGTTTCCGCGTATTCCATCGACCCCGCCACGGGCTCTCTTACGTCCCTGGGGGCGCCCTTCCCGGCAGGAACTTCCCCTGAAGCTGTGGCCGCAGATCCCACGGGCCGCTTTCTCTATGTTTCAAATAACATTTCCGGTGACATTTCTGTTTATGCCATCAACGCGCAGAACGGCGCGCTGTCCCTCGTCGGTGTTCCCGTTTTTGCGGGCGCCACTCCCCGCGGTCTCGCCGTCGAGCCTAGCGGCCGCTTTCTCTATCTCGCCAACGCCGCCCCAAATACCACCACGGCCTTTCAAATCGATCCTGCGTCTGGTTCACTCACCCTCTTGTCTGGCGTGCTCACTGTCGAGAACCCGACCTCTGTTGCCGTGGATCCTTCTGGCAGGTTTGCCTACGTAACGACTTCCGCCAACGGCCAGGTGGCCGCCCTGGTGATCGATCCTGGCACGGGTTTGCTCACTTCCATTGCGGGTTCGCCTTATCCGGCCGCACCTGCCGCCATCTCCATCACCACCACTGGAACCATCCATTAGCCCCACCCGCATTGTGGGTCGAACCGGCGCCTGTCCCGATTGCAATCGGGAGGTCCGACATAACGGCCCGCCCCCTTCCTTTTTCTGTCATCCCGAGCGCAGTCGAGGGATCTGCTTCCGGCTTCCACCCGCTTACGCACCGGTGAAATGTGCGGAAAGATGCAAGTCCGGTCGCAGGAACGAAGGCCGATGCTCACGCAGAAGCACCACCAGCCCCGCGATGCCCAAAGCGGCAAGCGGAAAGTAGGCGCGAAAGTCCGTGGCGCAGTTCATGCGGGCCCCGGCCATTTTCATTCCGATTTCTCTTCCTGGAGTACAATGAGCACAATATTAGAGCTAAGGTTATGTGAAGCGAGATCTTTTAATTGAGCACACAGTTAGAGAATTCACTGAGAGCCTGGCTCGGCAATCAAGTGGCCAGAATACGAGAGATGTATCAGCGCTTTCGCATCCCTCCGTGCCAACATCTCTGAGACAAGTCTAGTACCCTTAATTAATGAGCAGGGCG
>QHYN01000035.1 GCA_003224145.1 Acidobacteriota bacterium
AGAGCTGATGGTCCAGCGCCCCGACCAGATCGACAAACCACTGACAGTTCCCGGTCGACTCCATCCCAATCAGCGCAGGCGTTGGCAGTCGCCGGTAAAATCTCTCGGCTTCGCCCGACGCGTGTTCTAGTTTTTGCTCGCCGGTCTCTCCCGTGGTGGTCTCCATCCAACAAACCTGTTGCCAACTGGGGTGATAATCGCATCCAATTACAATCATCGAGGGCTCCTTTCGACCGAATTGCTTCGGTCCTCCAATCAGAAGCATACTCGGCCACCGATCGGAGCCTCCGCTCTTATCCAATCAATCCTTGCGAGCGGCGTTTGCCCCGACCGGGTCGGGGCAATGCTGTGGCGCCAAGCCGAGGTAGTTCGAGGGAGGGCCTTTATGGGATCGTCGGAACGTTAGAACGTTGGAACGTCTGAAGGTCGAAGGAAGAAGACTAAGAGAGATTCCTCGCTGCGCTCGGAATGACAGGTTAAGTGGGGGCGGCGGTCGGAACGTTGGAACGTCTGACGGTTGGAACGTTGAACGTTGAGAGAAGAGGCGGATCGTCTGAATGTTTGAACGTCGGAAAGTCTGAACGTCCAGAAAAGCGCAAAGTCAGGAATGCGGATGCCTTCAGGATGACAAATCGCGGAGGATGGTGAGGAAAGCGGCGTCGAGCCGGCGCACTCCAAAGCACAGCCAGGAATGGCTGTGCCACGAAGAGAGGGCACGACGTATCGTGCCCCTACAAGAACTCTGAATGTGGGGTGGGGGCGCGCGGTTACGGCACGACTGAAGTCGTGCCCTGACGAAGAATTGGGAGCAGGAAGAAGGATGCCGGGCTCTCCCCGCAGGGAATGCGGGGAGTCCCCACAAGCCGGGGCAAAGCCCGGCGCTACAAATGCGATGAGCGGGCGCGGGCCGTTAGAGTTCTCTACCGCCTATAGCCAACAATGCTACATGGTCAAAACCACGCGGAACTGCGCATGGCCGCTCATCATTCGCGCGTAAGCCTCCGCCGCTTTCGCGAGCGGGTATTTTTCGATCATCGGACGCACCCCGCTCAGCTCCGCGAAGCGCAGCGTGTCCTCGGAATCCGTCGGTATTCCCGAGGACCATCCTTGAATGCTTCGGCTTCCAAAAATGAGCTGAACCGGTGTGACCTCGATAGGATCCATCGTTGCGCCCACCACCACCAACCTGCCATTCGCGCCCAGCCCGTTGATCAGTTCTGACATGGCCTTCGAGCTTGGCGCGGTCGCCAGGATCACCTGTGCGCCGCCCAGCTTCTGCAGCTCGTTTGCTGCGTTCGTCGCTTTGCTGTCGATGTACACGCTAGCGCCGAGCTTCTTTGCCAGCGCCGCGTTTTCCGGCCCACGTCCGACGGCCGCGACCTTGTAGCCAAACTTGCTCGCGAACTGAATTCCCAGATGACCCAGCCCGCCAACCCCCTGCACAGCCACCAGATCGCCGGGGAGCGCGCCGCTGTGCCGCAGCGCGTTGTACGTGGTGATTCCGGCGCAAAGAAGCGGCGCCGCTTCGGCGGCGTCGAGGCTTTCTGGAATCGCGGCCAGCGCCTCCACCGGCGCCACCATGTATTCCTGGTACCCGCCGTCGTAGCTGATACCCGTTATTTTCAGATTGGCGCAGTTGCGGAAATCCCCCCGGCGGCACGCCAGGCACGTTCCGTCCTGACCGCCATGCCAGCCCACTCCCACGCGCTGGCCCCTCTTCCATTCGGTTACACTGGCGCCCAGTTGGTCGATCACGCCCACGACTTCGTGTCCCGGGACGCGGGGGTACTGAATCCCTGGCCAAGCTCCTTCTTTGACCAGCACGTCGCTGTGACAGACGCCGCAGGCCTGCACTTGGATGCGCACCTGTCCGGCGCCCGGCTGCGGCACCTCGCGCTCGACGATCTCGAAATCTGCTCCTGGTTTGGGAACTTGCACCGCCTTCATCGGTGCTATCGCCACTCTTGTTGTTGCCATGTTGACCTCCGGTTGGAATGTTGGGCTACCACCCTTGGATGCAGCCCGGGAGCGACAGGGCACGGGGTGGCGGAGAAACACTCAGCGTTCGACGAGAAAAAGTCGGCCTGCGCCGCCCGGTCCTGCGATACCATCCGGGGACGCAAGAGGCGCGAAAGCATAGGTAGGGCGCAGCAGTGCTGCGCCCCTACAAAAGCGAAGAGAGATTCCTCGACTGCGCAGGCCGGCGCGTTCGCAGGAGCGAGCGCGGAAGAAAAAGCCGGCCTGCTCCGCTCGGAATGACAGTGGGGTGTGGGCGGCGGGAGGAAGTGCACAGGAATGGCTCTGCCACAAAGGACAAGCCGGATGGAAAGCGAAGCGAAGCAAGATTCATCAAGCAAAACACGCTCGATGCGGCAGAGCACCTCACATGCGTCCTAACCACTCCCCCGCGGGGGCCCGCGCGGCGCTCGCATTGCTGCTGCTGATTAATCTATTCAATTACATCGACCGGTATGTGCTGGCGGCGGTTCTGCCGGAGATTGAGAAGTCCTTCTTTTCTTCGCCGGAGCGCACCGGTGCTGTGGTCCTCCATCTGGTGGCAAAGTTCGAGCAGGTATTCGGTTTTACTCCCCGGCTCGCCCTGGGCGGGTTGCTCTCGACCGCGTTTATGGTGACGTACATGATCGCGGCCCCGTTGTTTGGACGGCTCGCCGAGCGCCGGTCGCGCTGGGTTTTAATCGCGGTGGGCGTGAGTCTGTGGAGTCTGGCCAGCGGCGCGTCCGGCCTGGCGGCGACCTTTCTGATCTTGCTGGCCACGCGGTGCTTCGTTGGAATCGGAGAGGCCGCTTATGGTCCCGTGGCTCCGGCGGTCATTTCGGATTTATATCCCATCAGCGTGCGCGGCCGCGTTCTTTCCTGGTTCTACACCGCGCTGCCCATAGGATCCGCGCTTGGGTATGTTCTGGGGGAACAGATCTCCAAGTCGGGAATAGGCGGCTGGGCGACACAACTTTTTGGATCCCCCTCTGAGAGCTGGCGCTGGGCGTTCTATCTGGTCACGCCCCCAGGGCTCATTCTGGGCGCCTGGGCCCTGTTTATGCGGGACCCTCCCAAGGGTCAGGCTGACCAGATCTTATCGGTGCCGACACGAGTTGTTCGCTGGAGGGATTACCTCATCCTCCTGCGAACCCCATCGTATGTCCTGTGCAACCTGGGAATGACCTGCATGACCTTCGCGATGGGCGGCATCGCGGTGTGGATGCCGTATTATCTGGAGCATCGCCCCGGTGTCCATCACTTTCCCACAACCACTTTCGGTGCTGTCTTGCTCTCAACCGGGCTGCTGGGCACGCTGCTTGGAGGGATCGCCGGAGACAGGCTCCGGAATCGTTTTGCCGGCTCCTACTTTCTGGTCTCCGGTGCGGCCATGGCTCTTGGGTTTCCAATGGTATGGGCCGTGACCCATGCAGCTTTCCCGTGGATTTGGGCTTATATTTTCATCTCGTGCTTTTGTCTGTTCTTTAACACGGCACCCACAAACACCATCCTGGCCAATGTTACCCATCCAGCGATGCGGGCGGCAGGCTATGCGCTCAACATCCTGTTGATTCATGCACTCGGCGACGTGCTTTCTCCCTTCGTCATCGGTCTGATCAGCGACAAGTACACCATGGACACCGCATTCCGGGTTGTAGCCGTGATGTTCCTGTTCAGCGCTATGTTCTGGCTCTGGGGAACGCGCTATCTGGCTAGGGACACGGAACGCGCACCTTCCCGGTTGTCGTAGGCGAGAAACCGCGTGGGCCGACCTGGTCAACGCCAGTGTTTGACGCGGGCCCAGCCGGTCAGCAGGTTCCATTGCAGGCCGCGGCAGAGAAGAATGGGGCGCGTCTCATAAGAATAGGCGTACGGAATGTGAAGCGTGGCGGCAACTTCGACGGAAGCGAATTGTTTGCGCGCGCCGTCTTCGGGCTGGCCGACAAGAATGACGATCTCACCGGGGTAGTTGCGGGGTCCCCAAAAAAAATAATTTTGATGGCCGCTGAGGGCTTTGGGCAAGCCGTAGCGCGGGCCGAAGAAGTCGATGGCGCCGGCCTGACCGAAGTTGTCGCAGAAGATGGCGGTTTTGGCCTGCTCATCGGGAGTGAGGGAGTGGTAGACGCGGGCGACGGCGGCGACCTGCTCCTGCCAAGGCAATTCGTCGGCGTAATACTGCGGCAGTACCGCGCCGATGAAACTGCGCTCGGTGGGCTGAGGCTGGAGCGGCAAATGGGACTGGTAACGCACAAACGCGTCGAGGGGCAGCACGGGGAGAACGAGCGGTAGGATAAGGACGACGCCGATGATCAGCCAGGCGAAGCAGACTGGCTTGAGAAACGCGCGCAAGTTCGAGCGCGTATCGAGGCGCGGGGACGCCAGCAGATGCTCGGCGGCCACGGCGCCGGCGGCCAGCACGATTGGATAGACTGGTGCCGAGTAATAGTCTTTGCCATGCAAGGCGAGGAAAATGGCGATGGTGACGACGAAGGCCCAGCCGAAAGCGCGATAGGGCTTCGCGCTTGGCGAGAAGAATAAGAAAAGCAGGCCACCCAACCAGAAGGGAAGGCTAAACGGCTGCATCATGAGAATTTGCTGGACCAGGTAAGCGGCGGGCGGAAGGATGATGTCCTTGCCGGTGGCGCGAATGTTGTACATCAGTTCGAAGAAGGGCCAGTGATGCTGGATATTCCAAAGGAGGTTGGGAAGAAAGATCAGAAAGGCGACCGCGCCGCCCGCGAAAAGCCACGGCGTGAACAAAAGCCTGCGCAGCGGCGTCAAGAGAAGACCGAGAAGTAGCGCGAAAGCGAAGAAGACGATGGAGTACTTGTTTTCGAGTCCAAGACCAGCGATGACGCCGAAAGCGAGCCACAGCCTTGGGTTTTGTGTGTTGATCATGCGCAGGAGCACATAAGCGCAGCCGGTCCAGAACAACGGCTCGAAGGCGTTCATGGCGAACTGGTGATCGATGACCCACCACACCGCGGGAGTGGCGGCGAGCGCCGCCGCGAGTGCAGCGCCGAAGCGTTTTGCGCCGAGTTCGCGCGCAAACGCTGCGACCAAGATGATGCGCGCGGCTCCCACGAGCGCGGGCCAGAAAATCAGCGCGGGAAGCGAGGTGCCGAGCGTGTGACGGGCGATCCAAGCGATGAGCGGGAAGAACGGTGGCAGATCGACGTAGCCGAAGGCGAGATGCTCGGAACAGGCGAGATAATACAGGGCATCGCGGAAGTAGCCGTAGCGGGTGGCGGTGGCCATGTGTAGTGCGAAATAGACAAACGCGATGAGGTAAACCCAGGGCCACAAATAGAGCCGAGGCGAGGAGACGTTAGTGGGCGAGGGGGTGGACAAGCGGTTCAAGGATAATACACCTCACTCCGGGAGAGGGGGGCAGCCGGGGAATTCGCGGACAGAGGTGTTGCCGATGTAGCCGAGGTCGGCGATGCCGATTTTGCTGGTGTAGTAGCCGTCGCAGGTGAGATTGCGGAGAAAAGCGAAAAAGGCAACGCCCTGGCTGAGCGAGGGATCTTTCTTGGCGTTTTTGCGGAAGGCGATGAGGTCGAGGACCTCTTTCTTTTGCTCGGGAGCGCAATCGAGAAAGACTTTGCCAAAGCGGTCGGTGCAAAAGTTGTCGAGCCAGAAGAGGCCGCCGCCGAGCTTCAATTGATATTCGGGATTTTCGCTGGTGAGGAGATCGATGAATTCGGGAGCGCCGGCCTCGAGGGCGCCGCCGGATTTTTCGTCTTTGGGGATGATCATGTCGCAGAGGGCGATGAGCATGGCGTATTGCGATGCGGAAAAATATTTGGGAGTGTACTTCCCTGTCGGGGCTGAGGATTTTTCTTTTTGCACCATCTGATGGATATAGGCTGCCGCTTCGGCCGGGATGATTTGCAAAACGGAGCCGGTGACGGCACCGACGGCGAGGGTGCGGAGGATGTCGCGACGGGAGATCGATTCGTTAGCCATGGTGAGCCTCATAACAGAAAGAAAAAGAATTTAACGCAGAGGACACAGAGAGCACAGAGTTCAGAGAAGAAGGAACGAAGAGAGATTCCTCGCTGCGCTCGGAATGACGGGTAAGGGAGGCAGCCAGGTGAGTCCTTGTGCGGGAGCCCTTCGGTGTGGATGGCCTCATGTTAGAGATTGCCCTTTCTGGCTTCGTCGAGGAGATATTCGGAGGCGCGCCAGGAGAGCGCCATGATGGTGAGCGTGGGGTTTTTGTCGGGATTGGTGACGAGCGACGCGCCATCGGTGATGAAGAGATTTTTGACCTCGTGTGCCTGGCTGAAGCCGTTTAGGACAGAAGTCTTTGGATCGGAGCCCATGCGCGCGGTGCCAACTTCGTGGATGATTTTGCCACCGGGCTCGATGCCGAAGGGGTAGTCGCCGTGGATGGAAGGTTTGGTTTTGTATTCGCCGCCCATGGTCTCGACGATGGCACGAAATGTTTCTTGCATGTCCTTGGCCTGGAGCAATTCGTAGTCGGACCATTTGAAGTGGAAGCGCAGAACGGGGATGCCCCACTGATCGACGACGTCGGGATCGATTTCACAATAGGAGTCGGGGTTAGGGATCATTTCACCGCGCCCGGCGAAGCCGATATAGCAGCCGTAGACTTTGCGAGTGCGCTGCTTTAAGGCCAGGCCGTAACCTTCTTCTTCCTCATTCAGGTCGTCATACATGCCAACACCGGGCAATTCGCGGCCGCCACCAAATTCGATGTGATAGCCGCGGGGGAAATCATTTTTGCGGTCAAATTTCCACCAGGGCATGTACATGTGCATGCCGCCGGTGCCGTCGTGATTGTGCGCGGGCATTTTTTCAAGTTGCGGGAAGTAGCCATAGCCGCCGCTGCCGACGGAGTCCATGAGGTATTTGCCGACGGCGCCGGAAGAATTGGCGAGACCACCGGGGAAGAGCGTGGATTTGGAATTGAGCAAGAGGCGTGCGGATTCGCAAGCACTGGCGGCAACGACGATGGCGCGGGCATTGACGCGTTTCTCGGAACGCGAGGCTTTGTCGATGTAGGAGACGCCGGTGGCTTTGCCGTCCTTGTCGACGAGAATTTCGCGCGCCATGGCGCCGGTGATGAGCGTGAGCCTTCCCGTTTTCATGGCGGGAGGCAGCAGGACCTGACTGGAGCTGAAGTTTGAGGCCGTGATGCAACCGCGACCGCACTGGCCACAATAGTGGCAGGGCAGGCGACCGTTGTGCGAACGGGTGATAATGGCGAGGCGCGAGGGGATGCAAGTGATGTTGAGCTTGTCGCAGACTCTCTTGACCATCAGTTCGACGCAGCGGGGCTTGGGAGGAGGAAGAAAGACGCCGTCCGGGGCGCTGGCAACGTTTTCTTTGGTCCCGAAAACGCCGATGTATGATTCCACCTTGTCGTAATAGGGCGCGAGATCTTCGTAAGTGATAGGCCAATCGTCGCCGAGACCATCACGCGTTCTGGACCTGAAATCAATGGGAGCAAAGCGCAGGGCGATGCGGCCCCAGTGATTGGTGCGACCGCCGACGATGCGCGAACGAAACCATTGAAAATTGGAACCGGGAGCGGAGGTATAGGGCTCACCGTCGATCTGCCAGGCGCCATTGGGCGCGAGGAACTCACTGAAATTCTCGCTGGCGTGGCCGCCGACGCCGGCACCACGGTGCGGGAGTTCGTAGGGCCACACAAACATCTTGAAATCTTTCTCGGGGGTAATGTTGGCTCCGGCTTCGAGGAGGACGCAGTTGAGGCCGCCGTCGGTGAGGATTTTCGCGGCCATGCCGCCGCCCGCGCCGGAACCAATGATGCAGACATCATATTGCTTAGGTGAGCGAATTACCTGGGCCATTATGAGTTCTCAGTTGTCAGTAGTCAGTTTCAAGTACGAAAAGAATCTTCATGTTTTTGTCGGCTTGCCCGGGGTTATTCTAAACCGAATTTCGTGATTCCCTTCCGCCATCCTGGCGGTGATAAAAAAGAATTCGGAATCGGTTAGAGATTGTTTTTCCTTATTTCGGAGACGGCGAAATCGCAAGCGCGTGCCGTGAGCGCCATGTACGTGAGCGACGGGTTGACGCAAGAAGTGGAAGTCATGCAGGCGCCGTCGGTCATGAAAAGATTCCTGGCGTCGTGAGCTTGATTGTGCTCGTTGAGGACGGAAGTTTTTGGATCGCGGCCCATGCGAGCGGTGCCCATTTCATGGATGGCGAGGCCCGGCGGAGTGATTTCCTGAGAGACGTGGATGTTTCTCGCGCCGGCAGCGGCAAGCATTTCGGCGGCCTGCACAGCGATGTCTTTGGACATGGCACGCTCGTTCTCGCCCCAGTCACAGTGAATCTTGAGCGTGGGAATGCCCCAGGCGTCGGGTTTCTCCTTGTCGACTTCGACGTAATTGTTGTGATTGGGAAGGCACTCACCGAATCCGCCCATGCCCAGACGCCACTTTCCGGGCAT
This sequence comes from Acidobacteriota bacterium, assembly GCA_003224145.1. Lineage (GTDB taxonomy): Bacteria > Acidobacteriota > Terriglobia > Acidiferrales > UBA7541 > Acidiferrum. The sequence continues at coordinate 8,444 of QHYN01000035.1, forward strand.
TTTGAGGGAGTTCTTGAAATCCGCGCCAATACCGATTCTGTCGAGGCCACGGGACCAACCTTCGCGGCTGCCGCCGCCCTGGTAGCCGTAGCCGCGGAGGAAATCCTTTTGCTTCGTTTTCACGTTGCGGAAGCGCGGGATGTAGATGCCATTGGGACGATTGCCGAATGGCATTTTGTCTTCGTGGCCGGGCATTTCGCCGCTGGCGCCGCTGCCCATGTGGTGGTCCATGAGGTTGTGGCCGAGTTCGCCGCTAGTGTTGGCGAGGCCGTTGGGAAATTCAGGATTCGCAGAGTTGAGCAGGATGCGAGTAGATTCGAGCGTGGAGGCGCAGATGAAAAAGACGCGGGCTTTGAATTCGAGAGCGGCCTTGGATTGCGCGTCAATGACGCGAACGCCGCTGACGCGGCGCGCTTTCGAATCGAAAACGAGGCTATGCACCACGCTATAAGGACGGATGGTAAGGCGGCCCGTCTTTTGCGCGGCGGGAAGAGTGGAATTCAAGCTGCTGAAATAGGACTGCGTGATGCAGCCGCGGTGGCAGTAACCGCAATAGTGGCAGGGCGCGCGGCCTTTGTGGACACGTGTGAGGACGGCGGAGCGGCCGATGGTTAACATGCGGTCGTCGAAGTGTTTGGCGAGCGCGTCCTTAAGAACCACCTCGACGCAGGTGAATTCCATGGGTGGGAGGAATTTTCCGTCGGGGAGCTGCGGCAAGCCTTCGGTCTGCCCACTGACCCCGGCGAATTCTTCGACGTAGTCGTACCACGCAGCAATGTCCGCATAGCGAATGGGCCAATCGACGCCGATTCCTTCCTTCAGATTGGCTTCGAAGTCCAGGTCGCTCCAGCGATAGCTCTGGCGGCCCCAGGTGATGGACTTGCCGCCAACCTGGCGGCCGCGAATCCAGGAAAAATGTTTTCCGGGATCGAAGGAATAGGGATTGTCCTTGTCGTTGACGAAAAACTGGTGTGAATACTCGTCGCAGGCATAGTAGCACTCGCGCTGAATGGGCTGAGTCCGTTCGCGCTGGAAGCGATCGTCCCAGCCGCGATGCTTCAGCTCCCAAACGGGGACGTGCTCGACATAGTCCCGTTCCGGAACAATGGAGCGGCCTGCTTCGAGGACAAGCGTGTTGAGGCCTTTCTCCGTAAGTTCTTTCGCGGCCCAACCCCCAGTGATTCCCGAGCCGACGATGATCGCATCATAGTTGGTTGTCGCCATGTTCGCCCCTATGCGTCCGGATCTCCGAGCCCGGGCCCAAGCGGCATGCAGCCATGCTGCGCACCGGGAATGATTTGCAGTTTCAACTCCTGGGTGAATCCGATTTCGGAAGTGTAATAACCGTGCAAAGTCATACTTTTAAAGACGGTGAAGAAATCGCCTTGCATCTGAGTATCGCGGCCTTCGGGTTCCCAGAGTGGCGGGCGATCTTTTTGGCGGGAGCGGGCAATGGCGGCGGCCTCATCCATGGAGCGGAGGAGGGCGAGCTGCTGGTCGGGCGCGGCAGAGGCGAAGTCTTTGGAGAAGAGAGCGTTGCTCTGTTTATCGACGTCGGCGAGGCCGTCGAGAAAGTGGCGGCGCTCTTCGTCGTTGGCCCATTCGGTGAGGATGACGTCCATAAATTCATTGACGCGGACGGCTTTCGCGCCGGGCGTATCGGTGGCAGGGAGAATCTGATCGATCATGGCCACGACGGTATCGTTCTGGTGAGGATTCAACGTGCGGAGCGCGTAAGAGGAGGCAGGATGCGCCTGACGGTAGAAAGCGAAAAGTTCGGGAGAGAGCGCGGGGAGAACCGCTCCCGCAGTAAGCATGCGAAGCGCATCACGCCGATTCATATTGCCTCCTGGATTCGAACGAACGAGCCGCACGCGCAGAGCGCGCGCTTCCGATGGCCAGCTCGCGCGCTTCGCGCAATTCCTTCACTGGATCGCCCAGGGGATTGAATTCCATGGCGACATAGCGGGAATAGCGGAGGTCGGCGAGCTTGCGGAAGATATTCGAATAATTGATTTCGCCGGTACCGGGGTGATGGCGCCCGGGAACGTCGGCGACGTGAACGAGAGCGACGAGATCGATGTTTTTCTCGAGCTTGGCGATGAGATTGCCCGCGGCGATTTGCTCGTGAAAAAAATCGTAGAGGAACTTGACATGAGGGTTGCCGACAGAGCGGACAATCTCAAAGCCTTCGGCGGAAGCGGTGAGAAAATACTTGGGGTTTTCTTCGGGATCGATGTTTTCGATGAGAAGCTCGATGTTGTTTTCGGCGGCGATGTCGGCACCGCGTTTGAGAGTTTCGATGCAGTTGGCGTGCATTTCCGCCGGGGAAAGCCCGGGAATCTTATCTCCAGTCTGCATAATGAGGCGAGTGCATTCCAGTTCGCGCATAGTGGGGATGAATTCGCGAAGTGATTTGAGAAAGGCTTCACGTTTGCCGGAGTCCGCGAGGGGAAGCCACACGCCGGTGGTGCCGTCGAACTCGATGCCGAGTTCGCGCTTTTTGCGGCGCGCTCCGGCAAAATCCTCCTTTTTCCAATTCTTGAATTCATCGACGAGCTCGACGGCGTGGTAGCCCGCCTCAGCGACTTTTTCGAGACGTTGTGAAAATGGGAGATCGCGGAAGACGGTCCAGAGCATCACGCTCAGGGAAAAGGGCACGCCGTCAGCTTCCGATACCGTGTGAACCGGCGGCGCTGCGGCGCAAGGACCGGCGGCTGCCAGAGCCGCACCAGCACACACGCCCACGAATTCCCGGCGGCGCATCTCAGGCACCCAGCAACTCATTGCGAACATTTTTCAGGACGTAAGCGGCGCGCTCGACGCCCACTTCTCCGGCGAGAATGGGGTCTTCGTTCTCGATGCTGAGGATGCCGTCGTAGCCGACGTCCATATAGGCCTTGATGATGGATTTCCAAAGGCTGGCGCTGTGACCGTAGCCGACGGCGCGGAAAGTCTCCGAGGCCAGATCGAGATCGCTGGTTTCGAAAGCGAAGTTCAAGACGCCGTATTTGTTGAGGTTTTCCGGGAAGAATACGGTGTCCTTCATATGGGCGTGGTAGATGGCGCCCAGCTTGCCGAGGAAATGGATGACCTCGATGGGATCGCAGCCCTGCCAGAAGAGGTGGCTAAGGTCATTATTGGCGCCAATTTCTTCGCCGACGGCTTCGCGGAGCTTCATCAGAGTGCGCGGGTTATAGACCACAAAGTTGGGATGCATCTCGAGGGCCAGGCGCTTGATGCCGTGTTCGCGGGCGTACTTTGCGGCTTCCTTCCAGTAAGGCACGACTTTTTCTTTCCACTGCCAGTCCTGCATCTTTGCGTATTCGGAAGGCCAGCGGTAGGTGATCCAATTCGGCTGGGTATCTTGAGGTGTGCCGCCGGGACAGCCGGAAAAGCCAACGATGACTTTAACATCGAGCATTTCGGCGAGGAGGACGGTTTTGCGAAAAATGTCGATGTCCTTCTGCGCGAGTTTGGGATCGGGATGCAGAGGGTTGCCATGACAACTGAGAGTGGCGACGCGAATGCCGCGGTCTTCGAATTTCTTCTGCCACGCTTTCGCTTTGGCGCGGTCGGCGACGAGGTTGTCGAGAGGGCAATGATGATTGTCGGGATAGCCGCCGGTGCCAATCTCCATGACTTCCAGGCCGAGGGCGGTGACCTTGTCGAGCATGGCGTCGAGCGAGAGATGCTCGTAAACGGGATCGAAAACGCCGATGGGAATCTTGCGCAGGTTCCCGGAAAGCCGGGGCCGGGGAGATGTAGTCGCTGAAGGTGCCGAGTCAGCCGCACTGGCAAACAGAGGGCCACCGGGCAGAGCGCTGGCCAGCAGGCCGCTCCCAGCGGCCAAGAACTGTCTGCGGTCAATGGCGGAATCGTTGAGGGGCATCTTCATGCGCGTCTCCTCCGCAAACGCGGCATCAGGGTGAACAGAATTGATTCCGCGGCATTATACGACGGTGTGACGCGCAAACAAGCATCGAAAATCGTTTTTCTAGTGAAATTTTGCAAAAAAGAGGCAGGTCTTAAACCAAGGAAAAACGCAAGGTATTAGCGGAGTTTTAGCTCCGTGAGGGAAGGGACGGAGACGGGGACAGTGAGGGCGCGTTCAGGCGGCTGTTTTCCGCGCTGCAGGGCATCGACAAACATTTCGAGGGCCTGGCCGGTGTTGGGGGGGATAAAAATAGTGGCCCTGAGAAGGCCGCTCTTGACCCAGGCCTGGCCAGTTTTGGGAAGACCATCGCAGCCGAGGAAAGGCAACCTCAGCCAGCGCTCCTTCTCCGCTTCGTCGCTCAATTCTTCGAAGGCTCTCCGCGCGCCGATGGCCATGGAGTCGTCCTGAGCGGCGAGCAGGTCGATGGCTGCTTTGCGCGAGGTGGTTAGTTTCAGCCAGGAGCGGACGGCCTTTTGGGAGCTTTCCTCGGTCCACTGCGCTCGGAGAAGAGTGGCGTGAACACTCGAAGGCTTGGTCTCCTGCATGCCGGCGGTACGATCCTTGGCTGCGGAATTCTCCCCAGGTCCCTGTATGCAGAGGATGGCGCCACCATGGGGCAAGAGTGCGGCAATCTGGCGGCCCTGAATGCGGCCAATTTCAAGATGGTCGGAAGTCACGACGAACACGGGAGCGGAAGAAGATTTGCGCAGTTCGGGGACGTAATTGGCGTCGCGATTGAGTACCGCCCATCCGATGCCCGCAGAAGCGGCGGCGCGAGCGACTTGAGGCAAAGCGGTACCGCCTACGGGCTCAAAGATAATGGCATTCGGGCGGTGCGACTCTTCGGCTTGGATAGCTTTCAGAAGTTGGGTGCTCTGGGTGATGGCATCGTTCTCCGCGTAGATCACCTGGAGCTCGACGCCGAACTTCCGGGCGGCCTCTTCGGCAGATTGCGCCTGCTCGATCTGATAATCGTTATCCTTCGTCGTGAGCGAAACCAGGAAGCGCAGCTTATTCATGCCAGTTGGAGCCCCCACGCAATCTACGCTATTTAGGATACCGCGTGCAGCTCGCATTGGGGCGGGAATCTACACGGGGCGTTTCATGAAAGAGAATCCCTGCCCGAAGAATAAACGCTTAGCACTTACGGCTTTGGGCAACATCTAGAACGGCAGGCCTCCCGCGGGCACCGGCAACTCTGCCAGAGAATCAACGAGAGCCGTTTGGTGAGCCTGTCGCTGGAGCTGGGAAGTGCTTGGTGTCCCGGATTCCCTCTCCTTCGACAATGGTATAGATGGCATCGGCAGCAAGATTCAGCAGCGTCTCTACTTTGCCGTTGGGCCAGCGGATTTCCACGGAATCGATCTTCGTGGCCGGGCCGAGACCAAAATGCTGACGAAGGTCGTTTTGTGAGAGATAACTCCCCCCAGCCCGAACCTCACTGAATTGGCGGACGCCAGAAGCAAGAATGGTGACGCGCGCGCCGATCGCGGCACGATTGCTCTTGATTCCTATCAGCTTAAATAGCACGCGGTGGTTCTCGTTCTGTACACGATTGAGCAGCAATGTTGGTGGTTCACCGACATTGAGGAGTGCGATGTCCATGTTGCCGTCGTTGTTGATGTCGCCAAATGCAGCGCCGCGTCGGCACGCCACGGCAATCTGCGCCAGTCCAGAAGTGGCGGAGATATCCGCAAACGTGCCATCGCGCAGGTTGCGGAACAACTGCATCGGCTCACGATATTTTGGACCGCCGGGGATCGCGTCAACCTGGGGATAGACATGCCCATTTGCGACAAAGAGGTCCAGCCATCCATCGTTGTCGAAGTCCACAAATCCGGTGCCCCACTTCACGTAGGGATAGCTAGGCTGGCCGGTCTTCGATGCCCACCCGACGTCGGTGAAGCCTTGTGCGCCAAGATTGTGATACAGATTGTTGGGTTGATCAGTGAAATTCGTTACGTAAATGCTCAGGCGCCCCTCGTGAAGATAGTCGCCGAAGTCCACACCCATCGAGCCCAATTCCTGCCCGTCCGCGCTGAGCGCAACCCCCGTAAGGAGCCCCACCTCTTCAAAAGTTCCATCGTGCTTGTTGTGGTACAGGAAATTAGGCCCTGCGTCGTTGGCCACGTAGAGATCGGGCCAGCCGTCGTTATCGTAATCACCCCAAACGACACCGAGCCCGTAGCGGTGCTTCGGGTCGTCAACCCCGGCTTTCTTCGAAACCTGCTCAAACGTACCGTCGCCGCGGTTGTGGTAGAGCAGGTCACTCTCGCCTTCCATGCCCCAGGGGCCGCATTGCACCAGAATCCCTTTATAGCGGCAGAATTTTTCATTGCTGCCGAATTCCGGGAGCCTATCCATGTCCAGGTGGACGTAGCGCGCCACAAAGAGATCGGCGTAGCCGTCACGGTCGTAGTCCGCCCAGGCCGCACCCGTCATGAAGCCGCTCCCGCGCACTCCAGCTTTGTCGGTAACGTCTTCGAACTTGCAGTTTCCGAGGCCGCGGTATAGCGCGCTGCCGCCCAAGCCGGTGACGTACATGTCCAGTTTGCCGTCATTGTCGAAGTCGGCCACGGCAATTCCCATGCCCCACCCCTTGCGAGTCAGGCCCGCTGACTGAGTGATGTTCGTGAATTTGAGGTCCGCATCCTGATGGTAGAGCATGACAAGGGGATCGCCGCCGGCACGATAGCGATCGACGGTTGAGCCGTTCACAACTGCGATGTCGAGTTTACCGTCGTCGTCGCAGTCGAAAAGGGCAATCCCGCCGCTCATAGACTCAATGATGTAGTGCTGCTCGGGAGTGGAGATATGGGAGACCGTCAATCCCGCCGGGCGGGAGATGTCCTCGAATTGCGGGACGGCCGTGGCAGGTGGGGCTTTCGTTTGGGCCAGCAGAAAAACGCAGGAAATAATCAGGGAAAGGAGCAGGACTGTGGCGATTCGCATGGATATGAAATGAGTATTATGTTCGTTCCGTGGCAGGGGCCGGTCAGGTGCAATTCGCAGCGGCCGGTTCATTGCCTGTTATCGCCACAAGTAATAGTATCTTGAATGGGCCGCCGTCACAAATGACCAAAATTAGCAGATCATGTCTGTTTGTTTTCACGATATGCGCGAGCGCGGGGATGATTTGCGCTCAATTGAAGCAAAGTTCGTCTGACTCCCCAACGGTGATTCGTGCAACGACCCGGCTGGTGCAGGTGGATGTCGTCGTGACGGACTCTTCCGGGCACCCCGTCAAGGAACGTCTGAGCGAGAAGGACTTTACCATCCTGGAGGACGGAAAGCCGCAGAAGATTTCGTTTTTCTCTTTTCAGCAATTCGAGGATCAAGAAAAACAAAAGCAGCTTCCTCCGCAACTTCCGCCCCATGTCACCACGAACCGCCCGGAATACCGGCGCGCCGCGGGGCCACCGATCATCCTGCTGATGGATGGAGTCAACACTCCGGTGGAAAACCAGATTGTTGTTCGCCAGCAGATGCTCAAGTTTCTTGCCGATCACTTCGACCCGGGCATGCGCATCGCGGTATTCCTGCTGGGGAACGAACTCACCATGTTGCAAGATTTCACATCCAATCCAGCGCTGTTGACCGCAGCCATGCAGAAGTATCGCTCGCAGGCTTCCGCTGCGGGAAGACAGGGAGGCGCGGACGTTCAACTGCAAGCTCCGACGTTTGATGGAGCCAACCTTCCGCCACAAGCACGAGCACAGGGCGCGGCAGGCAGCGGCGGGGATTCGGACTCGCGATCACTGATGAACATCGGCTATGCACTTGCTCGATTCGAGAAGGAGAGCAACGCAAATACGATGGAGATGCGCGTCGCGCACACGGCGGACGCTCTGGCAGCGATTGCCCGTTACCTCGCAGGATTTCCCGGGCGCAAAGTGATCATTTGGTTTTCCGCGTCCTTCCCATTGAACCTTTCCGTTGTAGACCCGGAAGACTTTGATGTTTATCGCTCTTATGCCGACCGAGTCCGAGCCGCGACCAATCTGTTGTCGGATGCCCAGGTCGCGATTTACACCGTGGATGCCCGCGGGCTAGTGGGGAATTCGATTTCAGATCCGAGCGAAACAGGCCGAGACGCGAACGGCAGGATGGCGCTGACCGTCGACGCACATATGAATGCAAACAGCAAGGAAACTTTCGAGCGGTTCAACAAAGAGGACAGTCTGATCAAAGTTGCCGAAGAGACCGGCGGGCGCGTTTTCCTGAACACGAATGACTTTGATCGCGCCATAGTGGAGAGCGTGCGCGACAGCAGCACGTTCTACGAGATTGGCTACTACCCTACTCACAAGCAATGGGACGGCAAGTTTCACACCGTCAAGGTGAAGGTTGCCGGGGATGGGCTAAGAGTAAGGCATCGTAGCGGGTATTACGCCACTGATCCCGAGAAATGGAGGAAGAGCGGCGAAGGAGAGATGAAGGCGGCCTTGGAGAGAGATTCCATTGCCTCCACTGGCGTGTTGTTTTACGCACGGGCGATGCCGCCATCCGGCAATGCCGACGTGAAGGTCGAATTCCTAGTGGACCCTCACACCATCACCTTTGAGACGCAATCGGAGAACCAACACGAATGTAGTCTGGAATTCCAGGTACAAGCCTTCACTCCGGAGGGCAAGCTGGTGAAGGCCGAAGTGCAGCAAGCCGAGGCACCGCTCAAACAGGAAACTTTCGATCGCATCCAAAGGAGCGGTCTTCCGATGCCCGTGTCCATCAAGCTCGCGCCCGGTCAGTACATGCTTCACCTCGGCGTCAGGGACAATCGAACGGGTCAGTTTGGGACCTCGGAGCTGCCGCTGACCATCGGGGAGGCTCCCGCCCACTAAGAATCTCCACGATTACTTTGAAGGTTCCTTACCAGAACTTTTCTGCGAATTCCTTTCCTTCAGTTGCTGGTAGGTGCGGAGCGCTTTATCCGCATCTTCGACACGGCCGATCCGACGATAGGCAAGACTCAGCTGGTAATAACTGTAGGATTGGGCGGGCTGCAATTGGCTCGCTGTCTCGAGGTGCTGAATGGCTCCATTTGCGTCGCCCTTATCCAGCAGCGCTTTTCCGAGTTGATAATGCGCATCGCCGTAAGAAGGCTTTTGCGCGAGGACTTCGTTCAGCAGACGAATCGCTTCTTCGGTTTGGTGCTGCTGCAGCCGCACGTACGCGAGCTGATACATCGCCGGGACCGATTTTGAATCGAGTGACAACTCTGCGTTAAATTCTTGTACGGCCTCATCGAGCTTGCCCTGCTTGAAATAAATCATGCCCGCAGAGTAATGCGCCTCAGGCACACGCGGATTCATCTCAAGCGCGCGCCGGAACTCGTCGAGGGCTTCCGGATACCGAGATTGTTCGTAGTAAGCTTGGCCGATCATGAGATGCACTTCTGGTGTGTTGGAACCATGCTCCAACATCCGCGAGAAGATTCGACCGCCAGCCGCCGAATCACCACTGCGCAGAAGCGCCACGCCTGCGGCATAGAGAAGCCCCGGGTTATCGGGCAACTCATTCAAGATCGGACGGAATATCTCAGCACTCTTGGTGAATTGGTCCGTCATGTAATAGCTGAGACCGAGCATTTGACGAATGCTCGCATCATTCGGTGTCCGGCGAACCTCACGCTCGAGCGGAAGGATGGCCTGATCGTAGCGTTGGGCGCGAAAAGCCGCCAAGGCCCAGTTGTGATCCAGCCTGTCAATGGTCGGATTCCAACGCGCCGCTTCCGCAAATTCACTTGCGGCATCGACATAGCGGGAAGTGCGCGCATCTATGACGCCAAGATTGTGGTAGGCCTCACCTAACAGCGCGGACATGCGCTTGACGTAGTCGACTTCGCGCGCGGTCGGCAACCCCTCTCCTTGCGGCACCTGGAGCAACCGGGAGCGCAACTCCTGCGGGCCCGACCGGCCTACTTGCTCAGCTTTGCCGGTTCCAACAAAAACATCAGGTTTTTGCTGCGACTCGGGCTTGGGCTGCTGGGTACGAAGCTGCGCGGCTTGGGCTGCTTCGGACTCTGCTTCATTGTGCCGACCCAGCTTTTCCAGCACCTTGCCCATTAACTCGTGAATCGGCGCCGGGTCAGTTCGGCTGCCTTCCTGCGCCGTCAGGCTCGATGATTTCCGTAGCGCGGCCAGGGCTTGCTCCCACTTGGCATCCTCAAAATACGCTTGGCCCAACCGAAACCAGGCATCCGGTTCGTCCGGATGAGCTGTTACGCTGCGTTCGAACCATTTTTCCGCCTCACTCGTTTTCTTTTCGCTAGCAGCGATCATCCCGAGATAGTAGAGGCTGCTGAAATCATCAGGGGCTATTGCAAGCTCGGCCAGAAGCTGCTCGCGGGCCTTCGCGTAGCCCGGAGGGCCTTGCAGGAAATACGTCAAGCCGAGCGCGGACCGCAAGCGGGGTTTCTGAGGCTCCAGCTCAATGGCTTTCGAAAAATGAGAAGCGGCTTGCTCAAAATAGCCGGTCTCGCGGTAAGCAAGTCCAATCAAGGCATGCGTGCTCGCGTTGGGCTTGGCCGAAGCCAGCATCTCATCAAAAATGACGCTCGCTGGAGCAGTCTTCTTAAGTTCCAGGTTCGCCAGGGCCAACAAGTAGCCCGTGTCGAAATCGGGTTGGAACCCGATCGCGGATTCCAGGCGCTCAGCGGCCGTCTGGTACTCCCCGCGCATGAAGTAAATCTTGCCCGCGACGTTTAGGGCTCGAAAATCGCGGGGATCCTGCTGGAGGGCGATCTCGATCTCGGTCTTCGCCTTGTCGAAATCGCGGGCCTCAAAGTGGGCGATGGCCAAGTCCACGTGCGCCGTCACGCGGGCAGGTGCAGTCTGCACGGCTCGGGTGAGCAGATCCACTCCTTCGGCATACTCCTTGTGTGAAAGGCGCAAGTTTCCCAGGCGCTGCAACCCTGCCGCGATAGCTTCGCGATACGCAGCGGCGGCCTTCTCGTAATCACCCGCCACCTGAAACGTTTGTGCAGATTGAAAAGCCTGCTCCGGAGAATTTGCTTCGCTGACGGCGGGCGGTTTATCCTGGGCCAGCGCCCCGGGTGCTAGGAGAAGGCAGCATGACACCCACAATCCGAGTTTGGCGAAATTCAGAATGTGAAACGGTGTTTCACTTTGTGATTTACTCGGTAAGGTCATCGGCTCCGTCTATGGTTGTGCTGCGGGAGGCGGGGTTTCTGAAGTCCGGCGTTTATGCTCCTCATCTTCCGCCTGCCGCAACCGATTATATGTCTCCATCTCTCTGTGCGCAGGGTCCTGCAGGCCTAGCCGTGTGTACGCCAAGGCCAGGTGATAATGATACTGAGAAATGGCGGGAGCGAGCTTGATGGCCTGCTCCAGGGTGCTCCTGGCTTGTTCCAAGTTGCCGGTTTGCAGATAGAGGGTCCCGAGTTCCGCTTGCGCTGCGGCATTTTCCGGGCTTGCCCGCACCGCCTCTTCCAATTCCTTTTGAGCTGCGTCAATGCTCCCTTCCCTGCGGGCGATCAAGCCAGAATAATAATGGGCATCGGAGGAATGTGGGTCGAGAGCCAGGCAGCGCTGCAGATCTTGCTTGGCCGCTGCGGTGTCTCCCTTCTTGAATTCCGCGATGGCCAGCAAGAGCTGACTGTTGGCATCGTTGGGGCGAGCCGCAGCCAGCGTGCGAGCAATGGGCACGGCCTCATCCGGCAAATCAGCTTCGATCAGAGTAAAGGCCAAGACGTACTCATTGTCTGGGTTATCGGGCTGAACGGAATTCAACCTGCGCGCCGCCGCGACGGCCTGGGCGCGATGGCCTGTTTTCAAGAGCGCCAGGCTGAGCTTTTGTAGGACTTCAGGACGATCCCGCCGAACGTTATCCGCGCGGCGCAGGAAATCAACCATCTCGTCCCAGTGATTCAACTGTGCTGCCAGCTGGGCGGAATCGAAGAACAAATCAAAGGAGTTGGGCTGCAACTCTCGTGCTCGATCCAGTAACTCAAGTGCTTCCTGAGGATGCCCCTGTGCCGCACGCACGCGTGCGAGGGTATGCAAGTAGTCCGCTGAAGCTTTTGCGGGCTTCACGGCCTCCACAAGATGCGCCGCATCGTCCACATATCCGTTTCGGATAAGTACGGTTACAAAGTCACTCAAGGCTTTGGGAGCCGAACTGGCATGGCGCACCATCGAGGGGATCAAGGGGGGCACCTTCGACGGTTCGCCTATCTTGAAATAATCCGTCGCTAGGATAGGCAGGAGTTCGGGAGGCCGAGATGCAGCCGGAATACGCCCCGCCGCAGTTATCGATTCCTTGAATTGGCCTGCTTCCTCATACAAAGCAGCAAGCGCGCGATTGGCGGCGATATCATCTGGCGCGATGGCGATCACCTGCGAATAAGATTCAATGGCCTCGGTGTTCTTCCCGAGCGAACGGTACAAATCGCCCAAACCGCGGTGAGCTTGAATATCTTTCGGATCGAGCGTTAGGACCCGCCGGAACAGAGCCTCACCTTCTGGCATGCGCTTTTGGCGCACACGAATTTCCGCCATCAGGTCGAGCGCCCAGACCCGGTCCGGCTGTTGCGCCAGGATGCTCCACAACCGTTGCTCCGCCTCGTCAAGCCGGTTTTGGCTGATCAGTCGGGAAATTGCCGCCCTCGGCGCGGCTTGCGCTTGCAGAAGGACCGGCGAGACGATGAGGAGAAGGAGAAAGCTCGCCGCCGAAATGAAAAACGGGGCATCCGTGCGGTGTGCTGATGCCAAATTGCTCCTATGGCCATTGTGTCCTGTCTCTCGGCGATTCGCAGGCATCTCGTTATCTCTGCCCCGCGCTGGGCATTCGTTCTGCACGCGGAAATCTGCGCAAGAATAATAGTAGCGCAATCTAAGGAGGGCGGATGCATGCCGCAATTGTCTGCCCAACTGGGTGCCATGAAAAAAGCCGGGCCTGACCGAAGTCAGGCCCGGCGAA
>QHYN01000036.1 GCA_003224145.1 Acidobacteriota bacterium
CGAGTCCGGCCTTCTGCGTCACATCTTCAAAGGTTCCATTGCCGCGGTTGTGCCACAGGCGCACCGCAGTGCCTTTATACGATTCCGGCGTGCAATACGATTTGCTCTTGCCGTCGAGCGTGCAATACAAATCCGTCTCGGGCGTCCACTGCACGTAGTTGCCAACCACAAGGTCCAAATGTCCGTCCTTGTCGTAATCCACCCAGGCCGCGCTGGTGCTGAATTCCTTTGGCCCTTGCAGCCCCGCTTTTTGCGTCACGTCGGTAAACGTGCCGTTTCCGTTGTTGTGGAAAAGATGGCTTTGCCCGTACGCGGTGACAAACAGATCGTCATAGCCGTCGTTGTCGTAGTCGCCGACCGCGACGCCCATTCCGAAAATTTCGATGTCCAGCCCAGCCTTGTGCGTCACATCCGTGAACGTGCCGTCATGATTGTTGTGATAGAGCTTCGGCGTGGAGTGTTTCTGGACGTGCCCCGGCCAATTCATTCCATTCACCAGAAAAATGTCCGGCCAGCCGTCGTTGTCGTAATCGATGAACGCCACACCGGGGCCCATAGTTTCCGGAAGATATTTCTTGCCGAAGGCTCCGTTGTTGTGAACAAACTTGATTCCAGCTTGCTGTGTGACGTCGCGGAATTGAACCGCCGGGGTTTCCGCCGCAGTGCCGACGCCTCTTTGTCCCACGAGAAGAATTGCCAGCGCCATTACCAAAACCGCTGCGAGCAGACCTTTCACCATTCCCCCTGTTCAGTCGCGGCCCACGCCCAGCGCGTCTGCCACTTTGTTGATGTAATTGAACCACGCGGCAATCAGCGTAATTTGCAGAATGCCCCGGTCGTCAAAACCGGCCTTGCGAAGCTTCGCAATATCCTCGCGACTGCATTGCGTCGCATCTTTCGTCAGCTTCACGACATATTCCAGCATCGTGCGATCTTGTTCGCTGATCGGCGCTGTCCGAAAATCTCTTTTCAGCGCTTCGACCAACTTTTCATCCAGCGTGACCCGGCGCAGAAACTCTGCGTGCGATTCGATTCAATAGTGGCAGCGGTTCGTCACCGAAACGAGGGTGGTGATCATTTCATGCTGGCGGCGCGTCAGCGGCAAATCCGGCGACATCAGTGTGCCAAACGTGCTGAACGCGTGAAAAAGCGCTTCGGGGATCAGCGTGTGGCTCGCCACGATGCCCGCGGTCTCCCCATCGTTCACGGGATGAACGGGCGTCGCATATTCGATGGGATACAGATTTCGTTGCGCCTCGATCGCTTTTTTCACGCGTTCGTCATCATCCATTCGGACAGTCTTGATCCAGGTCATTTTGCCTCGCTGTTCAACTTGAGAGGTTTACGAGAGCTAATTTTCACCGCCCAGCTTTGCGCTTTCTGGCGTGGAAACCTTGGCAGCCACTTTCCCTGCGGCAGTTTTTCTCTGCGTCGCAGCCCCCAGCGGCACGCTGGAATGCTCGTGAATCGGCTGACGCTCGTTATTGTCTTCGGGATGCCTCTGCCGGTAAGGCCCGGTGATCGCTTGCGCAGCTTCATCCGCCTTGAATCGCAGGTAGCGCAACTTGTGCTCCTCGGCTTTCTTGTCGTTGCTGAGGCCGTTGTAACAAAGCATCAGATTATAGTGCGCTTGCAAGTCCTCGGGATCGATGGCCAGAGTCTTTTCAAACTCGGCCACGGCATCGGCATAGCGCTTTTCGAGAAACAGCACGCGGCCGAGCTCATTGTGCACCACGCGGTCGCGCGGGAATTGTTCCAACACCGTCTTCAAATGCGCGATCGCACCGTCGTAGTCGCCATCTTCCCGGAGTGCCTTGGCGTAAAAGAAATTCGTCCGCCCCAGCCTCGGATCAATCGCCAGAGATTTTTCCAGCACTTTGCGCGCCCCCACCGTGTCGCCTTCTTGTAAAAGCACGCGGCCGATGTTCGTCCAGCGGTCAGGATTTTGAGGGTCGGCTTCGGTGATTTTCTCGAACGCCGCAGCGGCTGCCTTCAAGTCGCCTTGTAAGAAAAGTCCGATCCCGTAGTCGTTCCAACGTGTCCAATCTTCCTTGGTACTCACAGTGCGGGCTTTCGGGGCAGCCGCGGTGCGCGGCAGAACACGCAACGTCTTGGTGTCTTCCGCGAGGACGATGATCGGAAGATTCGGAATCGTTTTCAGATTGCCGGATACCTTCGACGTGTCGCCGGTAAATGCGAATCGGCGATCGTCATAGTTCGGAGTCACCGGCGGAGCGCCACCGTTAGGCAGCTTGCTTACGTCCTCTTCCACTCCGGCAAAGGAAAAATGCGTGTTGTACCAGGAAAACTTGCGGTAGTTGAGCTTGGCATGCAGCGTTATTTTGTCGCCGGCATTTTCTGGCACGTGCAACCGGTAGTGTGCCGTGTCCGCCGCGCCCGGCGGAATCAAATGAACGTAGACCACCGAGCGTGTTGCCCAAGCATTTCGCTTGTTGATGGGATTACCGTGCGCGTCGATTTGTAGCGAGCGATAGAAATGAGCGCCCGGCTCGACGAGCCCTTTGCCATCGTCCTCGACTTTCCCGCTCCAGAGAATCATTTGGCCTTTTTCATCCGTGGCTTGCAGCTCCAGCCAGACATCGAAGGCGTCCACGGTGCCGCCCGGGAAAAAGTGCCCGACCTTGCGCGTTCGCACCACTACATCCACCCGCACGTCATCGCCGCGCCGCACTGCGGCGTCGGTGCGATCGATGGGCGCGGTAATGGGGCGAAGTTCACCAGCAAGGCCCTTTGGCAGTGCAGCCTCCGATTCCTCACCAACGGCGAACGTCGTCGAGAGTTCCTGTTTTCCCAGCTCGCCGCGCACTGGCGAACTCATTTCCTTTCCTGCCGGGGAAATGGCGAAAATATCCACGCTCAGTTGCTTGTCCTGCAAAAAGTTCTTGGCGAATTCGTATTGTGCCTGATCCTCGTTCGCGATGGGCACCGCGGTGTTCGCTCCGGGGAAGCGATGCGAATGCACCAGGCCGCGGACGTTGCCGTCATCCTTCGAGGCCACCAGCGGCATGTGGCAATCGGCGCAATTCATGGGACTCTTCGGATAGTAAAACGCGCGCGCTCCCTGACCGGAAACTCCGCTGGCTTGCCAGTTGTCGTATTCATTGAACCCGCGAATCCAGCGGTAGTGATTCACCGGCACATCGAGGTGGACTTTGTGACACGAAGAACAGAACTCGGCGGTGTCCACACGCATGAAGGGTTTCAGGAACGTGCGGCGGTGGGGCTCGGGGTTCAGGCGCACCACAAAGTCGTGCAATTTTCGTACGATCGGATTCTCGTTGGCCGCCAGCTCGTGCAGCTTCGGATATTCCAGGAAAAAGTCGCCCTGGCCCATGGTGCTCTTCACTTCCACGATGCTGTGGCACATCAGGCAGCCCAGGCCCGCGCGAGCTTCCGGGCGGTCCACAATTTGCTTGATGGGCGTATCGAACAAGCCGCTGTAGAGCAATGCAGGATCGTGGCAGCCAGCGCACCATTTGGAGGAACGTACACCCGCAACTTCCTGCATGTACTCGACGCTCTTGCGATACCACTGATTGTTGAACGACGAAAAATGGTGCATCGAGCTGTTCCACTGATTGTAGATATCCGCGTGGCAGCGCTGGCACGCTTCCGATTTCATGAAGTATTGCGAAGGAATGTTTCCGCCGTGCTTGGTCTGGGCAGAACTGGGGAAGAATTTTCCTTCCGCTCCGTCGCCTTCGCGATCCATGGAGTCAGGCGGCATCAGTGGATTGGTGATCCGATTCGCCTTGGCATAGCGCCAGCCTACTTCACGCGTCCACCACACGCCTGCCGAGATCGCCGCTGTCAAGAGCGTCAGCGCCGCGAATCCCGTGATGCGGCTTGCGAACGTTGTGCCCAGCCATCCTCTCGCATTGAGCCAGGCCGTGACGAGCAGGAGCGAACCAAGAACGCACAGAGCGATATGAGCAAACAGCCAAGCTTTTAAGCGAAGAGGCGTCCCGATCTTGATCAGAACGCATCCGAGAAGAGCACCTGCCATCAACAGGATCCAGCCGAAACGCGCTACGGCGGATTCAACCCGAAGCAAACGCAAAAAGTAAACGAGAAGGAGGATGGTCAAAACCACCCCGGCCACGACATGCAGCAGATCCACAAAGGCATACGTGATCGTGGCGGATGGATAGCCATACAGGTACGCTGCGCTCAGTGCGAGAAGAATCAAACTCCGCGATAACCAGCCCTTTGAAAACTCAGTGCGCATCGTTTCCCCCGCGCCCGCGGGCAACCGCTACAAAAAAAGCGGCCGGATGTCTGAGAAACATCCAGCCGCGATTCAGTTTGGGGTGCCCCGAAGCAAGCCAAGAATTGGCCGAGCTGGAGGCGACTGTGCTAGTGGCCATATTTATATTTTTGCGCAGCGAATCTGACAATACTGCGAAAACATTAGAAACCGGAAAATCATCCAAAATAATCAGACTAGCGGCAATACTACAAAACTATTAGGGATTCTAGAGGGGCTCCATTCCCTTTCCTTCCAGGCATTTATAGGCCTTTCGCGCCGAAAGATTTTTGTACTCTTCGGTGCGGCCGCTGGGCCAGTCGATCACCACGCGGTCAATCTTGTCGCGCTTTGCCAGACCAAAAGTTAGGGGAAGTTCGGATTGGGAAAGGTAGCTCGAGCCTCCCCGCACCATCCGCGATTGATAAAGGTCTCCAGCAAAAGTCTGCACTGTTGCTCCGATGGCATCCCGGTTGGACTTCGTCCCTTTCAATTCGAATCGAATGCTGCCATTTCCCGTGAATTGCTCGTTGCCGTAAAGGTACGCCGGGCCGTTGTTCGTGGTTATCAGGATATCGAGGTCGCCGTCGCGATCAAAATCTCCATAAGCCAGCCCGCGGCCGACTTTCGGAGTGTCAAATCCTCCGCCGGCTTCGCTCGCGACATCCTGAAATTTTCCGCTGCCTTGATTCAGAAAAAGTTGTGGGGGTTGCGCGTAGCCAACGTTTCCGCGGATGTTGCGAACGGTCTCGTCGATGTGCCCGTTGGCGACCGCCAAGTCGAGCTTCCCGTCCAAGTCGATATCGAGAAAAAGACACCCGAAGCCCAATGTATTTTTGGACGCCGCGCCAATTCCTGCGAGGGTCGCAACGTCATCGTACACTCCCGGTTTCGTGGCGCGATACAAGCCGATCATCTCGTTGTCAAAATTGGTGATGGCGATTCCGGGCTTGCCGGAGTTTTCAAAATCCCCGACGTCCACGCCCATCCCAGCGCGCGCTTTGCCTTCGGTGCTGAAGGCCAGCCCGGCCTCCACGGCTACGTCTCTGAATTTTCCGTTATGAAGATTGCCGTAAAGCTTGTTGGGTTGGGTGTCGTTGGCGACGAGCAAGTCGGGCCAGCCATCCTGGTCGTAGTCCAGCATGGCCACACCAAGCGATTTCGAACTGCTGTCGAAGATGCCGCTGGTGGGTGTTACGTCTTCGAACGTGCCGTCGCCGCGATTGTGGAACAGCCAGCAGGTATCGCCGCGATAGGCTTCGGGCGTGCAATACGATTTGTGTGTGCCATCGAGGCTGCAAAACACGTCGTGTTCGGGAGACCAGCGCACGTAGTTGCAGACGAACAGATCCAGCAGGCCATCACGGTCGTAGTCGAACCACAGCGCCGAAGTGCTGAAACCCTGACGCCCGAAGAGGCCGCTCGAACGCGTGACGTCCACGAAAGTTCCCTTGCCGGTGTTGCGGAAGAGCCGGCTCTGCCCGACGCAAGTGATAAAAATATCGGGGAAGCCATCGTTGTTGTAGTCGCCGGCGGCGACGCCCATTCCGTACAACTCGAGATCCAGCCCGGCTTTCTTGGTCACGTCGGTGAATGTGCCGTTGCGATTGTTCCTGTAAAGTTGCAGCGTCGAACGCTGGCGCTTATGTCCAGGCCAATCCATGCCGTTCACGAGCAGAATGTCCTGCCAGCCGTCCGCGTCGTAGTCGAGGAAGGCGCATCCAGAGCCGAGAGTTTCCGGAAGCAGTTTTCCGCCGTAAGCCCCGCTGTTGTGGCGAAAATGGATCCCCGCCGCGTTGGTAACGTCGGTGAGCCGAAATCCTAAATTCGAAGCGGGATTCGCAAAGATGTGCTGTGGTGTTGCTATCGCCGAAAGACCCGCGCCCAGAGATGTGAAAAGAAAATTACGGCGGTTCAAGGCAGATTCACCAGACCATTTCGAATGGCGTAAACGACCAGCTCCGCGGTTTTATGAATGCCCAGCGTGTCCATAATATTGGCGCGGTGGACCGCCACGGTATTGACGCTGAGATTCAAGTCCGCGGCAATTTCTTTGTTGGACTCACCGGCCACGATGTGCTGCAGAATCTCCAGCTCGCGCGGCGTCAATCCGCCGCCGCGTTCGCCTTTCAGTGCATCCGGACGCGACACTTGCGGGTCAAGAACAGTCATACCCGCCGCGATACTCTTCACCGCGCTGACCAGGTCGAGGTCCATGGCGTTTTTCAACACGTAGCCGCGCGCACCCGCCTGCAGCGCCTGGCTCACCAGGGTTTCCTCAGAATGCATGCTCAACATCAAAATCCCGGTTTCCGGAACCTTTTCCAAGATTTGGCGCGTCGCTTCGATGCCGCTCAATTCCGGCATGGCGCAATCCATGACGATGACGCGCGGCCGCAGCTCGCAGGCCAGGCGCACGGCTTCCGCGCCGTCGCTCGCTTCGGCGACGACCGAGATATCCGCATCGTCCTCCAGCATGCGGCGGAAACCGCGCCGGACCAGCGCGTGATCGTCGACCAACAAGACGGTAATTTTATGCGGCATGGCTTTCCACTTTTTCCCGGGGAATCTGAAGACAAACCGAAGTGCCGCCCTGCGGCCGCGGAGTGATGGCCAGAGTCCCGCCAATCAATTCCGCTCGTTCGCGCATGGCCACCAGCCCGATTCCACGCTGCATCTTTTCCCCAACAAATCCCGTGCCGTGATCTTCCACTTCGAGCTCCAGCGAATCCGCCTGATACTTCAAGCGAATCCAGGCGTCGCGGGCCCCGGAGTGGCGGCTCACATTGTTCAGCGCTTCCTGCAACACGCGATAAATATGCACGCCGGCGCTCGTTTCCACAGGGAACGGCTTTCCGCTCTTCTCATAGTGCAGGTCGATGCCGGCCTGCCTGCCCACCGTGGGAATATACCAGTCCAGAGTGCTTTCCAGCCCGGCTTCTTCGAGCAGGACTGGATGAAGAGCTTGCGAGAGCGTCCGGATGTTGTTCAAAGTCGATTGCGCGATCTCTTGCACTTCTTTCAAGTCCTGGTGCAGAGGCGATCCCTCCCCGGCTTGTTTGGCCGCACGGCGCAGCATGGATCCAATCGCGGTGAGCACCTGGCCGAACTCGTCGTGAAGCTCGCGCGAAATGTGCCGCAACGCGGATTCCTGCGTGGAAATCAGTTTCTGCGCCAGTTCGCTGCGCTGCTCAGAAAGTTCGGCGAGTCGCGCAAAAAGTTGGCGGTTGGCGCGAATCAGATACAAACTCGTCAACACAATGGCAATGAGCGTTGCGGCAAGAAAAAGGTAGAGTTGCCGCTGCACGCCATCATAAATTTTGGCAATGCTCGCCGCCGCCTGCTCTTCCCCTTCGTTGTTTTCCACCAGCAGGCGCGAAACGGCCGTGCTGAGCGCTTGCTGGCGCGCCTGCAATGACAATCGAATCTGCTCGCGCGCGTCCGGCTCTTTTCCCGTCTGGGCGAGGGCGAACATGCGGCTTACGGCGTCCCAGAACTGCGCCACCGACTGCGTCAGATATTTTCGCTGGTCCGGCGTGCGGCTTGCTCCGGCCAAGTTCTCTTCCAGCTTCAAGCCCGCGTCCAGATCCTGCTGAATGCGTTCGAACTGCGCGGTCCAGGCCGTCAACGGATAAGGCTCGGTGGTGTCCAGCATGTCGCGCATGGCCAAGGCGATGGAATTGAGATCATTTTGAATGCGCAACAATTGGAGCGAATCTTTACGGTTGCGGTCCACCATCTCGCTCTGGAGTTTTCGAAGACCGGCGAGCTGCACGGTGATGTAGGACGCGTAGGCCAGCACCGCAGCCAGCGTGATTATTAGGCCCAGGAGCAGCCGATTTGTTGGTGAGCGTTGCGAGAACGCGGCTTTTTGCACGGGCTAAGAATACCTCAGGCCGCGGCCTGTCGCGCAGCAAGAGGCGCAAACAGCGAGCAGAACCGATCAACCGCGAGTGCCCGGCCGAAGTAACCCGATCACGGCCAACATGACTATGCAGCCGGCGAGCGGTACCAGAAGCCCGAGGCGCAGGCTCCCCGAGTAACGCGAAACTACGCCCACAAGCGGCGGCATGAGCGCGCTCCCGCCTGCCGCCAGTGCGAACATCACGCCGCCAACTTTACGTGCGCGCACGCCAAACCATTTAGAGAGCCAAGCAATAAAGATCGGGAAGAGACCGGCGAGGCCAAGTCCTGCGAGGAAAGCGCCGCCGAATAACCCCAGGCGAGAGCGAGCGGAGAGAAATATCAATTCGCCCGTGGCCGCAAGCAGGAGTCCTCCCACAGCGACGGTTACTTCCTTCCATCGAAGAAGAATCGCCGCCACTGTTCCGCGCCCACTGAGCAGCCCGGCGAAGAAAAACATGGGGGCCAGCGTCCAGGTGTTAGTGCTCCAGGTCGTCGCTCGCTGCGCGTGCGCCGGAGCCCAGTAGGAAGTCCCAACCTCTGTCCCCACGTACACAAAAAACAAAATTCCAAGCAGAGCCGCGACACCGACTCCCCCCATTTTGGGTTTCGTTGCGGCCGGAGCGGGGTCTTCTTCCTGCGGCGGCTTGCCGAAGGGCATGCGCAAGAGCACAAGCGCGAGCGCAGCGCAAATTGCTCCGACGAAATAGAGAACCGGCGTGACGTGCGACATGCGCACCGTTAGCATGGCGAGGGGCGAGGAAACAATTGCGCCGGCGCCCCAAGCCAAATTCATGATGTTCAAGGCAGAGGCGCGGCGTTCCCGGTACATTTCGCCTACCCACAAATTCGTTCCCGGCGTAGCAAATCCGTAGCCAAGGCCATAGATGCCGCTGGCCACAAGAGCGAGCGCAAACGTCGGAGCGTTGAGCAGTGCAAACCCGATGCCTAGCATCGCGACGCCCAGCGTGATGGCAGGTTTGAATCCCTTCGCAGAGATCAAAGCGCTCGAAAGCAGAACACCTGCCAGCGATCCAGAGAATTGTACGAGCGAGAAAAGTCCGGCGCGGCTGTCGTCCAATCCCCATTTGGCCATGAAGACGGGAAGGATTGGTCCAATGAAGGAGATCACAATCCCGTTGACGACGAAACCAGCGCAAAGCAGACCGAAAATCACGCTCTGAGAGGAGGGCGAAGCATTTTCCAAGATTTGCGTTTTCGAGGACATCATGGCATTTTGCCGGAGCCAAACATTTCGCGCAACGACGCCGTAGCCCGCGCAAGAGACTGGGAAGCACGCAAAATGATTGAAGTAGGACTCGTTGGATTTGGGCTTGCCGGCCGTGCCTTTCATGCGCCGGTCATTCGCGCCGTACCCGGCCTGCATCTTGCCGCAATCCTGCAGCGCAGCGGGAACGAAGCGGCGGAGAAATATCCGGACGTTCGAATCGCGCGCAGCCTGGATGAGCTTCTGGCGATCCCGGAAATTCGCCTGGTGGTCATCGCCACTCCCAATGACACGCACTATTCCTTGGCCCACCAATGCCTCGCCGCGGGACGCGACGTAGTGGTCGACAAACCGTTTACTACCACGCTCGAAGAGGCCAAATCCTTGGTGCAGTTCGCGAAGGACAACGGCTGCTTGCTTACGGTCTATCAGGACCGCCGATACGATGGCGATTTCCAGGCCATTCGAAAGCTGGCTGCGGACGGCACGCTGGGACGCGTGGTGCGTTTCGAGACGAATTACGACCGCTTTCGGCCGCAACTGAAACCGGGCGCGTGGCGCGAAACTTCGCGTGCAGGCAGCGGGATCCTTTTTGATATCGCGCCGCACCTCATCGATCACGCACTAGTCTTGTTTGGACTACCGGAAGCGGTGACCGCCGATGTTCGCATGGAGCGCGAACAAGCGGTGGCCGACGATGCGTTCGACATTATGTTTCACTATCCTCTCGGCATGCGCGCCGTACTGCGGTCCAGCATTCTTGCCGCCGCGCCGCGCCCACGCTTCGTTCTGCACGGAACGCAAGGCAGTTTCGTGAAACAAACTTTCGATCCGCAGGAGAACAATCTGCGGCAAGGCTACATTCCGACGGATGCGGCGTGGGGCGCGGAGCCAGAAGAAAATTGGGGCGTGTTGACGGTTCCTGCGGGAGACGGGTTCACGCAGCGGCGCATTTCGTCAGCTTCTTGCGATTACCGGGATTATTACGCCAACGTCCGTGATGCCCTGCTGGGAAAGGCCAAGCTCGCTGTCACGCCGGAATGGTCGCTGGACGTGATGCAACTGCTTGAGATGGCGCGGGAGAGCAGCGAGAGGCGCTGCACTATCCCATGGGATTCGGGATGGAAGTGAGGGTTTTGCCGGCACCGGGGCAGTGTGGGAAACGCTCCGGCTGGAGTGCAGAGAGGTTAAGACCTGCGGAAGGCCCTTGCGGGTTGCAAGGAAGATGAATTCTTTAATGGACGGTCAAAGTGACGTTGAACGTCGCGTTGCAATTGTCCGAAGGATCATCAATGACCGTCGTACTTACCGTGCCACTCTTGATGGTAAATTCGAGCGGCTTCTTCGGGAGATTGGGCAGGCCGGTGACGCGCGCCTTGCCATCGCTGTTGGTGCCGACTTCCAGTTCTGTCTTGCGCTTGCTGAGGAATCCGTATTTTAAAATGACGTGGATCTTGGCGTTATAAATAGGCTTGTCTGAGCCGTCCTTCACGGTGAAGTCCGCGCGGCAGGAGCCGAGGCCGCCATCCACAACGGGAACTTCCGGCAAATTGGCTGCAATGAAGCCCCCACACAGTGCAAGAAAGAGCGTTGAGCCCAGAAATCGAATGGAGCGAATTTGCCTAACCCGCATCTTAATCTTGCCTCCCTCACAAAAAACATACGCCGGTCGAAAGGGAGTTGCAATTCCTCCGTGCAGAATCGCTCATGCGTCTGACGTTTGCGGCACCACGCTCCCGTTCCGCGTATAATCGGCGAGGTCAAGGAAGGAAAGGAGCTGGACGCTGCCCATGACCATTGAACTGGTACCTTCGATTCTCTCCGCGAACTTCGCGCGGCTCGCTGATGAGGCGAAGGCGGCACTAGACGGCGGCGGGACCGTGCTCCACTTGGACGTCATGGACGGGCACTTCGTGCCCAATATTACTATCGGGCCGCCGGTCGTAGCCTGGCTGCGGAAAGCCCTTCCGAATGCTGTCTTCGACTGTCACCTGATGATTGAAAATCCGGATAATTACATTCCTTCCTTTGCCGAGGCCGGCGCGAACTGGATTTCCGTGCACCAGGAAGCCTGCGTTCACCTGCATCGCAGCCTGCAGCTCATCGAATCGCACGGCTGCAAGCCGGCCGTAGTCATCAATCCCGGCACGCCCGTCCACATGCTCGACGAAGTGCTGGACATGGTGCACCACGTTTTGGTGATGTCGGTCAATCCCGGATTTGGCGCGCAGAAGTTCATCCCCGGATCGCTCAACAAGATTAAAACGCTTGCCGAGGTGCGGGAATCGCTGGGCCTTTCGTTCCGCATTGAAGTGGACGGCGGCGTCGCGCTCGATACGGTCGGGGATATTGTGCACGCCGGAGCAGAACTGCTCGTTGCAGGCAACGCCGTCTTTGGCCATGGCGACATTCGGGAAAATACGAAGAAACTTCTCGCTGCCGCCCGTGCCGCAAGCGCGCGCCACGCGTAGGGTAGCTGGGACGCAGAATGCCGGGTCCCTGCAGAAACAAAGTTGGCTTACGCGACGGTGACTTCGGGGCTGAGGTAGACGTCCTGAATGGCGTTCAAGAGTTGGACGCCTTCTTTCATGGGACGCTGGAACGCTTTGCGTCCAGAAATGAGGCCGGTGCCGCCGGCGCGCTTGTTGATGACGGCGGTGGCGACGGCTTCCTCGAAATCGTTTGCGCCGGAAGCGCCGCCACTGTTGATCAAACCCGCGCGGCCCATGTAGCAGTTGGCGACCTGATAGCGGCAGAGATCGATGGGATGGTCGCTCGTTAGGTCCGAATAGATGCGCTTGTCGTATTTGCCGTAGCTGCCGCCATTTGCATTGAGCGCCAGATAACCGCCGTTATTTTCCGGGAGCTTCTGCTTGATGATGTCGGCTTCGATGGTGACGCCGAGATGGTTGGCTTGTCCAGTCAAGTCGGCGGAAAGGTGATAGTCCTTGTCCTTCTTGAAGGCGCTGTTGCGCAGATAGCACCACAGGACGGTAGCCATGCCGAGCTGGTGGGCGTGCGCGAACGCCTGGCTGATTTCGACGATCTGGCGAGTGCTCTGGTCGGAGCCAAAATAAATGGTCGCACCCACAGCGGCAGCGCCAAGGTCGTAGGCTTGTTGCACGGTCCCGAAGAGAACTTGGTCGAACCGATTGGGGAAAGTCAGCAGCTCATTGTGATTCATTTTCACAATGAACGGAATTTTGTGGGCGTATTTACGCGCAACGGAGCCGAGCACGCCGAACGTGGAAGCAACGGCGTTGCACCCGCCTTCGATGGCTAGCTTGACGATGTTCTCGCCGTCGAAATAGTCGGGATTCTTCGCGAAACTGGCCCCACCGGAATGCTCGATGCCCTGGTCAACGGGCAAGATGGAGAGATAGCCGGAGCCATGCAATCGGCCGCCGCTGAACATGCGCTGTAGATTGGCGAGCACGCGGACGTTTCGGTCTGAGATGGCGTAGACGCGATCGATAAAATCCGGGCCGGGAAGATTCAGCCGCTCTTTGGCGATTTTCGGCGATTTGAATCCCAGCAGGTAATCGGCCTTCGCGCCGAGATAGGTTTCAATTTTTCCAAGGCTTGCAGTCGTTGCCATAGCGCGCTCCTTGCTTCATTCCCGAATTCCTCTAGATAGCATGCCTCCGGCGGCCGTGTCTACCAGCCATAGCAGCTTTCCCTCTTTCGGCTGGAGCAATTGCGCGGGCAACTGTTCCGGTTCATACGGGCCTTCCAGGACGCTCTTCAGCGCCGGGGCTTTGTCCGCGCCGGTCACCATGAACAGAATCCGCGCGGCGTTGCAAGCGGCTGGCGCGGTCAGCGTGATGCGATCCGCGTATAACTTGCCGACCCAGTTTCGAACGACGATGCGCCCGTCGGCGTGCAGCGCTTTGGTGCCTGGAAACAGCGAAAGTGTGTGGCCCTCGTTGCCCATTCCCGCGAGGAGCAAATCAAAGCGCGGAAGCTCATTGCGTTTCAATTGAAAACGCGACTGAAGAACTTCCTCGTATTCGCGCGCAGCTCTTTCGGCGTCCGGATACTCACCTTTAATTCGGCTGACCTGATCTGCTTTCAGCGGAGCCCTCGAGATCATCGCCTCGGTGGCCATCCGGAAATTACTATCCGGATGGTCCGGCGGCACATGGCGCTCGTCACCGAAGAACAGATGTATTTTATCCCAGGGAACCTGCGAGCGCAGCAGCGGATCACTGACCAACAAACTGTAAAGCGCTTTTGGCGTGGAGCCACCGGCTAGGGCAACATTGAAAGCACTTCTCTCTTGCACGGCTGCAGCGGCAGCTTGGACGAATTCTTGCGCGGCGCGTTTCGCGATCGCGACACCATCCGCCAGAATTCGAATCTCGCATTCCACTCGCGTTTCCCTTCAGGTGATGATCCCGGTTTTTTCCGGGGCGCCGATACGGGCATGCTTATCGACTTCTTCCTCCCCGGCGCGGCGCCACGAACGGCCGTCCTTTTCGAGCAATTCTTCCGCTTCGATCGGACCCCAAGAACCCGCGGCATAATTCGGAAATCCACGCGCGGGCAGCGCATGCCACACGTCGAGAATGGGCTGAATCACACTCCAGCCCGCTTCAACCATGTCCGCGCGTTGAAAGAGCGTGGCATCGCCAGCCATGCAGTCGCGCAGGAGGCGCTCGTAACCCGTGCTGTGCTCGATTCCAAAATACGTGCAGTAATCGAAATCCATGTTCACGAGGCCGAGTTTCATCACGGAGCCGGGAACTTTTGCACCGAAACTGAGAGAAATACCCTCCTCGGGCTGAATGTGAATGACCAGGCGGTTGGTCTCCAGGTTTCGAACGCTGGTATTTCGAAAGAGCACGAAAGGGGTGCGGCGGAACTGGATGACGATCTCCGTCACGCGCCGCGCGAGGCTCTTGCCGGTGCGAAGATAAAAAGGCACGCCGGCCCAGCGCCAGTTATCGATGAGCAGTTTCAGGGCGACGAAAGTTTCTGTGTTCGAATCGGCAGCGACGTCCGGTTCGCTGCGGTAGTCGGCGACGGGCTGACCGTCGATCGTGCCGCTGCCGTATTGTCCGCGCACCATGTTAGTAAGCACTTCTTCGGGGTTTAACGGCTGAATGGCGTGGAGCACTTCGGCTTGCTTGTTGCGGACCTCATCGGCATCGAAGGAAATAGGCGGCTCCATGGCGGTCATGGTGAGCAATTGAAAAAGATGATTCGGAACCATGTCGCGGAGCGCGCCGGCGGTCTCGTAAAATGCGCCGCGATGTTCAACACCGACGGTTTCCGCGGCGGTGATTTGCACGTGATCGACATAATTGCGGTTCCAGAGCGGCTCGATGATGTTGTTGGAAAAACGGAAGACCATGACGTTCTGCACGGTCTCTTTTCCGAGATAGTGATCAATACGGTAGATCTGCTTTTCCGTGAGGACCTGCCGCAGTTCCTGGTTGAGCTGTTTCGCGGAAGCCAGGTCGTGGCCGAAGGGTTTTTCCACGATGACGCGCGACCAGCGGCTCTCTTCTTCCTTTGACAGGCAGCACTGGGCCAACATTTTTGCGATGGAAGAAAAAAAACGCGGTGCCACGGCCAAATAAAAAAGACGGTTTCCGAGCGTGTTGTACTTCTTATCCGCTTCGGCGATTTGCTGGTCGAGGCGTTTGTAGGCATCCGCGTCCAGGAAATCGCCTTTGACGTAGTAAATGCGCTCGTTCATCCAGTCCCAGAGTTTTGGATCGATCGGAGACGAAATGTACTTGGGAATCTCCTGCGTGAGCGATTTTCGAAAGCTTTCCGTGGTGAGGTCATTCCCGGCAAAGCCGACAATCGCAAACTGGGGCGAAAGAAGTTTCTCCTGAGCAAGATTGCAGAGGGCGGGAATCAGCTTGCGTTTGGTGAGGTCCCCGGTCGCGCCGAAAATCGTCATCACGCAAGGAGCGGCCGATGAATTCGTATCCGGATGATTCAGGCTCATGAGTCGGACTTCCTGTTTTTGGGCGTCAGTATGATTTCCGAAGTTTCTAATGGCCGGACTTCTTCTCAACGTGCCCGCCGAACTGAAAACGCATGGCAGACAAAACTTTGGCCCCAAAATCGTCTTCGCCGCGCGAAGTGAAACGCTGGTAGAGCGCGGCGGTAAGGACGGGGGCGGGCGCGGTGGATTCAATCGCGGCGAGAATGGTCCAGCGGCCTTCGCCGGAATCGGAAACGCGGCCGGAAAAGCGTTCGAGCGTGGGCTGCTCAAGCAAAGAAATGGCGGTGAGATCCAGCAGCCAGGAAGCGACGACGCTGCCGCGACGCCACACTTCGGTGATATCTGCGAGATTGAAATCGAACTGGTAGTGTTCCGGATTGCGCAGCGGAGTGGTTTCCGCATCGGCCTCACGATGGGATTCGCCGGCGTTAGCATGTTTCAAAATATTCAAGCCCTCCGCGTAAGCGGCCATAAGACCGTATTCGATGCCGTTGTGAACCATCTTCACGAAGTGGCCGGCGCCGGAAGGACCACAGTGTAAGTAGCCTTCTTCCGCCGTGCCGCCAGCTTTTTCGCGGCCGGGAGTGCGGGGGACATCGCCGCGGCCGGGAGCGAGCGTCTTGAAAATCGGATTGAGCCGCTTCACGACTTCGGTTTCGCCTCCGATCATCTGGCAGTAACCGCGTTCGAGGCCCCAAACGCCGCCGCTGGTGCCGACGTCGCAGTAGTGGATCCCTTTGCCGGAGAGGTCTTTCGCGCGACGGAGGTCGTCGATGTAATAGGAATTCCCGCCGTCGATGACGACATCGTCCTTTTCGAGCTTCCCCGCCAAGTCGTGCAGCGTCGAATCGACGACAGCGGCTGGCACCATCAACCAAATGGCGCGCGGTTTTTGAAGCTTCTTGACGAAATCATCGAGCGAGGTGGAACCGGTTGCGCCTTCTCCTTCGAGTTGCTTGATGGATTCGGGGCTACGGTCATACACCACACACTTGTGACCGCCCTTTTGCAGGCGCCGCACCATGTTGGCGCCCATTCTTCCCAGTCCGATCATGCCGAGTTGCATGGTGTGCAGACCTCCAAGTTTTCGTGCCGCCGAAGGAATTTTGTTGAGCTAGGCAATCGCCTGTTGCACGGCTTCTGCGAGAGTCGCCAGTCCCGACTTCAAATTCTTGCCAAGATGAACGCGCAAAGCACGGCGGCCACGTTCGGCGAGAACCGCGAAATCGCCTCGCGCCTGCGCCGCTTTGACCACGCCGAAAGTGTACTTCTGTCCGGGAACGGATAAATCTTTGGCATCATCGCAGGTGATTTGCAGAAAAACGCCGCTGTTGGGGCCGCCCTTGTAAGCCTGGCCCGTCGAGTGCAGAAAGCGCGGGCCAAAGCCGAGAACCGTGGCGACCTTTTTCTTGTCGCGCACCAAGTGGCGGATCCCCTGCAGGGCCTTTTCGTTGGCCGCATCCATCGGGATATAGCCCAAAACGCCAAAATAATCCCCGGGACCAATCCGCGAGAGATGCGTCTTCAGCACAGCAGCGATGTTCAAGCCGCCATGCACACCAGCCACATTTTTCTCGTCAGCGAAAAACTGAATCCCGCCGGCCTCAAAAAACGGGACTTCTGGCGGAAGCTTGCCCGTCATTTCGTATTCGCTGGTGAGCTTGCGGGTTTCGACCTTGCTGGCCTCGACGTCGGGTTGGTTGAAGGCGTTGATGCCAATAATGGACCCAGCGACGGCCGTGGCTATTTCCCAGCGGAAAAATTCCTGGCCGAGACTGTATACATTGGGCAAGGCGATGCGCACGACCGGATGACCGGCTTTTTCGAGCGCGGCGACCGCCGCATCCTGGGAGCTATTTGGTTTTGATGCTAATCGCAAATAAGCGAACACGCGACCGTTGCTGTAGGCAGTAGGCTTGGCGAGACGTTCGCGATCCACGGGAATAATGCCTTTCCCGATTTTCCCGGTGGATTCCGCAATCAGTTGCTCGAGCCACGCGCCGAGGTCGAAGATTCCGGGAGAGGTGATGATGGTGAGCTTATCGCGGCCGTGATTGGCAGCAACACCCAGGATGGTCCCAAGGATCACGCCGGGGTTGTCGTCGGCAGCAAGCGAAGTGCCGCATGCACTGACCATCATTTGCGTGTTTTTCAAGAATTTCGAGACATCGAGTCCCATAACGGCGGCAGGCACCATGCCAAAATTGGAAAGCGCAGAATAGCGGCCTCCGATACTCGGCACGCCAAAGAAGACTCTGCGGAACTTGTCGGCTTCGGCGACCTGCTGCAATTTCGAGCCCGGATCAGTAATGGCGATGAAGCGATTACCCACTTCCTTCTCGCCTACCTTGGCCTTCACGCGTTTGAAGAAGTATTGCTTGTAGATGTTTGGTTCGAGAGTGCTACCTGATTTGCTGGAGACAATGCAAATCGTGCGCTTGAGGTCCAGCTTCGCTTCGATGGCCCGGATTTGCGCGGGATCGGTGGAATCCAGCACATGCAGTTCGGGAAAGCCTTTGATTTTTCCGAAGGTCATGCGCAGGACTTCCGGGCAGAGGCTGGAACCGCCCATTCCGAGCAGTAACGCGTGCTTGAAGCGAGATTTTTTCACGTCTCCGGCGATCTGCTTGAGGGCGTCGATGCGCGCCAGTTGCTCTGCCGTGATCGTCAGCCAGCCGAGCCAATTGCTTTCATCGGTGCCGGTCCAGAGCGAAGCATCCTTCTGCCAGAGACGCGCGACTTTGTTGTTTTTGTTCCAGTCGTCAAGCGACGCGGAAACCGCACTTGCCAGCAGACTAGGTAATTTGTAGGTTTGTTTGTTGACGCTCACACGCGAGTCCCCGCGGTTTTCCCCACGGCGTCCAGCAAGGTCTTGAAAGCATCAGAAAAGAGCTTTACGCCATCCGCGAGAAGCTTGTCCGTGACGTCCTTCATCGAGATCCCGGCCTTGGCTAGATCGGCCATGGTCTTCGCCGCGCCCTTGACATTTTCCGTGAGGCTGGGACGCAATTTGCCGTGGTCGCGGAAGGCGTCAAACGTGGCCGGTGGAATCGTGTCTACCGTGTCGGCGCCAATGAGCTCTTCGACGTAGAGCACATCGCGGTATTTGGGATTCTTCGTGCTGGTGCTGGCCCAAAGGAGGCGCTGGGTTTGCGCGCCCTTGGACGCAAGCGCTTTCCAACGCGACCCGCCAAAAAGCTCCTGATATTTCTTGTAGGTGAGCCGCGCGTTGGCAATGGCCACCTTGCCGCGAATGCTTTCGAGCAGCGCCTTCTGGCCGGCGTCCGTTGTGGTCTTGAGTTTCTCATCGATTTGACTGTCCACAAGCGTATCGATACGACTAACGAAGAAGCTGGCGACGCTGGCAATGTGGCTGATGTCCAGTCCCTTGGCGGCGCGCGCTTCGAGGGCGGAAAGGAACGCCTCGGCGACTTTTTCGTAGGCGGATTGCGCGAAGAGGAGTGTGATGTTGATGTTGATGCCTTCTTCGAGAGCTTGGCGAATGGCGGGAAGGCCCTCAGGCGTGCCGGGAATCTTGATCATGACATTCGGTCGATCCACGGCCTTCCACAGGCGGCGAGCTTCCGCGAGAGAGGCCTTGGTGTCGAAGCCAAGGAACGGTGACACTTCCAGGCTGACGTAACCGTCGCGGCGCTTCGATGCCGCGTAAACCGGTTTGAAGATATCGCATGCATCTTGAATGTCGCGGAAGGCAATCTTCTCGAACACGCCATTGGCGTCCAGTTTCTTGGCATCCGGCGAGTTCAGGATGTCGTTGTAAAGATTGCTTCCCGTGATGGCTTTCTCAAAGATCGATGGATTGGAAGTCATGCCGCGCAGGCCGTCGTCATCAA
This sequence comes from Acidobacteriota bacterium, assembly GCA_003224145.1. Taxonomy (GTDB): domain Bacteria; phylum Acidobacteriota; class Terriglobia; order Acidiferrales; family UBA7541; genus Acidiferrum. Next base: position 19,215 of record QHYN01000036.1, read on the forward strand.
TGTATTTCTTCAATTGGCCGCTGGTAAGCAGATCCCTGCGGACGTAATCCATCCACGGAGATTGTCCGTAAGCAAGCAATCCCTTCAACGGATTCGTTTCCCTGTCCGCGGCGAGACTAGGAATTGTTGTTGTCGTCATACTGGTTCTCCTTCACCTCAAAAAGTTCCCCAAAACCATATTGTACGCCTCGGGAGGGTAGGCGCGCTTCCAAGCTGGACGACCTTTTATGCCTTAAAACCAGCGCCGAATCTAGCTTCCAGCGCCTTCACCTTTCCCAACCGCCGCACATGACGCTCTTCGTTGGTGAACCTAGCGCCGAGAAAAGCCTTCACCAGATCTTCCGCCAGTTTTATTCCAACCACTCGCGAGCCCAGCACGAGAACATTGATGTCATCGTGTTCCACGCCTTGGTGCGCCGAGTAAGTGTCATGGCACATTCCCGCGCGAATTCCAGGCAGTTTGTTGGCGGCGACGCTTGCGCCCACGCCACTGCCACAGATCAGCACGCCACGTTCGGCTTTGCCGTCCAGGACGGCACGGCCCACGGCTTCGGCAAAATCCGGATAGTCTGAGGGATTCTCGTTGAAAGCGCCGACGTCCAGCACTTCGTGTCCTAATGAACGCAGCAGATCGCCCATCGCAACCTTCAGCGAAAACCCCGCGTGATCCGAGCCAATGACCAGTTTCATGGCGGGCTCACTTTCCGAGCAATTCCCTCGCAGCCGCGACAACTTTGTCCGAGCTGAACCCGAATTTTCTCAGCAGATCTTTCAGCGGCGCGGAGGCGCCGAAACTATGCATACCAATCATCTTTCCTTTTGCGCCAGTGTAGCGCTCCCAACCAAAGGTGGTGGCCATCTCCACGGAAACGCGCGCGGTGACACTTGGTGGAAGCACGCTCTCCTTGTAAGCAGTATCTTGCCGCTCGAACAGTTCCCAGGAAGGCATGCTCACGACTCGGGCCTTGATGCCATCGACCTTGAGTTTTTCATAAGCTTCCACGCAAAGAGACAGTTCGCTTCCGCTGGCCATTAAAATGACGTCCGGCTTCCCTCCCGCAGCGTCCGCCAGAACATAAGCACCTTTCGCAACGCCAGAAGCAGGCGCGTATTTCGTGCGGTCGAGCGTCGGAATGGCCTGGCGCGTCAGCACCAATGTGGAAGGCCCATGCCTATGCTGCAGGATGATTTTGTAGGCTTCCACGACTTCATTGGCGTCACCTGGCCGCACAATGAGCATGTTGGGCATCGCGCGCAGCGAGGCCAGTTGCTCGACGGGCTGATGCGTCGGACCATCTTCACCCAAACCGATGGAATCGTGGGTGAAGATATAAATCGCCGGGATCTCCATCAAAGCGCCGAGGCGCATGCTGGGGCGCATGTAATCGCTGAAATTAAAGAACGTGGCGCTGAAGCTGCGAAGCTTCGACAACGTCATGCCGTTGACCATGGCGCCCATGGCGTGTTCGCGTACGCCAAAGTGGATGTTGCGCCCGCGATATTCGTTCGGATAGAACTCGCCGGCGCCATCGAAGGTCAGGTTCGTTTTGTTCGATTTAGCCAAGTCCGCAGAGCCGCCGACAAACCACGGGATATTCTTCGCCAAGACGTTCAGCGATTTTCCGGAGGATTCCCGCGTGGCTATTCCTTTCGCATCGGCGGGGAAATTCGGCAGGTCTTTGTCCCAGCCTTCCGGCAATTGACCAGTCAACATGCGGTGGATTTGATCGCCGAGCTGTGGGAACTGCTTTTTGTACTCATCGAATTTGGTTTTCCACGCAGCGTGGGCGGCGGCGCCCCGCTTGCCCACGCCATTTTTGAATTGATCGTAGACGCCGTCAGGAACGAGGAACTTGGCATCCTCCGGCCAGCCGTAATTCTTCTTCACCAGCTTGACTTCGGCCTCACCGAGTGGCTCGCCGTGCGCTTCATACGAATCCTGTTTGTGGGGCGAACCATAGCCGATGTGACTATCGACGATGATGAGCGTGGGCCGGTCCTTGGTGTTGAGGAAATTCTCGTAGCCGCGGGCGAGCATCTCGAGGTCGTTCGCGTCCG
>QHYN01000001.1 GCA_003224145.1 Acidobacteriota bacterium
GACTCGCCCTCGAGGATGTCAACAGAGCCAGTGTTGATTCTAAAGGCTTTTAAGTTGATTAGAATCAACACTTGTGGAAGTGTTGATTTTAAAGGATTTATTGGAGTGGGCTGTTTGTAGGAAAGTAACTGAGAAAGGCAAGAGGCTCGCGGAGGGTTCTGAGGTATCTCGCAGTGGCGGGTCATGGTAAGTGGGGCACAGGCCCTCGAAGCCGAGCCTGCGGTAGGCGGGCTCGGGGTAAAGAAGCGTGCCCAAGAAGCAAAGTTAGTATACCACATTATAATAGTTTGTCCAGGTAAATATAAGTCGTTTGGATGCTAGAGGTTAAAAGGGAGAAGTTGGAGGGTAAAGCTGGCACTTGGAAGAGCGTAAGGAAGTCATTTAGATACTTTGGGATAGAAAGAGTTCCTTGGCTTCGCTGCGTGCGCTCCTGACTCCTATCCTGATCGGATACTTGGTTTGGTGCGGGATAGGGAGGAGAATGAAAAGTCAACATCCGAAACATTGGAACCGAAGAGAGCGGCACTCCGAATTCCTCTTTGGGCTCGATCTATGCGCCACCCATCTCTGCGCTGCCTTTCGCGAATCATCTCCCTGCCCGTCCGCGCTGTCAACCGCCAGTCGTTGGACGGGCTGACGGAATCCGTCGAACCAAGACAACAACAATATGTTAGCTAGAGGGGATAGTGTCCACCAGGGAACGGGCGTAGGCTTTCTGTTAAATGAAAGTAGTCGCAAAACAAATTCGATTGGCGGCGACGGACCTGGGAAATCACCTTGCGTGCCGGCATCTTACCACGCTGGATTTGCAGGTGGCGCGGGGAAAACGAGCCGAGCCGGAATGGGCTGCGCCAGATCTTGCCGTCTATCTGGAACTTGGCGAGCGGCATGAAAAGGCGTATCTCGCTCATCTTTCGGCGCAGGGGCTGACGGTCGAGAACCTGGGCCATATTCCTCACGAAGAAGAAGACCGACTGCTGGCGGAAACCATGGCGTTGATGGAGCGGGCCGCAGAGGTGATTGCGCAAGGAGCACTTAGCGACGGGGAGTGGTTTGGGCGGCCAGACTTGTTGCGACGCGTCGAAACGCCGAGCAAACGCTGGGCGTGGTCGTACGAGGTGGCCGACACGAAGCTGGCTCGGGAAACGAAGGCGACGACGATTTTGCAACTCTCGCTGTATTCGGACCTGCTTGGGAAAATTCAAGGGACGGTGCCGGAGTTTTTTTGGGTGGTGCCACCGGGCCAGGGGTTTGCGGGCGAAAAGTATCGCGTGTCCGAGTATGCGGCGTATTACCGATATGTGCGGGAGCGGCTGCGGAAGGCGGTGGGCGAAGGGGCGCGCAACGAAACGTATCCGGAGCCGGTGGAACACTGCAACGTGTGCCGGTGGTTTCGCGAATGTGATGCCCGGAGGCGCGCGGATGATCATTTGTCTTTGGTGGCGGACATCAGACGGCAGCAGCGGGATCAGTTTGAACAGTGGAACGCGGGAACTATGGCGAAGCTGGCAGCGCTGCCGATTCCTCTGAGAGAAAGACCTAAGCACGGGTCGAAGGAAACGTACGAGCGCAGGCGCGAGCAGGCGCGCGTGCAAGTGGAGGGGCGGACGGAGAAGAAGTTGAAGCACGAGCCGCTGCCGGTCGCGGAAGGGACGGGATTTTGCCGGCTGCCGGAGCCTTCGCCGGGAGATGTGTTCGTGGATTTCGAGGGCGATCCGTTTGTGGGGGAACAGGGCCTGCAGTATTTGTTTGGGCTTGCGGCGCAGGATGTTGGCGGCGAATTGGTTTATGAGAAGCGATGGGCGCTGAATCGTGAGGAGGAAAAGAAGGGCTTCGAGTGGCTGGTGGATGAAATTATGCGGAGGCGGGAGGCGGACCTGAAGATGCATGTGTATCACTTCGGCGGGTACGAGCCCGGGACGCTGAAGCGCTTGATGGGCATGCATGCGACGCGCGAAGACGAAATTGACCGCATGCTGCGCGCGGGCGTGCTGGTGGATTTGCATCAGGCGTTCAAGCAGGGTCTGCGGGCCAGCGTGGAAGAGTATTCGCTGAAGAAGATAGAAGCGTTTTATGAATTCGAGCGAAAGATAACCCCTGATATTTCGCGCGCGGCGATGCGGTACGTGGAACACCGGCTGGAGTTGGGCTGGGGAGAGGAGGAGTTGCCTGAAGGCGTTCGCGAGGTGATGGAGGGCTACAACTGCGAGGACTGCTTTTCGACAGCACGGCTGCGGGATTGGCTGGAGGAGGAGCGGCGGAGGCTGGTGGCGGAAGGGAAGGAAGTGCTGCGGTTTGTGGACCGGGAGGAAAAAGCGTCTGAGGATGTCGAGGAGCAGCAGACACGAGTCGCAGAATTGGTCGAACAGCTGACGAAAGATATTCACCCAAACCCAAAGGAGCGCACAAAGGAGCAGCAAGGACGCTGGTTGCTTGCTCAACTCCTCGATTGGCACAGGCGAGATGCCAAGCCAAAGGCATGGCGCTATTTCGAACTCCGTGGGATGGACGATGCGGACTTAATGGAAGAAAAAGACGCCGTGTCCGGACTTGTTTGGGTGGGAGGCGTGACAACTGCCAACGGTGTGACGGCTGATCGTTATTCGTTTCCGAAGCAGGAAACTAATGTTCGACCGGATGACAAAAAGGAAGTGCACCATAAAAGCCAACGAATCGGGACGGTCGTTGCAATGGATCCAATCGCCCGGACTATTGACATACAGAAGGTCGGCGATGCAACCGGCTTCCATCCAAGTTCCATTTTCGTCAAGGAGCCGTACCGCAAAGCCAAAGCGCAGCGGGATTCCTTATACCGACTCGGCTGCTGGGTCAGGGACAAGGGCATCAGCGCGGTCGGCCCGTGGCAGGCTGCAAGGAGTTTTTTGCTCCTTAAGCCACCGGAACTCTCAAATTCTGAGAGCCTGAAGGTCAGTAACACGGAGGAGTTTAGCGACGAGCTAACTCGTATCGTTTCGGCATTGAGTTCTTCCGTTCTCGCAGTGCAGGGCCCCCCAGGTTCTGGCAAAACGACCAATGCAGCACGAGCCATCGACGCGCTTGTGACCAATAGAAAGATGAAGATTGGGGTCACGGCCTTGAGTCACAACGTGATCCGCAAGCTGCTCAAGACAATCGGTATCGAAGGTTCGGGCCGTATCCGCTGCATGCACAAGGCCGATAAGAAGTATGACGGTGCCAGCGAACGGATAGAAGTCACGACGACAAACCCGCCCGCCTTGAAGGGCCTAAGGCAGGGGTCCGTGGACGTTCTGGGAGCAACGGCCTTTCTTTGGTCGCGCGAGGAGTTCGCGAATTCGGTAGATGTCCTCTTTGTAGACGAGGCCAGCCAAGTCTCTCTTGCGGATGTTTTGGCGATCTCGCAAGCCGCAAAGAGCGTTGTGTTGATCGGTGACCCCCAGCAACTTCCCCGTCCAGGGGATGCCTCCCACCCTCCAGGCGCGGAGCTATCTGGCTTGGAGCACGTCTTGAAGGATCCAGACGGCAATGCGCTGAGAACCATGCCCCTATCGTTGGGCTTGTTCATCGATCACACAAGAAGGTTGCACCCGAAGATTTGCGATTTTACGTCGCAAGCGTTCTATGAAGGTCGCCTGCTCCCTCATTTCACGACTCGAAGCCGAGTCATAGAAGGACATCCGTGGGTCAAGGGGGCTGGGCTGTGGTTCGTTCCCGTAGAGCACGAAGGAAATCGAAACTCCAGTGCGGAGGAAGTACAGGTGGTGGCACGGATTGTGGAGAGTTTATTAAGGCCCGAAGTAAAGAGGTTCCGTGGGATCGGGCGAAGCGAGGCGCTGAAGTCAAAGGACATTTTGATTGTCGCGCCGTACAACGCGCAGGTGGCGGATTTGTCGGCGCGGCTTCCAGAAATCTCGGTTGGAACGGTGGACAAGTTTCAAGGGGAGGAAGCGCCGGTAGTGATTTATTCGATGACGACGTCCTCGCCGGAAGAGGCACCCCGCGGGATGGAATTCTTATACAGCCTGAATCGGCTGAACGTAGCTACGTCGCGGGCGATGACAGCGGTAATCGTGGTGGGGAGCCCTCGCCTGTTCGAGCCGGAGTGCCGGACGCCGCGGCAGATGCAACTTGCAAATGCGTTGTGCAGGTACAGTGAAATGGCTCTTGTCGTAGATCCCGCTACGATTTAGGTGGATTTCGTGCAGCGATCAAAGCAAAGCGAAGAGAGATTCCTCACATCCGCAGGCCGACCCGTCGCGGGAGCGAGCGCGGAAAAGGTACCCAGCGCTCACGCGCTGGGCTAGCGTCTTGCGCGCCTACGGCGCTGTCGAGAATGGGCGCAGCAGTGCTGGGCCCCTACAGGCGGAAACAGCCGGCAGGATGCCGGCGCTACGAAATAACAGATGCCGGGCTTCCCGACCCAGTTCGTCGGGACCCCGCAAACCGGGGGAAAGCTCGGCGCTATAGGGTCCAGAGGAGGAGGGGAACATGGCGAGCGACCGGATGGCGTGGGCGCGGTGGCCGGTGTTGGCGCACGCGGCGAGGACCGCGGTGGCGGCCTTAGCTTCGCTGTTGGTGGCGCGGCTATTCCGGTTGCCGGAAGCGTACTGAGCGCCCATCACCACGCTGGTGATCACGCAGTCCTCACTCGGCGCGGCGCTGGCGGTTTCCTGGCAGCGTTTCGTCGGTACGGCGCTGGGAGCAGTGGTGGGTGCGATTGCGGCGAGCTATTTCGGAGCGCAAGCGCTGGTATTCACCGCCAGCGTATTCATCCTGGGATTGCTTTCTGCGTTCGTGCGCTCGGATCAAAGCGCCTACCGATTCGGAGGCGTAACGCTGGCGATTGTCATGATGGTGCCGCGGACGGGTCCTGCGTGGCAGATCGCCTTTCGCCGCTTCGCCGAAGTGTCCATCGGAATTGCTGTGGCGCTGATTCTCACCGTGGTGTGGCCGGAGAAGGAAGGCACGGTTTGGAGGAAAAAGTGAGTCGTTTGCCGAGGTCGCCCCGCACCCGCTTACTCACAGTGAATCGTTGTGGTGGCGATGGCCATTTTGTACAAGTTAGCCAGGTAAGCGGCCGAATCGCTAAACGCCAGAGTGCTTCCCGTGCAGGTGATGGGTTGCAGGCGAACAAAGTTGAAGCTCAACGTTGGCGCCAGCTTGGAGCCCTTCGGTTCATCCATAGCCGTATTCACGGTAGCAACGAGATCGTTCAGAGCCTTATTGTAGGTGTTGACGTCCTCGACCAATTTATTGTGGCGGTCCACGACTTTGCGGCGCTCTGCTTCACTTTGCAGAAAGGCTCTTAGCACCACACCTTGACCTTCCAAGGCCACACCCGCCAACAGCCCCTCCGCCTGGGAAACAGTCAACGTGTCTTGCAACTGCCGGATAGCGTCAATGTGAGCGTATGTTCCCTCCCTCTCCCCTAATTCGACGGTGCATTGGGTGTTGGCCGTGCCCATCTGCGCGCGTCCTCCCTCCACGGCGTACCAACGAATGAACTCAGCGAGCCTGTCCCGCTGTAGAGAAATCCTTTGGTACTTGTCCTTCTCACTCATGAAATAATCCACGCCGTCTACTTCTGCGCCGTCCTTGTCCTTTTTCATGCCTTCGTCGTACTCGGCCTTGCTGATTTCTTCGGTTTTGTAGACCGCATCCAATCGAGCCGCCATGCGATTAAAGGCGACGCACGGCAGCGGCTCGCTAGGAACAAACGTCCGCGGCACAGGAGCAGGCTGTCGCCTTTGTTGGGCCGGCATCGGGCCACACATGAATGAGATCGCTATGGAGATTAGAATCGCTCTCATGCTCCGCCTCCTGGAACCCTATTATGGAATAGTCTCCCGATGAACTCGAATCTCCTACGACTGTCTTTGGTTTCGTCTCTGACCATGCCGGGCCGGCTTGACGCGCTCCCGTTGCCGACCTAACATGCGCTGAAATGACAGGTTTCGACGCCCTCCGTTCCCCTCTGCGCTTTCTACAGAGCAGGCTTCCCGAGATCCCCCACCGCGATGTGCTCGAAGCCGAGGAAGGTTGGTGGAAGAACGAAGGCATTGCGATTTCGGAAGCCATCGACCGTGCCGGAACGCCGTGGTTGCGGATGTTCGACCGTCTCGGAAAGCGCGTCGATACAATTCTCTACCCCCGGGAATATCAAACGATGTTGAGGAGGGGTTACCGGTCCGGAGTCGTTTGGCGCGCGCTGGAAGAAAAATCGATGATCCCTGCGTATCTGCTGATCTACACCATTTCCTTCCACGATCCCGGGATTTGCTGCCCTTACACCGTGTCACTCGGCACAGCGTTGCCTCTGGCGAAGTACGGCAGCGCCGAACTGCAGGCTCGCTTTCTTCCCCAATTCGCGTTGAAGGACGATTCCGCGTGGCAGGGCGCCACGTGGATGACGGAGATCAAAGGCGGCTCGGATTTGGGAGCCGCTGTCGAGACGATGGCCCGGCCCGCAGGCGATTACTGGCGGCTCACAGGCGAGAAATATTTTGCGAGCAATGCCGGCGCAGAGTTAGCCGTTGTAGCGGCGCGCCCGGAAGGAGCGGCGGCGGGTGTGCGCGGGCTGGCCCTGTTCCTGGTGCCGCGATACCGCAAAGATGGCGAGCTCAACTATTTTGTGCGGCGGCTAAAGGACAAGATTGGGACCCGCTCTGTTCCGACCGGAGAAGTGGAGCTGAAAGACAGCGAAGGCTACCTGCTCGGCCCGGCGGACTCGGGAATTTATCTGATCCTTGAAGTGTTGAACCT
>QHYN01000002.1 GCA_003224145.1 Acidobacteriota bacterium
CAGTGGCGCGAGAATCCCCGGCCAGTTCGCCGTTTCCGCGCCATCGTCTTTGCGCGTCACCACCAGCCGGCTCAGTGCATAGCCGACGCGATGTCCCAGGTCTGCATGTAATTTCACAAAGTACCGTGGATCATCATGCAGCAGCGAGGGAATCACAAACGATCCAAAAAAATGATTTGACGCTCCGCTGGCCATCGAAGAACCGAATCGTTTCGCGTATCCGTCTGCTCCCTGCCCGTACCCCGGCAGGGTGTTCGCCGCCTGGCTGATTCCTGCACCCGCCAGGGAAGCCAGGATCCGCGATGGAGCAATGCTTTGGTCCGCAAATAACTCTAATTTTTGCCTCGGACGCAGGGGCTTATTACTCGTTGCCAGGTCCGGAAAAAACACTGACCGCCGCCCTAGCACCTCGATGGTGGAATGAAGAGCACTGTCGCGCTTCTGTGGCGAGGTCTCTTGCTTTGCCCCTGCCGAGCTCTCTTGCTTCGCGATCGGGGCATTGGGAAGCTCCTCCGGTTTCGGTCCTTCCTGCGCCGCCACGATTCCGGCAACCGCCAGTTGCAGCACGATGTAGCCCAGAGCCCAGGAGTAGCGGGACATCCTCGCATCCTAACATGATCTCTCTTTGCACCTGCAGGCCGCTGCGAACTTTGGTGCACCCGTCTTTAGTGGAACGCCGCGCCCAGCAGGTCCACCATCAGCCGGATCGCGGTTTGCGCCGTTCGCCCGCTGGGGTCGCGATAGGGATTCACTTCCACAATATCCAGCCCCACCAATTTCCCCTTCGTCGGAATCCCGCGCAGCAAGTCGTCAATCTCCGTGAAATTCAGCCCGCCCGGCTCCAGCGTCCCAGTTCCTGGCGCCAGCGTCGGGTCCATCGAATCCACGTCGAAAGTCACGTAAATATTTTCGCTCTGCGGTATGGCTTCGAGCGCCGCGGCAACTCCGCGCCGGTGAATCTCTTCGCTGGTCACAATCTTGGTGTGCAGCGCTTTCGCGTTTCCCGCGGCTTCGGGATCGTTGGCGATTCCGCGCATCCCCAGTTGCGTTATGTTTTTCACTGTCGACAGCTTCGCCACGCGCAACACCCACGAGGCGTGATCCAGATTGCCTTTCGCGCCGTTCCAGGTATCCAGGTGGGCGTCAATGTGCACGATCGTTAGTGGAATGTCATACGCCCGCACCACCGGAAACGTGATGCTATGGTCTCCGCCCAAAATAATCGGAAATGCACGCTTCGCCAGAATCTTCTTCACCGCTTCGGTGATCTTCGCATCCGTTTCTTCCGCCACCGTCGGATAAACAGTGACGTCGCCCACATCCACCCAGTGCTTGCCCTTCAAAACCGTGCGGTCGCCATCGATGTAGTAAAAACCTTCCGTCAAATCATGCGCATATTCTTGCGAATTCTCGCGCATATCCCGCGGCCCGTAGCGCTCGCCGGGCTGCCCCCACGTTCCTTCGTCAAACGGCACGCCGAGCACGGCAAAATCCGCTTCCAATTTGTCGAGGTCCGGTTCGTAGGGCGCGCTCAAAAAAGTTCGCACGCCGACAAACGTGGGCGCCGTCTGCGCATGCGCTTTTCGCGGCCCAATCACCATCACCACGCAGATCAATAATGGTCCCAGCATTACGAACTTTCTCATTTCACGCCTCCCTGGCTCTCCGAAGCGCCGCGATTCTATCCAATGCAAACAGCACGGACAACCAAACGCGCCAGCCATTGTATAATCGCTCCCGATTCGATCCACACATGGAGGCAACATGTCCGAGCCAACCTATGAGGAACTCAAAGCCCGCGTCGCCGAACTCGAAAAACAGAAAGGTGGCCGCCGCACCGGGTCGCTGGAATTCCGTGTGGGTGAAAAAGGGGGCGTCAGTGTGTATGGCCTGGGCCGCTTTCCCGTCACGCTGTACTACGAGCAGTGGATCCGCCTGCTCGACGCTTCCTCAGACCTCCGGCAGTTCCTGGAATCCGCCAAGGCCGACGGCAAGTTGAAGCTCAAAGAAAAATAAGTCCCGCCTCGAACAGAACGTTTTTAGTTCTGATTTTTGGTTCTAAGAAGAGGGAGAAAAAGAGGACTCCGGGCCGCCCGTGGGGCAGGCGACCCGGAGTTGGGGGAGTGATACGGCAGGCCGAAAAAAAGCGGTGACCTCGATGTTCACTTCGAAGACTGAGCCGCCAATAAACAGAGAAGGCGCAATTCTTCGTAGGTGAAAACCACCTGCTGGCCCCGGTCATCATTCTCCAAGTGACCCAGGCCAGATACCCGCGAATAGCGTCGAAGCTCTGCTTTCGGGAGTCCCAAAAGCACGGCAGCACGATGCTCGTCAACTCGTTCTTGTATGTTCCTGTTCATTCGAAAGCCCAAACTCTCCATGCTAGAGGAGAGCACATGAGAGTCCAAAGCGCCAAACCGCTAACGCCCGTAGTTTCAGCAGGATAAAGGGAATTGTTTGGCTACCGAAGAACAGTTGTTCAGTTTTTTGCACAATCCGTGTACCAGGATGACCATGTTTTGCCGAAACGCCTTCCGGCCGGTCATGCAGGATTCGCATCAGGTGGTTCGAACGGGCCAGGGAAGGGAGGTTAGGTCCACGTTTCCGCCGGAGAAAATCACGCCGAGTTTCGGCGCGGCGCCGTCGCTGCGGGGCGGCAGATTCAGCGATTGGACGACACCGTGTTTGAGCAGCGGGGCGAGGGCTACCGCGCTCGACGGCTCGATGATGATCTTCATGCGTTCCCAAACCAGGCGCGCCGTGGAGATGATTTCTTCTTCGCTGACCAGCAGAATTCGCTCAACGTGCTTGCGCAAGATTGCAAAGGTTCGCGGGGCCAGGGAAGCGCGCAGACCATCAGCGATGGTGTCGCTGGATTCGAGAGATTGGAGTGTTCCGGTCGTGAGCGAGCGGTAGGCATCATCGGCGCGGGAGGGCTCGCAGCCAAAGATTCGAATGGCTGCTCGAATGCCTTTGGCGCCGAGACAAGTGCCGCTGAGCAAGCCGCCGCCGCTGACCGGGGCGAACACGGCGTCCAAATCGGACATGTCCTCGAGCAGTTCTTTAGCCGCCGTGGCCTGACCAGCGATAATGCAGTCATCGTCGTAGGGATGGACGAGGTGGGCGCCCGTTTCTGCCTGGACGCGATCGCAGGTTTTGTTTCGCGAGGAAACTTTCGGTTCGCAAAAGGTGATTTTTCCGCCGTAGGCTTCGATGGCTTGGATTTTTACCTTGGGCGCATTTTTCGGCATGACAATGTAAGCCGGCACGCCACGCCAGGCCGCGGCGCAGGCCACGGCCGCGCCGTGGTTTCCACTGGATTGCGTGACGATGCCGCGAGCCGCCTGCTCATTCGAAAGGGAAAAGATGGCGTTGGAGGCGCCGCGAATCTTAAACGAGCCCGTTTTCTGGAGGTTCTCGCACTTGAAGAAAAGGCGCGCCCCAGCCAGGGAGTCGAGCGAGGCGGAAGTCAGGATGGGCGTGCGATGGATGCGTGGGGCGATGCGAGCGTGTGCCTCGCAAATGGCGTCCCAATTGGGGGGCCGATAGGTCGCGGATTCGAACGAAGGCGCTGTGCTCATGGAGCTCAGGTTTGGTCCAACAGGGTTGCCAGATACCAGGTTTAGCGCGCTTCCCTCCAAAGTAAAAGAGGCATTTTGGCATCTCAAGCGCTACGCATGAGAACAGACGAAAAACCAAAACGTCATGGGGCGCCGCCCTTCACTCCAGTGGCCCAGGAAGGCGAAATCTTGTGTATACTGGCGCCAAATGAAATCCCCCAACGCAAGACATAGTTTGGGGAAGGCCCAATTCCCTTGAGTGGAGGATTCTATGCAATGGCCTTTTGCACTGGTTGGCGCTTGCGTGGTGTTAGTCGCCTTACTGACAGCTTATCTACCCACGATTTATATTCGCAAGACGAACAAGGTGATTGCGCTCTTGGAACAAATTGCGGCCAACACCAAGAAATAGCTGTTGGCACAATTTTCGGGTTGCCGGTTTTCCAGGGCTAGCCATCCAAGGTCCTCGCTCGCCGGCGCCCTTTGATGCGAACCAGCGAGAACCGCGCTCTTATTGTGCTTCGACTGATAAGCTGAAGAGACTCATCGTAAGGACACAAGACCCCTCGGGTAAAAGTGCGGCGGTGTGGAACTTTGTCGGAGGACGAGGTGTTGCGAAATCCTCACCCCGCGCAGCGAAGGGTTGGATTTCGAAGCGAAGAAAAACGAGGGTGGGGAAGTTTCCCTCCCCGCCCGCCGAAGGCTCTCCTCGCTACTTCAGGCCGAAATTGAAGTAGATGCTCGTCCCGTCATTCAAGTCGATCCGGAAGTAGTAGGTCTGATTCGCCTTGTTCGCGGGTGCGATCTTGGTGCTCATGTTGAAGATCCACTGCTGACCCGTCGGATCAAAGCGCCACCCTAAGTCATTCGTCGAGTTGTCTGTTGTCTCATCAATAGGGGCTATGGTCCCCGAATTGATCTGGTAGAGGACAAACCCGGTGATAAGTCCGGTGGTCCCGATGGAATTGCCGTTCACGTCGCAGACTCGGAATTTGGCAGGGACAGTACTTCCCTGCTTGAAGACACTGTTGCCAGGATTGCCTGCATTGATCGGCTGCAGGATCTGGTGGCCGATATCGCCGTCGCAGATTCCACCACTTGCGTACAGCACGTTGATCTGCACTGTCTTCAAGGCAAGGTTATAATTCGCAGTTGCCGCGGCGGTAACAGTTAACGTTTGCGGTCCAACCGACAAAACCGTCCCCGCTGCCGGATTATAAGTTAGTGACCCAGGGGCCGATCCGCCAGCGACGCCGACAACGGTCGCATTTAGTTGCGTGCTGCTCAGGGGCCCGCCGTAAGTCATCGTGGCCGGTGCGTTCCAGGTAATGCTCTGATTAGTCTTGGTCATGTTTATCGTTGTCGACGCGGTGCTGCCCGTGTGATTCGCATCACCCGCATAGCTGTAGCTGGCGGTGCAAGGCGTATCTGGGACATTCACTGGAGCTGCGCTGCACGCACCAGTGTAAACCGGTGGAGGAGTTAGACTGAGCCCGCCTGCACCCGTGACCAGCACGGTCGCGGGATGCGCCAGGCCGTTATATGTAAATGTGCCTCCACCCGAAACCGCCGTCGTGGTGGGCGCTTGAGTGATCGTAATGCTCTTGCTGTCGGTGCTGCCGGTATGGTTCATATCGCCGGCAAAGTTTGCCGTCGTCGTGCACCCGTTCGCCGTAGTCACGTTCGTGCAGTCGCCGCTGTAAACGACCGTCACGGACTGGTTGAGTCCGCCCACGCCGGTGACTGCCGCTGTGGCTGTGAAAGCTGTTCCGCGATAAGTGTACGGCCCAGCCTCGAACGTCACTGCCGTTTTGGAGGTGGCCTGGTCGATCTGGTCCGTGATGGTCGTGGCGGCCACGTTCTTGTAGTTCCCCGTGGGATCGGTAAACGTCCAGGAGTCGGCGCTGTAAGTCCCGGCGCTGGTGTGCGTCGTGCCGCTCAGAGTGAGGTCCGCGCTCAGGTTAACGCCGCCCACGCCGGTCGCTGTGCCCGAGGCCGTGTGCGCGGTGGCGTCATAGGTCACGTGGTAAGGCGTCACGGTGATGCTGGCCGTCGCCTGGTCGATCTGGTCCGTGATGGTCGTGGCGGCCACGTTCTTGTAGTTCCCGGTGGGATCGGTGAATGTCCAGGAGTCGGCGCTGTAAGTCCCGGCGTTGGTGTGCGTGGTGTTGCTCAGGTCAAGATCGCTGCTCAGGTTAACGCCGCCCACGCCGGTCGCTGTGCCCGAGGCCGTGTGCGCGGTGGCGTCATAGGTCACGTGGTAAGGCGTCACGGTGACGCTGGCCGTCGCCTGGTCGATCTGGTCCGTGACCGTCGTGGCGGCCACGTTCTTGTAGTTCCCGGTGGGATCGGTAAATGTCCAGGAGTCGGCGCTGTAAGTCCCGGCGCTGGTGTGCGTGGTGTTGCTCACGTCCACCGTGCCGACAGTGGCTCCTGTTTCGCCGTTCACACCGGTGATCGAAGCGACGGTCGCCGTGTGCTGATTGCCGTCATACGTCACGCTGTAGGGCGTGACCACGACCACCGCGGTCGCCTTGTTGATGGTCACCGTGGCGTCGCCGCTCGCTGAGTTGTAGTTGCCGTTGGTGTACGTGGCGTTGAACGTCCAGTGTGCTGTGCCGCCCGGCACGTTGGTGAACGTCGCGCCGAGGTTCAAGAGGCTCGTCAGATCTGCAGGCGTCGCTTCGACCCCCGTGGCCGACCCGGTCGCGCCGTGTGCCGCCCCGTCGTAGGTCCCGGTGAAGTTGTTCACCGTGATGTGCGCGTTCGCCTTGTTGATCGTCAACTGCCCAGTATTGAAGGCGGTGAAATCGTAGTTGGTCGCCGTCAAACTGCCCGCCGTGGGCGTGATGGTGTACGGCGTCAGACTGGCATTCACCGCCGTGGTCGCCACTCCCGTGAACCCGGCACTGCCTGACAACGCTCCCGAACCTCGCAGCCCGGCGTCGGTCTCGCTGTTCACGAAGCCGCTCAGAGTCGCGGTGAACGGTGAGAACACTGCCCCGTCGTAAGTCTTGATCTTGTCGTCGGCGGTCACGCTCAGGTGTGCTTTAGTAATGGTGAGTGCTGTCGCGTTACCGGCGGCTTGGACGAACATATAGTTGCCGTTGTTGGCCGTCAGCCCAGAGCCGTTGATCGCGTAGCTGCCCACGTTGCTGGTGGTTGTGGCGGGACTCGTGAACGTCAGCGTGCCCGTGGTCACGCTGGCTTGGTTCTCGCCGTTGACGAAGCCCGACACACCGCCCGTAAAAGTCGGATTGGCCGCGCCATAGGTCCGGCTCGTTACATTCGCGGTGTAGGTTAGTGTCGCCGGTGTGATTGTCGCCGCCTGCGTCAATGTGGTCAGCGTGTAGTTGGTATTCCCCGCGCCCGTCAGCGACACTCCG
>QHYN01000003.1 GCA_003224145.1 Acidobacteriota bacterium
CTCCTTCACTTTCAAACTCTTGCGCACTCTTTTGCACTCATGCAAAAAGCAACTCTTTTGTTTTCAGGCGATTCCGCACTCTTTCACAAAAACACCCGGGGGTGGGGGGTACCTCGGCGCCATCCACATCCGTCCAACAGAAGAAGGAACCGCAGTCTTGTCGAGTCCCGCTGGAGTCGAGGCCTTGCTGCAGGGGTGGCCACGGTCCACGGATCACGTTTCCACAGGTTGCCGCCCTTCACCCCGAATGTTACGATTTGGTCTTCCATGACTCCCGCTAATCCCCAACTGAACACCGTCTCTAAGCCTCGTGTGGGCATCCCTTGGCGCACCACGACAGAGGAAGATCGTGGCATCACCCCCAAGCTCCAGTATTACCTTACCGCTGTCGAACAAGCCGAGGGTGACCCGGTCGGCATTTCTTTGCGGCTTTCGCCGGAACAGCTTGCTGCACAGATCAAGGATTTGGACGCCTTCGTTCTCCCTGGCAGCCCGGCCGACGTGAACCCGCCGCTTTATCGAGCCTCACGTCATGCGAAAACCCACGACGCCGATGCTAACCGTGAGAAAACGGACTTGGCCATCATCGAGCACGCCTTCGCCACAGGAAAACCCGTTCTCGCCGTCTGCTACGGCTGCCAGAGCCTCAACGTCTGCCTGGGCGGCACGCTTTACCAGGACATCGCCAGCGAACTGCATACCGATATCGTGCACAGCCGTGACGGTCTGCCAAAGGAAGCGCAGGATCCGCAACACCCGGCGCGGATTGAACTTGGTGGCGAACTCGGTCAGCTTGCCGCCGCATCCGGTTTGCCAAAGCGGGATGGCGGATTCGATGCGCAGGTGAACACTTCGCATCATCAATCCATCCGGGATCTGGGGCACGGACTTCGCCTGGCCGCGGTGGCTCCCGATGGCGTCATCGAAGCCGTCGAGCATGAGCCGCACAAACACTGGGTCGTCGGAGTGCAGTGGCATCCCGAGCGGATGCCGTCCGAGGATACATTCTCGAAGAGGCTCTTCGAAGCACTCGTCGCGGCTGCGCGGGCCCATGAGGCCGCCGCACACCGCTGAACGGTACAGCCGGGCCACAAGCCCGTCATTCCGAGCGAAGCGAGGAATCTCTCTTCGTCCTGGAAGTCACGCAAGGTTTCTCGGAGTTGGGTTTTCGACTTTCAAATGTCAACTTTTAACTGCTTGGGGGCTTGATGATTTCACTCGCAGGCAAGGCGGCACTCATCACCGGAGGTTCGCGAGGCATCGGCGCGGCGGCCGTCAAACTCTTTGCCCAGGCCGGCGCTGACGTGATTTTCAATTACGTCAAAGCCAAGGACGCCGCGCTTCAGGTTCAGCAGGAAGCCGCCAAGCACGGCACGCGTGTCGAAGCCTTCAAAGCGGATGTCAGCAAACACGCGGATAACAAAAAACTGGTGGACCACTGCATCGCTCGCCTCGGCCGCCTGGACATTCTTGTCGCCAACGCCGGCGTTTGGAATCTCGAAGATCTTCCCATCGAGAAAATGAGCGAAAAGCAGTGGGACGACATGATCCGCACCAACCTCAAGAGCGTCTACTCGGTCATCCATTTCTCCGTTCCGCAGATGATCAAGCAGAAGTCCGGCAAAATCATCACCATCAGTTCCACCGCCGGGCAGCGCGGCGAATCCTTGCACACGCACTATGGCGCCTCGAAGGGCGGCATCATCAGCCTCACCAAGGGCCTCGCGACCGAACTTGCCAGCCACAATATTCTCGTGAACTCCGTTGCACCCGGCTGGGTCGCTACGGACATGTCCAATCCTGTGCTCGACACCAAAGCCGGACAAAAAATGGCTTCCTCGGTGATTCCCCTGGGCCGCGCCGCAACTGCGGAGGAAATCGCGGGGCCGATTCTCTTTGTCGCTTCCGACTTGGCCAACTTCATGACCGGAGAAATCATCAATGTAAACGGAGGTTCGGTCTTGTGCGGATGAAATTTGCCCTCATCGTCGGAATCGTTCTCCTCGCCGCTGCCTGTCTTGTTCCTCGGGCTGGCGCACAAAATCCGGACACCATGATGCCGGAGCAAAGCGAGGCCAAGGGCAAGCAGATTCTCCAAGACCTGATGAATGGTCTCGGTGGTCCCGGGTACAGTGAAGTGCGCGAAAGCGAATGCTCGGGACGCCGCGCGCTTTTTGGTCACAGCGGCGATCTGACCGGCTACATCGACTTCAATGATTTTCGGCGTTTCCCGGACAAGGCCCGCATCGAATACATGCGCAAGGGCCGCAATACAATCCTTCTGTCACTGATCGGTCTGGACGGCTTGGATTTCACCCACGGGGGAATCGTGATTGCCCTCTACAACGGCGATCGTGGTTGGTCTTACGACCGCAGCGGCGTCAATGAGCTGCCCGCAACTTCCGTGACTGATTTCCAGGAACAGATGAAACGCAACGTGGACAATCTGCTGCGCTTCCGCCTCAAAGAGCCCGGCATTTCCATCCGCTTCGGTGGCAATGACACGGTCGACCTCAAGCAAGTGGACTGGGTCGAGGTGACCGACAGCGAGGACCGCAAATTCCGGCTTGCTGTCAATCGTTCCACGCATCTCTTGGACCGCGCCATCGTCAGCACCACGGATCCAGAGAACCAGCAGGTCAATGACGACGCCACGATTTATACCAATTATCAGTTGAAAGACAGCGTCTGGACGCCGATGCAGATTTCTCGCGAACACAACGGCCGCCGCACCGCTCAATTTTTCTTGGACACCTGCCGCTTCAATCCCGGTTTTCCCGACGATCTTTTCACAATAGCCTCCCTTCAAAAACGCGGCTCCGAATCGGTCCTGAAAAAGAAATGAACATCGCGGCGTATCCTCTGTCGTTGACCCTTCTCCCCGGCTTGCTGCGAATTGCCTAACACGTCATGCTTCCATGCATAACCATAAGTTTCAATTTGTTACATTTCTTCCCAACGCTTGCGGTATGTAATAAAATGGAGGCTGTCCCCTCAAGGAAGTACTATATTCAGCGTCGGTTGCGAGCGACTGTCCCTGGCATTGCGACTGCACCGAATTGGGACTCAAGTCACTACTGAGGCAGGATTAGGGATCCTTGCCTTCGAACGAGGAAACGATTTTGGGACAGAGTGCAAATCGCTCCGGCACTCGACGAAGCGGCATAGCCGGCTTCAGCATCGTCGAACTCGTGGTATCCCTCTGCATCATGCTGATCCTCACGGCGATTGCCGTGCCCTCCTTGATGCGCTCCCTGCGGGCCTATCAGCTCAATGACGCAGCGGGCCGCGTGTCCGACATGCTGAAATTCACGCGATTCGAAGCAGTCCGGCAAAACAAGAAAGTGAGTTTTCTTCTGGCCCCTAACGGCTCCGGTTGGATCGTCTGGGCTGGGCCGAGCACTGACACGGCGCCTTCACCGATGGAGAAGCAGGTTCCCATAGCCGGCTTTGCATCCCTTGTCACCGCTGGCGTTCCTTCGGGGCTGACGGTCGCTGGCAGCGGACCGCTCAACACCCTGTCGGGCAGCAGCTGCACTCCCGCTTGTTTTGCATTTGACGCGCGGGGTGCAGTTTCTCCCCTTCAGGCCTATGTACTCTACATTGGCAGCATCAACGACCCCGATCCTGGTTATCGCGCCGTGATTTTGCTGCCTTCCGGAAGCACGCAGATCTGGAGTGCTCCGAGCGCGGGGCCTTGGCAACAAGTTAGCTGAGGTGCGGAATCGCGGACAAATATGCATTGCTCGACCAAAAGATCGCGTATCCGGCAAGAAGGCTTCAGCATCCTGGAGATGCTGCTGGCCACTGTCATCCTGTTGGTGGGCTTGGTGGCCATTGCCCAACTCGTCCCTGCTTCCATTCTTCTGAATTACCGCAATCGCATGGATTCTTCCGCGCTGGTGTTTGCCCAGCGGCAACTCGATCAGATGCTCGACCAGCCGCTCACTTCGAATTCCTTTGTGGATCCACTGGGAAATATCTACCAGCTGGGCAATCCTGCGAGCCCCAACGTGGTCCAGGGAAACAACGTGGTTTCTGTCAACAACCAGACGCTCATTGATTTTAGTGGGCCCATTCCTCCCGTTTACCCCACGAGCGGCTACGGCTTCACGTATCAGGATCCCACGGATCCCAACGGTACAACCTTCGACGTTCGTTGGGCGGTGATTATCACGGGAAACGGTTCCACGGCGGCTTCCAAACGCTTTATCCTCGGGGTTCGACAATTGGGTGGGAACGGCTATTTTTTGCCGATTACCCTGGACACGATGGTGACCAAATGATGCTGGCCCGTGACAAGCGGCGCCAGCGCGGCTTTACGTTAGTCGAATTGTTGACTGCTCTCAGTATCTTTCTTTTGATTACCGGCGCGGCCTTTACCCTGCTGAGCTCCTCGCAGCAGCGCTACCAAACAGAATCTCAAGTTCTAACCTCCTTCCAGGAAGCCCGGCTGGGCTTGGATCAAATGGTACGAGATATTAATGATGCGGGCTTTCCGCCGCCGACCTATGTTAATGGTGATCCTACGAAAGTCACGAATACGCCTTTCGCCTGGAGCCCCGGCTACCCCGGCACCCCCTGCCAGATCGGGACCGCGGGAGGCGGAACTTGCACCACTGCTACGGATTTCGCCCCGGGCGATTTCGACATTATTATTGAAACCGAACCCAATCCTCTGGACGCGGCCTGCTATCCGAACTGCCAAGTACAGTGGATCCGCTACCAATTGCAGGGAACGACGCTGATGCGGGGAGTGGCTATTAAAGTGTCGGGGGGCAACCCGGATTTTGCCTTTACGGGCCCAAATGCGGTTGTTCCCTTCGTGCAAAATGTGGTGAACAATTCACCCAATCTTCAGATCGGCTTGTTTCAGCTATCCGCGTCGAATCCGACGGTGTTTCCGGGAGGAAATCCGGTGCCGATTTTTCAGTACACTTGCGACACTCCCAGCGCGCCGCAGAATCAGCCGCAGCCGTGCCCGCCCCTGGCAGGCACGGATAATTCACCATTGAACATCCGAGATGTCATGATTACTTTGATCGTGGCAGCTCCTTTACCGGATGCCACTACCGGCCAGCCACGCCTTGTACAATTGGAGGGACGGGGCCGCCGCATCAATCCGAATCAGTGAGGATCATCGAATACAGATGAAAGCCGAGAGGACAATTCGAAGGCGCCGGAGGGAAGCAGGAATTGCTCTGCTCATTTCGATTTTCATTTTGCTGCTGATTGGCGTGGTGGCCATTGCCCTGATTGTCTCCTCAGGAACGGAATCTGCGCTAGCGGGCAATTATCGTTCGTCGACCGGTGTTTACTACGCAGCGATGGCAGGATTGGAAGAAGTCCGCGCGCGCTTACGCCCCAACAGTCCCAATTACTTCAGGACCACGGATCCTGGATTCCTTCCGCCCGCCGGGACGCCGCTCGCGGTTTGCTCTCCAGTCTATGTCATCAATCCACTTGGAGGAGAGGCCGTTACCCCGTGGGATCCTGGCAACGCTTATTACGATAGCGAGTTCAGCAAGGAATTTCCCCTCGACTGTGGCGGCGCTCCGCCCCCAAGCCCGTCACCCAGTGCTCTCTCGATTTGGAACAGGAATCCACTGAATGGCTTAGCCTTTCCCGGACCCCTTTACAAATGGATACGCATCAATGGCGTGACCGAGCAGTCTCTCAACTTGGATACCGCCCCCCTCTACGATGGCATTGACCCCAAGCTCGTCTATTTCGATGGCACGAATCTCAACGATACTCCTACTGGGAACCAGGTGCTGGAGATCACCGCGCTGGCCGTCTTGCCCAATGGCAGTCAGAAGCTCCTGCAGTACTTGGCTGCACCGCAGCCGCTGCCTCTGAACTTCAAAGCGGCGCTAACCCTGGACGGGAATAACGTGCAGTTTACAGTACCCAATACGACGAACTTCTGGGTCAGGGGAGATGATCAATTTAGCGTAGGAAACTGCAATCCCGGGGCGGGCGTTGTAGCCCTGGGATTTACCAACAATGCGGACTCGAGTTATTCAAACATTCTTTCCGCGATTCAGACGGCGCCGCCTAAAAGCAAGGACCGGCAGGGTAATTACACGAATGGCGTGGATCCAACCCCGGACTTGGTCCCCGTAACCATAGCTGGGAATCTGCAGACCGTGGCAGGCCTGAACACCCTTGTGCAGATGCTCACGCAAAGCGCGGATGCCGTGATCAATGGCCCAGTGACGCAAAGCGATTCCAACAATGTCATGCCTTCCGGTATGTCGGCGACGAATCCCGTAACAGTGGTTGTGAACGGCGATTTGACAATTAATTCATGGCACAGCCAGGGTTATGGACTCTTGCTGGTAACGGGCCAATTGACTTTCGACCCCGACGCAGCGTGGAACGGGATTGTGCTAGTCATTGGTGCAGGCAAGCTCTATTCTCACCAGGGTGGTAGTGGGCAACTCAATGGGGCCGTGTTCATTGCGAGAACTGTCGATCCCTCAGGCAATTTAGTAGCGCCTTACTTTGATTTCACCTCATCCTCAGGGAGCAATGGCGTTTACTACAGCAGTTGCTGGGTCCAAACTGCGATGCCGAAGCTGCCTTACAGGATTCTCTCCTTCCACGAGATTGCACAGTAGGCGTTGCTTCCTCGCGAGAGAGGTCTTTCGTCTCCACAACCGGCGAACTTGCGGTCTGGCTTTCCCTCAATTTCCCGCAACTCGGCTCTTTCGGTGAAGGAGCCTGCGCAGGAGTTCCAGGGTGCTTATCTCCTCCCAAGTTGTTACATTTCTACCCATTCATTCCTTTTGGGACGCTTTATGATTGCCCTCCAATCACTGTAAGTCATTATCCAATAGGGACTTAGCGTGCGTTCTAGGTTGGCGTTCTAGATGCCTCTCCTATCCCGAAGAAAGCCAC
>QHYN01000037.1 GCA_003224145.1 Acidobacteriota bacterium
ACATCGAACCGCGTGCTTTCGCAGAAGATGACGGAGCAGATGCTGATGCCGGTGATGGAAGGAGCGGGACTGGGTTTCTTCATGGAAAAACAAAATCCGGGGCAGTTTGGGCACAACGGCGCAGACGAAGGATTTCAAGCGCTGCTCGAAATGAACTCGGAGAGCGGCAAGGGCCTGGTGATCATGGCCAACTCGGACAACGGACTTGCCGTGGCGAGTTTTGTGCTCCAAAGAGTGGCGAAAGAGTATGCGTGGAACTACAAGTTTGGAGGCGAAATGCCGGCGCTGGTGATTATTGCCAGGGCGCGGGGGACACAGGCAGCGCTGGACCAATATGCGAAGTTGAAGAGTGCCGGGGAGCTTCAAGGCGAGCACGCCGAAGGCGCCTTGAATCAATTGGGTTATTCATTGCTGTATTCGGGGCACGAAAAGGACGCAATTCGGGTGTTTCAGCAAAATGTGCAAGAGTATCCGCATTCGGCAAACGTCTACGACAGCCTAGGTGAGGCGTACATGAAGGCCGGAGAAAAGGACCTGGCCGTTGCGAACTACGAAAAGTCGCTCCAGCTGGATCCCAAGAATCAGAATGCTGTGGAACAACTGAAGAAGCTGCGGATGCCCAAGTAGGCGTATACCGGGCAGCTAAATCAAGTGAACAGACTTCGCATGATCCGCGAGCTGTGCGCGGAACCTGGGCTGCGTTATGCTGATGAGCAGTGCCGTCGGTTCGTGGTGACCTGCAAGTTGGCTTCGCAACCCTAACCGCCCTGCCGGTTAGCCCGCTCTCAAAATCGACCCTTGGGGCAGGACGCGTTAGAATGGATGTGCCCCCAAGCCGGCTTTCGTCATCTGTAATATTTAGAAACCGCTAGCCGTAGATTAAACTGATGGTTCCCGTTCTGAAGGAGCACGGGTGCTGATGGCGACTCCACTCGATTCTCCGAGACCTGACTTGGGTTCGCTGCGAATCCAGGATGGCCAACGCAGTAAGTCCGGCATGGGCAAGCGCCTCGTGTACGCGTCCATCCCGGTTCTTATTTTCGCAGCCATTGTCGCCACTGCTTTTGGGTTGCGGAATCAAAAGCCGGTCGTAGAGGTGGCGACCGTGGCCAAGCCCGAAGCGGGCGGCCCTCAGACGGCGCTGAATGCCAGCGGCTACGTCACTCCGCGCCGCCGCGCGACCATCGCCGCCAAAATTACCGGGCGGGTCACGGGCGTTTTCTTTGATGAAGGCACGCGCGTCAAAGAGGGCCAGCTACTTTCCACGCTGGACGATTCCGACTACAAACGCGCCCTGGATTCCGCCAAGGCGGATCGTGATGCTTCTCAAGCGGCGATCGCAGATTTGGAAGTGCAGCTTCGCAACGCCGAAATTCAGTTGAAGCGCGCCCAGCAGTTGCGGGAGTCCGGCATCCAGACGCAAGAAGCCCTCGACAACACCCGCACCACGGCTGACAGCCTGCGGGCAAAAATTGCCCTTACCAAGCAACAGGTGGCGGCCGCCGAATCGCGCATTGCGGTTGCCCAGCAGGCTGTGGACAACTGCGTGATACGCGCACCTTTTCCGGGCATTGTGGTGTCCAAAGACGCCCAGGTCGGGGAGATGGTCTCGCCCAACTCGGCTGGCGGCGGATTTACGCGCACGGGCATCGCCACCATCGTGGACATGAAATCCAACGAAATCGAAGTGGACGTCAACGAGTCCTACATCGCAAAAGTCAGGGAAGGGCAGCAGGTGAAAGCCACGCTGGACGCTTTTCCGGACGCTCCCTACGATGCGAAAGTCCGCACCGTAATTCCCACGGCCGATCGTCAAAAAGCGACTGTCAAGGTGCGCATTTCCTTTTTGAAGCTGGACGACAAAATCCTCCCCGATATGGGTGTAAGGGTTGCATTTCTCGAGGAGGAAAAGCCGGTAGCCGTGAAGAAGGGCGCAGAAAAAGCCCCGCAAGCGGTGGCCTATATTCCCAAGAGCGCCGTGCGTTCCGACTCCCATGCCTCCTTCGTGTACCTGTTTCGGGAAGGCAAAGTCGAACGCCGCGCGGTCAGCCTGGGAACGGATCGGGGCACGGAGGTCGCGGTGCTGGCGGGCGTGACGCCCGGCGACTCCATTGTCGTGAGAGGCCCGGAGAGTTTGCACGATGGTGATAAAGTCGAAATCCGCCAATAGGAGTAGAGCATGATCCGTGTGGATGGACGCAGTGATTCGCAGAGCCTCATCCGAGCGCGCGGTTTGAACAAGACCTACAGCCGCGGTGGAGAAAAAATTCAAGTTCTCCAGGGATTGAATCTCGACGTGGACAAGGGAGACTTTGTCGCGTTCATGGGCCCCAGCGGTTCCGGCAAGACGACTTTGCTCAATCTGCTCGGCGGCCTCGACGTGCCTTCCGCGGGCAGCATTACCGTGGACGGCGACGAAATCACGCATATGTCCGGCAGCAAGCTCACGCAGTGGCGCGCGCGCCATGTCGGCTTCATCTTCCAGATGTATAACCTGATTCCCGTGCTCACGGCGTTCCAAAACGTTGAGCTCCCCCTCCTGCTGACAAAGCTGTCAAAGTCCGAGCGGCGCAAGCACGTGGAAACCGCGTTGGCTGTGGTGAGCCTGGCAGACCGTATGCACCACTACCCGCGACAGCTCTCCGGCGGACAGGAGCAGCGCGTGGCCATTGCTCGCGCCATCGTCTCGGATCCTACCTTTCTACTCTGCGACGAACCTACCGGCGACCTGGACCGCAAGAGCGCGGATGAAATTATGGTTCTGATTGATCAACTCGTCAGCAAATACGGCAAGACGGTGTTGATGGTGACGCACGACCCGGTGGTTGCGACGCGCGCTCACACCACGCTGCATCTCGAGAAAGGCGTGCTGGTCGAGGGCAAAGCTTCTCATGAACGGGTTCTCGCGGGAGGTGCGGCATGAAATTCTGGCGGCTCATTTTCGCGAATCTTTTCCGCAAGAAGGTGCGCCTCATTCTCACGATTGGATCTTTTGCCATCGCCCTTCTTCTGTTCACGTTTCTCGCTGTCGTGAAGAGCGCCTTTAGCCGCGGCGTCGAGGTTGCGGGCGCGGACCGGCTGGTGGTCGTCAATCGGATTGGACTGATCCAAGTGATGCCCATTTCGTACGGCGAAAGGATCGCCGGGATTCCCGGTGTAAAGTCTGTGACCCACAACCACTGGTTCGGGGGCGTCTATCAAGATGAGAAAAACTTCTTTCCCCAGATCGTGATTGACGTCGAGAACCAGCGCCAGGTGTACCCGGAATTCATCGTGCCCGACGACCAGTGGAACACCTTTTTGAAGGACCGCCAGGGCGCGGTTGTTGGGGCACGTACTGCCCAGCGCTTTGGCTGGAAGGTCGGCGATCGCATACCCATCAAGAATTCCCTCTACGGTCCCACGAAAACCTGGGAGTTTAATCTCGACGGCATCTTTCACAACGAGAGACCCGGAGGAGACGAAAGCGCATTCTGGCTGCAGTGGAAGTACTTTGATGAGAACGTCCCCGGCGTGCTGAAGAGCACGGCAGGGTGGTATGTCCTCAGGCTCAATAGCCCCGACGACGCCGTGCGTGTGGCCAAGACCATCGACGATACTTTCGCCAATTCTTCCTTTGAGACCAAAACCGAGACAGAATCCGCGTTCGCCGCCGGATTCGCCAAGCAGTTTGGCAACATTGAATTTCTGATACTTACCATCGGCAGCGTAGTGTTCTTCACGCTGCTGCTGGTGACCGGCAACACGATGGCCATCTCGGTCCGCGAGCGCACTGCTGAACTCGCCGTGCTCAAGGCCATCGGCTTCACCGACCGCTCGATTCTTTTCCTGGTGCTCGCTGAATCCTTGGTCATCGCATTTGTGGGAGGCCTGCTGGGCCTCATTCTTGCCTCCGGGGCCATCCCGGGAATTGGCGCGGCGCTCAACGGGTTGCTGCCCGCGCTCATCCTGTCAAAATCCATGCTTGCTCTGGGCCTTGTGTTTGCTCTTTTTGTCGGCGCAGCCAGTGGACTGCTGCCCGGGATTGGCGCCATGCGCATGCGTGTTGTGAATGCGCTCCGGAGGGTCTGATTATGGCCATACCTCTGATTTACAATGTTCGCAGCGTCAAAGCGCGCTGGGCCTCGGCGATCGTTGCCGTCATTGGCATTGCCGGAACCGTGGGCGTATTCATCGCCATGCTTTCCCTTGCGCGTGGCTTCCGGGCGACTTTGGTTGCTTCCGGTTCGGAGGACAACGCCTTGATTGTCCGTGCGGGTGCGACGTCGGAAATGACTAGCGGGGTTGCCCTCGACTCGGTGAAGATCATTCAAGATGGTCCCGGGATTGCGCGCAGTGCCGATGGCCCGCTGGTCTCTCCAGAGGCGGTGCTCATCGCCCCGATTCCATTGCGTTCCACCGGCACCGACGCGAATGTTCAGCTTCGCGGCGTTTCCTCGAACGTGCTCGAAATCCGCAAACAAGTCAAAATCGTCCAGGGACGCATGTTTAGGGCCGGTCTTGCCGAGGTCGTCGTGGGCAAGAACGCCAATTCATCTTACTCGGGGTTGACTCTTGGCAACACCATTGGGCTAGGCAGCATGCGGTGGCAAATCGTGGGAATCTTTGACGCTGGCGGCAGCTCCTTCGATTCTGAAATTTGGGCCGATGCGCATTTGCTCAGCGGGGCCTATAAACGGCCCGACACTTTTTTTCAATCTGTCACCGTACACCTCACTTCTCCCGGAACGTTGCAGCAGCTCAAGGACGCGATCACTTCCGATCCACGATTGAATGTGGACGTGACGCGCGAAGTGGATTATTACGCCAAGCAATCCACCCGGATGACCACGCTCATTACCCGTCTGGGCGGATTCGTCGCGTTCGTCATGGCCGTTGGGGCGGTGTTCGGAGCCCTCAATACCATGTATTCGGCCGTTGCTGAACGTGGCCGCGAAATCGCTACCATGCGTGCTCTGGGATTCGCCGGACCTTCGGTCGTCATCTCTTTTCTCGTGGAAGCGTTGCTGATCTCTTTCGTTGGCGGGGTCATCGGCTGTATTGCCGTTCTTCCGCTGAACGGGCTCACCACCGGAGCGATGAACTGGCAGACTTTCTCCCATCTTGCTTTTGCGTTCAAAATCACTTCCGAGCTGCTGGTTAAAGGTGTGATCTTTGCTCTCGTGATGGGAGTCCTTGGCGGTCTTTTTCCTGCCGTTCGTGCCGCGCGGCTTCCCGTGGCTACCGCTCTCCGCGAACTGTAGAGTCAATAGGAATCTCATTTATCCGGGCTTGCCGCGAGCGGGTGCTCCCCGCGCTCCCCGCGGCGCACGACACCAGGCGATGTTCAAGTGTTTAACACCCTTTTCGAAGCACTGTTGCCATCTTCGTCACCTCTCCCTTGACCCCGGAAGTACCCTGGATTTAACTTGAAAAGAATAGGGAATGTCTGGGGATGAGCATGAGCGCTTTGGGAAATCAAATCATGCAGAAGCGCCAGTGTGCTTTCTGCGGGAAGCGCATTGATGCACACCTGAACCAGTGTCCTTTTTGCCGGGAGATGGTTCCGCAGGTGCGCTTGTCCCGCTCTGGGGGGACGAGCGGACGCACGCAGATGCGCCAGGGGCTGCTCTACATGTTGCTTGCCGGGGTGATCTACTACTTTGGAGCGGGGTATGCAAAACCGCTGGCGCTTCCCGTAGCCGTGCAGCCGGCCGTCACCAATTACTTGGCGCCTCTTCTGTTTCTATTCGGTCTGGCGCTGGCCCTCTACGGCCTCATTCTCCGCCTCAAGTCCTGACCGGTCTTCCCGGGTTGCCAACCCTTATTTATTTACGCAGCTCAGCTTTCTCCATGGTCTTGCCCGGGAGAGTCCTTAAATAGAAAACCAGGTCCCAAACGAGGAGCGCACACTCGCGCGGCAAGCTTCCGGAATGTGCTTCCCCACCTGTACCAACGGCCAGTGTGACCGATTGGGGGAGTACCCCCGTTCGAATGCTCTCTTCCATCCTCTCGCTGTGGCCTACTGGAAGGCGAGGCCGGGACCGGCAGTCTCTTTCCGCATCCCCCAAAGCCCTCGTGAGGTAAACATGAAAAGAAATTTTTTTGGAGTTGTAATCGTAGTCGTGGGTTTGTCTGCGTTCATCACGGTGTGCGCGGAGCACGCCGCGGCACAAGGGCCTGCTGGCGCCGGCGCTTCTGCCGCTTCGCAGCAAAGCTCGCATAGCTCCCATTCGCTGAATCCCATCAAGTGGGTGAAGAAAGATTCAAAAAAGTCCGTTGATTCGAACGGCAGCCGCAGCGACGTCGAGAAAAAACTAACGCCCAAGCTGCAAGCGCAGGGAGTTCTGCCTGCCAATGCAAATGCCACCGATGCCTGCGCCTCGTTCACCGCGCTGAATGAGTGCCTCGCCGCGCTTCACGCCAGTCGCAATCTTGGATTGGATTTCAATTGCCTGCGCGCCAGTGTCACCGGCGTGCATGCGAGTGCCGATATGTCCGCATGCAAGGCCGCGGATGGAGAGAAGGCCCTCAGTCTGACCAAGGCCATTCACCTCTTGAGTCCCAGTGCGGACGCCAAGGGTTCCGCCAAGACCGCCGAACAGCAGGCCAAGGACGATCTGAACGCTCTCGGCTCGTAAGGCCAAGCTCGAATCGACGTTCGAATCGGGACCGATTCGAACAAGTGGAATGCAGGCGAGGGGCGCGAATTGCGTTCCTCGCCTTTGCTTTTTGAATTGCAGCGGAGCGCACTCCAAATTTTAGGAGGAGGCCGCGCGATTAGCAGACGAGGAAGCTGCGGCGACGGAAGACGGCTCGGACGCGGGAACACCGGTACCGGTGGTAGCCGATGCGGCGGTGGCGCGGTAGCGCACGATCAGCAGCGTCAGATCGTCGGTTTGGTGCGCGCCGCGAGCAAAGTTCTCGACCGCCTCGAGAACACATTTCTGAAGTTGTTCCAGCGGACACTCGGTCTGCCCGGTAAGAACTTCCTTGAGACGCGGCACGCCGAAAAGTTGATCGTCGGGATCCATCGCCTCGGTCACACCATCGGTGAATAGGACCAGCGTGTCGCCGGGCTCGAGTTTAAGGGAAGCGGCAGTGTACCGGGCCTCGGGAACCAGCCCAACGGGGAAAGAGCCTTCGGTGAAAGCTTCCTCAGCAGTGCCGCTGCGGATGAGGAAAGGCGAAGGGTGGCCCGCATTGATGAATTCGAGATGGCCGTCCCGATCGAGGATGCCAAAGAACACGGTGGCGTAACGGCCTACTTCCGTGTGATCGCAAAGAAAACGATTCACGTTATTGAAGAGAAGCCCGGGGTCGGTGCCGAGGGTCATGCCCGAGAGCGCGCCCTGGAGCATGGTGGTAACAATGGCGGCGCCAAGTCCCTTGCCGGAAACGTCGGCAATCACAAACGCAGTACGGTCATCACTCAAAGGGAAGACATCAAAGTAGTCGCCCCCAACGGACAAGCAGGGGAAATTGATGCCGGCCACGGCGAAGTTCGGGTTGTCGGGGAAATTGCGCGGCAGGAGCGCCTGCTGAATGTCGCGCGCGATGTTGATCTCCTGCTCCAGGCGCTGGCGCTCGCGTTCCCGCTCGACGAGGCGGGCGTTGTCGAGAATGCTGGCGGCGTCGGCCGCGAGAGCGTCGAGAATTTGGCGATCGAGTTTGGAGAAAGCCGCCGGGCGCCGCGAATCCAGATAAAGAACGCCGAGGAATTCACCGCGCCTGATGTTGATCATCGATTCCTGGGTGTTTGCGCGGGACATCGCCCAGAGCGGAATCACCACGACGGCGCGAAGCCGCTGCGCCACGATGCTATGCGCGGCTTGCAAATCCATGTCGGCCTGCGCGAGATCCTCGGTGATGACCGGAGACTGCTGCTTGATCGCAAGTTGTATCGCGGTTTGGCTGGGCGTGAGGCTTTCGGGGGGAAGGCGCAGACCGCCGCTGCGACGAGCGAGCTTCACCTTCAGTGCACCCGTGGCGTCCGCTTCGAGGAGAAGACCACGGTCCGCGTCGGTGACAGCAACGGCGTGATCCAGCATCGTGCCGAGAACGGAATCAAGTGGAAGCTGCGAGTGCAAAAGCGAAGTGGCCTCGAGAAGCAGGTTGAGCTTGCGCAGGCCTCCGCTCGCGGGTTCGGAACTGGTGATGTGCTCGATGCGCGTCAGCAGTTGAGGAACAGAATCTTCGCTTGCGCCGCTGGAGGAGCGAAACAAGATCTCGTACGAGTCGTCGAGCCCGAAGGTGATGGCGTCGCCGTCCTGGAGCTCGCGGCTTTCCACTTTTTCGCCGTTGACAAAAAGGCCGCGACGCTGGCCGCGATCCTCGATGTAGAAGCGATTGGCCTCGATGACGATGGCCGCACAGTTGCGTGAGATGCGGCGATCGGAAAGTTGCAGGTGGTTGCCGGTTTCCGCGCCGCGGCCGATCAAAAAAGGCGTTTGCGTAACACGGACATAGCGGCGCGCGCCGTCTGGAGAGACGACTTCGAGAACCACTTCACCTACAGGAATAACCGTATCGGACATAGGTACGTCCCAAGACGGCCATTGTAGCATGCGAGAGGGGACGAGAGGTTCAGAGGTCAACATTGGAGCAGGCTGGTCAAGGAGGTGAGGCAAGCGCCTGGCGAAAGATCGGCCCGCGACTGCGAAGGAAGCCTGAGGCGAGTTAGGCACGAAGCATCAAGCGGGAGCGGGCTGCGGTTGATGCACTTTTGCCGGACCCAGATCCGGGAGGAACGCGGTCAAAATGCCAATGGCCGGCAGAAAGGAGCAGACGTGGTAGACGAAATAAATGCTCGTGAGATCGGCGAGCTTTCCCAGAATCGCGGCACCGACTCCACCCATGCCAAAGGCGAAGCCGAAAAATAATCCGGAGACGGCGCCGATTCTTCCAGGAACAAGTTCCTGCGCGTAGACCAGAATCGCGGAGAAAGCAGAAGCCAGGATCAACCCAATGATGACGCTGAGAATGGTGGTCCAGAATAAGCTGGAATAGGGCAGAAGCAGCGTGAACGGCAGAACACCGAGGATGGACCACCAGATGACGTACTTGCGGCCGAGTTTGTCGCCGACAGGACCACCGATAAAGGTTCCAGCGGCAACCGCGCCGAGGAACACGAAAAGATGAATCTGCGCGCTCTGGACAGACACATGGAATTTGTTCATCAAATAAAACGTGTAGTAGCTCATCAAGCTGGCGAGATAGAAGAATTTGGAAAACATGAGAGCCACCAGGATGGCCAGGCACCAGGCAACTTTCTTGAGAGGCAGAACCGTGTGTGGATGAACCGACCCCACGGACGCCAGATGCTCGGGATCAACGGCGATCGACTGCGGGTGAAGAGACCTGTTCTTACGAAACCATGAGCCGATGTTGACAAGCAGCACGATGGCGAGCAAAGCCAAAAAAGAGAACCAGGCGATGCTGGATTGTCCTTTGGTGAGAACGAACGCGGCGAACAAAGGGCCGAGCGCCGAGCCAGCGTTGCCTCCCACCTGAAAAAGCGATTGTGCCATGCCGTGTTGTCCGCCGGAGGCCATGCGGGCCACGCGAGAGGACTCGGGATGGAACACGGCGGAGCCGATGCCAACAAGCGCTGCGGCAGCGAGCACCGTACCGTAACTCGGAGCCATGGCGAAGGCCAGCAGACCGATCATCGTGACTCCCATGCCGATGGCCAGGGAATACGGCTGGGGACGGCGGTCGGTGTAAAGCCCAACGACTGGCTGAAGCAAAGAAGCGGTCAACTGCAAAGTAAGGGCGATGAGACCGACCTGGCTAAAATCGAGATGGAAAGAGCTCTTGAGTAGTGGATAGATTGCGGGGATCAGAGATTGCAGCGTGTCATTCAAGAGATGACAAACGCTGATGGAAAGAAGAATCGGAAAGACGGTCTTCGCCGCCGCCCCGGCACGAGATTGCGCCTGAAAGGCACGCAGGTTCGTCTCACTCGCCATCTAAGCCCGCACTTCCAGAATCAACGGTCTGCTGTTGTCGAGCATGGTTTTATTTGACGGCGGAAGCGAGGCGGCGGGAGACGTAGTCGGAAACGTAGGCGTCAAAGAGTTCGTTGAGGCGCGTACAGACAGGACCGGGGGCGGGGATGGCGTGGCCGGCGATCTCGCCCACGTTGATCAAATTGCGGTTCGTCGAGGAGATGAAGACTTCCTCGGAGGAGTAGAGATCTTCGGGCCGCAGCGACCGTTCGATGACAGAGAGGCCCGCCTCAGGCGCGATTTCCAGGAGGATGCCGCGGGTGACGCCTTCGAGGCAGCCGGAGTTGAGCGGAGGCGTGAGAATCTTGCCCTCTTTCACCGCGAAGATATTCGCGGAGGTGCATTCGGCCGCTTCCCCGCGCTCGTTGAGCATCACCACTTCGTCGAAGCCTTCTTTGTTGGCTTCCGCGATGGCCCAGACATTGTTGAGCCAGGAAATCGTCTTTACGCCAGAAAGTGGAGAGGCAGCGTGGCGGCCGTGCTCGCGGAGAGCCAGGCGAAGGATTTCACGATGCTCAGGGAGACCTGCACTGTAAATGATGAGATCGACCGGCGGGCGCTGCTCGGCACTCTGCCAGAAGCCGACGGAATTGTAGACGAGATAAATGCGGGCACAGCCCTCGGTGACGCTGTTGGCGCGAATCACTTCGTGCAGATGGACGCGAACTTTGGCCGCGGTATAGGGGATGGGCAGGCGGATAATGGCGGCGTCCTTTTCGAGGCGGCGCCAGTGGCGCTCATAGGCGAAAGCTTCGCCGCGGGAGATGCGCAGGGTGGTGAAGATGCCCCAGCCGCAGATAAGCCCGGCTTGGCCGGGAGACAGCCGCACCTTCTCGATGGGCAGAAGGCTCTCGTTATGGAAGACGTAGGGGTGAATCACTTGCGCTCTCTTGGATTCGCTGCTGAAATTATATTGTAACTGAAGTCTCGTGGAGATGTGGGGCGAGCAGTGGATCAATCTTTCGAGTAGCCCGCACGCAATCGGCCGACAAGCGTCAAGCGTTGAGCGAAGCAATGCCCACCAGGGACTTGGAGTTCCTCACACTGAGTGCGTCTCAGCGGGCCGGCCCAAGATAGTGGTCCAGCCAGTCCAGCGTCTCGCGAATGATGTCGTTCCGTGGCGGAACGTGGCCGCTATCGACAAGCACATATCGTTTGTCTTTTTCAGACGTGCCCAGCAACCGGAACATGGGCTGCTGGGAAGTCACGACGGGAAAGATGAAATCGTACCGGCCATTGATCAACAGTGTGGGAACTTTCACGTGGGGAGCAAAGTTGACCTCCCGGAGTTCCGGGAACTGCCGTACCGGGCTGAAGCCGCCGCCAACAAGTACGGCAGTACGAAAGCGGTTCTCCAACGCCAGCATCACTGGAGCCTCGCGCGCTCCCTTGCTGACACCATAATAGGCAAGCTTCTGGTGATCGAGGTCAGTCCGAGTCTCTATGTAATCCACTGATCGAGCGAGGTCTTTGTAATCCTCGACTTCCAGGTCTCGTTCGCCACTCGTCCCTCTTTCCACGCTGGCGGGAACAAAACGCTCATACGTTCCCTTATAAATGGGAAACATCAGTGCCCGCCCGCTCTTGATGATGAAGTCCAGAAAAGCCAATTCCGGATTGCGGCTAGAGCCGGGAAGAAACATGCCCGAGTGAGGAAAGAACACGACAGTCTGATACGGTTTGGGAGCGCTTGTGGGCAGGAACAAGTAAGCGGTAACACGCTCCTGTCCGTAGGCCGCGTCAAAGCTGATGGTTTCCTTGCGCCAGCCCTCACTCGCGCCTTCCGTTTGATCGACCTTGGCGTTGAGCGGCTTGCGGTCGTACTCGTAGATGCCTTTGTACACCGCAAAAATGGCATCGGAGACCGGTTTCTCCTTCCTGTAGTCGCGTACTAGGGTATTGGGAATGGGCTGCAAGAGCGCTTGCGGAAGCGGCGTGGGCTTCACCGATTGCACGAGCCGGAGGCCATACGTAGGCAGGCGCTCGAGCGGGGGATGGGCATCGTCATCCATGTACATGTACACGGCGTCATTCCAGGCTCCGCCCAGGATGTAGCGGTCTGTGCCGTTGGCGTTCCAGCACCACTCCTTCACATTGCCCGCCATGTCGTAGGTGCCGTACGGACCCACGCCCGCGTAACTGCCGACCGGCGCCGGTCCCTTGGTGCCAAAGTTGCTCAGATTGAGGATTTCGGAAAAGATGTCATGACCCGCGGCGAGTCTCCATTCATAGACCGTGGGTAGCCGTTGGCCCGCAAAGTTGGCGTACGCAACCGCTTCGTACCAGCTAACTCCACCGACTGGGTAATTGTCCTGTCCTTTCGGGTATTCTCCCAGCTCCCAGGTGGCCGGCCCAGGTCTCCCGGTCGCGTCGCGGAAGCGCGCCATCGCTTCTTGCCGGGAGAGTTCTCGTCCGCCGTCCATGAACTTCTGTGTCCAGTACTCGTTTTTCTCATAACCGCCGGCCTCTACGAATTTCTGGTATTCGCGATTGGTGACTTCATATTTTCCGATAAGAAACGCTGGCACGCCCAGAGCGAGACCTTGTCTGAGTTCTGAACTCCCACTGGGAACTGGCAACATGTTGGCCGATAGGCTGCCCTTGGCCTGGAGCTTAAACGTGATCGTGTTCTCCTGTTCCGCTGCCCTCTCGATGGTCTCGAATCCATTCTTCTCCACCTTCCAGCGATAATTCGCAAAGGGAAGATTGAGTTGGAGGGGAGAGTTGCCCAAGTACTCCCAGTCTCCCTTCACCTCGGAATACTCCTTCACGTACACATCAGCCCCGGCTGGTTCGGTTTGCACGCTAAGCGGCAGAGAATAATCGAGCCGCAAGCGCCCTAGAGTTGGATCGTCCGGCGCGTATCTTTCTGCTCTCCTTGCCAGCCGGAACGCTGCAAAGAACTGGCTCTTGTCCATGAGTTGGGCAACTTGGGGAATGGCCTGCTCTTTTGCCCAGCGCTTCGGAGAATTGTGGTGGTACCACCACGCACCTCCTAACCCTCCCCCTAGCAACAGGAGAAGCAGCGGTGTTGCCACTAACGGGCGCCGGACGAGCTGTGAGATGGGTATGGTCGCCTGCGTACCCGAACTCGTCTGTAGCCGCAATCGCTTCAAATCGCTGATCACGGTGCGCGCAGAAGGGTACCGGTCCTCACGGTTTTTGTGCATGGCTTTCTGGATGATGGCATCCAGTTCTGCGGGGATCGCCAGATTCACCCGCGACGGCGGGTCCGGATTTTTGTGCAGAATGCCATCAAACAGCAGGGCATCCGTGGTTCCGGTGAAGGCCTGCCTGCCAGTCGCTATTTCGTAGAGCACCGTACCAAAGGAAAACAGATCCGTGCGCGCATCCAGCTCTTCGCCACGCACCTGCTCTGGTGACATGTACGTGATCGTGCCCATGGCTGTGCCCGGCCTGGTTAGCTGTTCCAGGTCGCTTCCTGCGGCCTTCGCGGAGAGAGTCGCGGCGCTCCCCGCGGGCACCAGTTTCGCCAAACCGAAATCCAGAATCTTGGCGTGTCCGCGCTTGGTCACGAATATGTTCGCAGGCTTGATATCGCGGTGAATGATGCCTTCCGCGTGAGCCGCGTCCAGTGCATCAGCAATCTCAAGCCCTAAGTCCAACACTTCTTCAAGCAACAGCGGCTTGCCTTCGACATAGCGTTTCAGCGTCCGCCCATCCAAAAACTCCATCACGATGAAAGGCCGGCCGTTCTCCTCATCAATCTCGTGGATGGTACAAATGTTCGGATGATTCAGGGCCGACGCGGCTCTGGCTTCCCGCTGGAAGCGGCTCAGTGATCCAGAGTCTCTAACTACGTCATCCGGAAGGAACTTCAGTGCGACGAATCGATTGAGTTTGAGATCCTCAGCTTTGTAGACGACACCCATCCCACCGCCGCCGAGTTTTTCCACGACGTGGTAATGAGAGATAGTTTTGCCGATCATCGGGCGCGAAACTCTTCCGCTGCCATGTTAGGAGCGCTCAGGTTGCTAGTCAACGGGCCGGAGAAAAACCGGTGCGGATAGCTGGTTAACCATAACTGTCGCCTCCCCCCGGGTTTTTTCGTAAGTGTTGATTCTAAAGGAAGATAAAGTTCTTTGTTTTGATACACTTTTTCAAGTGTTCATTCTAAAGGAGTTAGAGATGCTCGTCGGTGGGCCAGTTGAGCAAGGCGCACTACTGAACACAAACATTGTAGCAAGACAGCCATGCATCTGTCAATAGAAAAGATAAGTGATTTGTTGGTGACGGATACATCTTGGTTCTTCGGCCTCTTTTTGGGAGATGGTTTCCTAGCGAGAGCAGGTGGCGGGGAGGAGCAGCACTTGGCCTTGGTGGATGAGATTGGCGTCGCGGATGGCGGGATTGGCGCGGGCGATGCAGGCCCAGAAGGCCCCGTGGCCCAGATGAGATTGCGCGATAGTCCAGAGCGTGTCGCCGTTGCGCGCGGTGTACTTGGTGACAGAGTGGGGCGGCGTAACTGAGGCGGGGAGAACAATCTGAGAGCCAGCTTTGATGAAATTGGGATCGCGTAGGCCTGGGTTGATGGAGAGCAGTTCCTGCCAGCGGCGGCCACTGCCGAGGCGCTGCGCGGCGAGCTTCCAGAGGGAATCGCCGGGCTGGACGGTGACCACGGTTAGTTTTGCCAGGAGGGAAGGGGCGACGCGCGCCGGCAATGGCGTGGGAAGAACGTGAAGCGCGGGCAGCGGCGGGACGAGAGTGCGCGGAGCGACGAGAGCCGGAGGCAAGAAGTGCGGCCGCTCGAATGGCGAGCGCTTCACGGGCGGGTGGAAGGGAGCGGCGAGAAGCGGGGCAGGCTTCGTGGCCGAGACGGGCGGGCGCAATGGCTGCACAGGACGTTTGGGTGAAGCGAGCACGGGCGCATCCGCAAAAGGAAGATGAAACTCGGCGGAGCGCTGAAGTTTTTGCGACTCTTTCTGCCTGCGCAGACGGCGGGCGATGTCGCCGAGAGGTGCGTTTGCTGGAAGTGATTGCGTGTCGGAGTCACTCGCGACGGCAGAGCCGCCAACGGCGTCTTGCGCCTTTTGCGGGCCGGCAGGGGCGGCCTCGTTTTTGCGCGCTTCCACCTGCGCGCGATCTTCCGGCGCGAGGATGTGCTCGCGCTTCAGATCTTCGGCGGTATAAACGTGCCGAGGCTTTTTCTGCTGGCTTTGCTTGCGTGCACGTTCCTGACGGGCGGCTTCAGCAACGTCCTGGTCCTGAGCATAGCTCTGCGCGGCACCGACAGCCGCGAGCGCGAACACCAAGATGCTGGGAATACCAAGGCGCAGAGAACCCCACAAGGACCTCTTGCAGGTCGAGCGGCTGACCGAGGTTGGGGCGTCGAGATCAGGAATTGCCATTGCAAACCGACCACGTACGGGAGAACACCGCTAAACAGAGAGTATACCCAAAACTCCTTCCTTGAGAAACAGGGATTTGTCGAATAGCAAACCATGGCCCGCTTGCAGAGCAACCATGTGCTGATTGAGCTGAGAGAAGGAAGAAACCGCAGATCATTGAATAGTGAATGAGGCCACGGCGAAGGGGACGAACGACTTCACCGTGTCGGAGAACGCGCATTATTTTTGGCGACGTGTGGCTCGGAGTTGTGATATGAAGCGCGTCCGTGAGGGCAAGACGATGAAAATGAAGAGCGCCGCGACGCTGATTTTAATGCTCGGTACATGCGTGGTTGTTGGTGCCCAGGAGAAACCACAGGACCGGAGAAAATTTCTCGATCCCTCAACACCGGTAAGCGACGATCCCCGGCGAGTTCCCGTGAAGCCCGGCCCGGGCGGGCCGGACCGCATTCTTGTGCTGCGCGGCGGAAGAATTTTTGACGGGACCGGAACCGCAGCGCATGAAGGCACGCTGGTCATCGAGCGCAACAAGATTTCGAAAATTCTGCCGGCCTCGTCGACAGATTGGCCGAAGAACGCGGAGGTGGTGGACGTCACGGGGAAGACGATTCTACCGGGACTCATTGATTTGCATACGCATCTGACCTACCCGTTGACGGAAGCGGATACCGCGAAGGCGGTGAGCGAATCCGACGCCACGCTGCGAGCCGTGGAAAAGCTCCGTTATTTCTTGGAGAGCGGAATCACCAGCGTACGTGATGTTGGTTCGCAGGGAGACGTGCCCTTCCGCTTGAAAGAGTGGGTGCGCGAAAACCGAGTTCCTGGTCCGCGCATTTTTCCTGCGGGAGCGTTCATTACTGGCGAGGGAGGACATTCCACAGAAAACACGCCCGACGAATTGATCA
Source organism: Acidobacteriota bacterium (assembly GCA_003224145.1). Taxonomy (GTDB): domain Bacteria; phylum Acidobacteriota; class Terriglobia; order Acidiferrales; family UBA7541; genus Acidiferrum. The sequence continues at coordinate 16,264 of QHYN01000037.1, forward strand.
AGCGGATGGGCGCGACACGGGTGGCGTCGGGACCGGACGATTGGCGGCAAGCGGTGCGCGAACAGTTTCACAAAGGCGCGGATGTCATCAAGCTGGGAAGTCATTTTTCGGTCGAGGAAATCAAAGCGGCGGTCCAGGAGGCGCACGAGCTGGGATTGAAAGTGACGGTAGATTCGGAAACGCTTTACATTCAGCGCGCCGTGGAAGCCGGAGCGGACACGATCGAGCATCCGTTGCCGCGGAGCGAGGAAACCATTCAGTTGATGGCGCGGAAGGGAGTGGCAGCCGATCCGACGCTGATTCCGTACCAGATTATTTTTGAAGAGTGGGGCGGGTATTACGGCTCGACTTCGAGGCGCTTCACGTTTTCGAACGATGCCAACCTGGAGATGCTCAAGCGGTTGAGGAAAGCGGGAATCAAGTGCGGTATCGGGACAGACTTGATTCTCCATTGGTACCGCTACCTGCCGGGGCCCTATATCCGCGAGCTCAAAAATTTTGTTGCGGCAGGTTGGAGCATTCCCGAAGCGCTGGTCACAGCCACGAAGACGAATGCGGAGATCCTGGACATGGATGACCGGCTGGGGACCCTGGAGCCAGGAAAACTGGCGGACGTGTTGGTGGTGGACGGCCGGCCCGATGAGCGCCTTGACGACTTAGCCAAGGTCGATCTGGTGATTCGGGACGGCTACAGCGTTGTGCAGGGAGGAAGGGTGGTCATTCCGCGGCACGCGGTGGCGCAACCAGCGAAAAAAGCCCCTTGAGCGTGTTGGCAGTAACTCATTTAGATACAGTTAGTTACATATGGATAGGGGACAACTGTGGGTTTGGGCTGAGGTCGAAGGGCGATGGTATCGACTTTGGGGAACCTGTCAAAGACTGAGGGGAACGAGGGAGGTTTTCCACTGCACTCAGTAAATGGCATTTGACAGAACGTGTTGTATTCCTTATACTTCCATGTTTGTCAGGGAAGTTTCTATCCTGAGTGGGGCGGCTCCCGTAAGTGTGGAGCTGTTGAGTTGGAAAGGTATTATCTTCGGTCCCAGAACAATGTAAGACGGAATGGGACGGAAGAGCGGCCGGAATGGGGCGCCAGCCCCGCAAAGCCGAGTAAGCCTCTCCGAACAGAAGCCAAGAGAACCGTTCTATCTCTTGGAGTGCGTACGGAGTTTCTTGCTGGTTGTACCTCCGGATTCGCAGTAGACCTTTCAGCAGAAGCGTGAGCTCTCGCGCAATTGTGTGCGCGCCTGGCGAGAGCCGCAAAATCTTGCGCGCGACGGCTGGCCGCGGTGTGGCCACACGAAAAAGAGGGAAGACTGTGCCAACGTTTTCGCAACTTGTACGAATGGGCCGTGAAGAAGTCATCGCCAAGACGAAGTCGCCGGCGTTGATGGGCTGCCCGGAGAAGCGCGGCGTATGCATTCGCGTGTACACGCAGACGCCGAAGAAACCGAACTCCGCGTTGCGGAAAGTGGCGCGCGTGCGGCTGACGAACGCGATCGAAGTGACGACGTATATTCCGGGCATCGGCCACAACCTGCAAGAGCACTCGATTGTGCTGGTGCGAGGGGGCCGCGTGAAGGATCTGCCGGGGGTGCGGTATCACATTGTTCGTGGAACGCTGGACGCGGCCGGAGTCGAGAACCGCAAGCAGGGGCGGTCCAAGTACGGGGCGAAGCGGCCCAAGGCCGCGCAGGCGAAGTAAGGCTTCTTGAGGATTTGAAGGAGAGATAGAGAACGATGCCACGCAAAGGACTTGTTCTACGGCGGACCCAGGCGACCGATCCGGTCTACGACAATGATCTCGTGGAAAAGTTCATCTGCTCGATGATGTGGGAAGGGAAGAAGAGCACGGCGCAGCGGGTGTTTTACGGTGCGATGGATCAGGTTGCGAAGAAGACCAACGACGACGCGCTGAAGATTTTCAAGAAAGCCGTGGAAAACGTGAAGCCGGTACTGGAAGTGAAGACGAGGCGCGTGGGCGGCGCGAACTACCAGGTTCCGGTGGAAGTGAATCCGTTCCGGCGGCAGTCGCTGGCGATTCGCTGGCTGCTGCAGTATTCGCGGGAGCGCGCGGGGAAGACCATGATTGACAAACTCGCGGATGAACTGATCGACGCCGCCAATGCGCGCGGCGGCGCGATCAAGAAGAAAGAAGACGTGCACCGCATGGCGGAAGCCAACAAGGCATTCGCGCATTACCGGTGGTAAGGGATTGGTGAGGAATCGTGAGCGAAGCAGTTGCAACTCGTACAGGAGATAAGAAGGCCGCTTCCGGGACCATGGGACGAGCGTTCAAACTCGAAGACACCCGCAACATCGGGATCATGGCGCACATTGACGCCGGAAAGACGACGTCGACCGAGCGCATCCTGTTTTACACGGGTGTGACCTACAAGATCGGTTCGGTGGACGAAGGCACGGCCACCATGGACTGGATGGAGCAGGAGCGCGAACGCGGGATCACCATTACCAGCGCGGCGACGACAGCGGCTTGGGACAGATTCGGCAAAAAATACCGCGTCAATATTATTGATACGCCAGGCCACGTGGATTTCACCGTGGAAGTGGAGCGCTCGCTGCGCGTGCTGGACGGCACGGTGGCCATTTTTGACTCCGTGGCGGGTGTGCAGCCGCAGTCGGAAACGGTGTGGCGGCAGGCGGACAAGTATCGCGTGCCGCGTTTGGCATTTGTAAATAAGATGGACAAGATGGGCGCGGATTTTGACCACGTGATCCGCACCATCCGCCAGCGCTTGGGGGCCCATCCCGTGCCCATTCAGTTTCCGCTCGGCCGCGAAGACAATTTCATTGGCATCATCGATTTCCTTGAAGAAAAGGTCATTGTCTGGCTGGAAGAAACGCTCGGCGCGAAATACGAGACGTTTGCCGTCGAAAAGCTGTGGGACAAGGCGTTCGTGGATTCCCGTCCGGACGTTGCTGCCGCCCTCAAGATCTCGGCGATCGACAAGAAGTTCTATGACGAGCACCGCAACAAGGTGATCGAATACATCGCCGAACACGACGATGAAGTCATCGACAAGTATCTGACCGAGGGCACACTCTCGCTCGAAGAGATGCGCAAGTCCATCCGCAAATCGACGCTGGCGCTGAAAATCGTGCCGGTGCTAGCGGGTTCCGCGTTCAAGAACAAAGGCATTCAACCGTTGCTCGATGCGGTTGTCGATTATCTGCCTTCTCCTGTGGATGTTCCACCGGTCGAGGGCACGAATCCGCAGACCGGCGAACTCGAGCTGCGCCGCGCGCGTGACGATCAGCCCTTCGCCGCGCTGGCTTTCAAAATTATGTCTGACCCGTTCGTGGGCCACCTGACCTATATCCGCGTCTACTCCGGCGTGCTGAAATCCGGAAGCTACGTCTACAACTCCGCGAAGGGTTCGCGCGAGCGCATCAGCCGCCTGCTACAGATGCACGCCAACAAGCGCGAGGAAATCGAAGAGGTGTATGCCGGCGACATCTGCGCCTGCGTCGGCTTGAAAAACGTGAATACCGGAGACACGCTCTGCGACGAGAACAAGCAAATCATCTTGGAATCCATCGAATTTCCAACCCCGGTCATTTCCGTGGCCATCGAGCCAAAGACCAAGGCGGACCAAGACAAGCTGGGCGTGGCCATGCAACGCCTGGCGCAGGAAGATCCGACCTTCCGCGTCTCCACCGAACCGGATACCGGGCAGACACTGATCTCCGGTATGGGCGAATTGCACCTGGAAATCATCGTGGACCGCATGCTGCGCGAATACAACGTCCAGGCGAATGTGGGCCGTCCGCAGGTGGCCTACCGCGAAACGATTCGCAAGAAGGCCGTCGCCGAAGGCAAATACATCAAGCAGACCGGCGGCCGCGGCCAGTACGGCCACTGCAAGATTGAATTACATCCCATCCCGAGCTCCAGCCACGAGAACATGAAAGAAATGTCCACGGATGATCTGGACGCTTTGGCGAAACAGATTGTTGGCGGTCCCGCGGGAAAATGGAAGTTCGACAAGGAGCACCGCTTCCTCTTCATCGACAAAATCGTCGGGGGAGCGATTCCGCGGGAATTCATTCCACCAATCGAGGCGGGCATTCGCGAAGCCCTGGACAACGGTATCCTCGCGGGCTTCACGATGGTGGACGTCGCCGCGGTTCTGGTGGATGGCAGCTACCACGATGTGGACAGTTCGGAAATGGCGTTCAAAATCGCCGGGTCGATGGCCTTTAAAGAGGCCTGCCACAAGGCTTCACCGGTTCTTCTCGAGCCGATCATGAAGGTGGAAGTGGTCACGCCCGAAGAATACATGCAGCAAGTCTTTGGTGACCTGAACTCGCGGCGTTCGGCGATTCAGGGTACGGAAAACCGCGCCGGGAGCAACGTCATTCGAGTGGAGGTGCCGCTGTCGCAGATGTTCGGCTACGCGACGGATCTGCGCAGCCGCACGCAGGGCCGCGCCACCTTCACGATGCATTTTTCTCATTATGCCGAAGTGCCTAGCTCGATCGCTCAGGAAGTGATTGAAAAGGCCACCGGCAAGGCAGTCAAGTAGTCGGCGATCTCTATGGAGTTCATTAGGCATATCGGCGAACTGCAGTGCTCTAAACTAGTGGACTCGCTTGGCGTTTGGATATGAGGAAATCGGCCCTCTCGCGCCCCAAATGAGAAGGCAGAATGCGAAGATCAGGCGCTTCGAAGACGAGAACGAGGTTGAGCGCTACGGAACCAACTGACATTAGGAGGAGAAAAAAGGATGGCGAAGGAGAAATTTGAGCGCAGCAAGCCGCACGTGAACATCGGGACGATCGGGCACATCGACCATGGCAAGACCACGCTGACGGCGGCGATTACCAAGGTGCTCTCGAAGCATAACCCGAAGGTGCAGTTCCGGGCGTTTGATTCGATTGACAACGCGCCGGAAGA
>QHYN01000356.1 GCA_003224145.1 Acidobacteriota bacterium
CCGCAAAGAACGCGGGCGTCCGGCGCATTGTTCACGTCAGTATCGCCAACCCATCGCTCGAATCGAAGCTGGGCTACTACAAGGGGAAAGCTCAACTGGAGCAGGCCGTAGTCGAGTCCGGCCTCTCTTACACGATTCTGCGGCCTACCGTCATCTTCGGCCTCGAAGATATTCTCATCAACAACATCGCGTGGTTTGTGCGCCATTTTCCGGTGTTTGCCATCCCCGGTGACGGCCGCTACCGGATCCGGCCGATTTACGTTGAGGACATGGCGCGGCTGATCGCTGACGCCGTTGAGCGGGATGGGAATGCTGTGCTGGACGCCGTTGGACCGGAAACCTATACGTTCAGGGAGCTGGTGAGACAGATTGCTGCTCAACTGCGCCGGCGCACTCGCTTGGTTCACCTGCCGATGCCCGTAGCGTATGTTTCCACGCTCCTGGCCGGCCAGCTGGTTGGCGATGTTGTCCTGACATGGGAGGAATACAAGGGACTGATGGGCGATCTGCTTGCGCCCGATGGTCCGTCCTCCGGAGAAACCTCTTTGAGCCAATGGCTCGCGGCGAATCGGGAGCACATCGGCACGAAGTATGCGTCGGAGGTAGCGCGCCACTACCCGTTGAAAACACGCTCGGCGTAGAGATTCCTCTGCAAAGGGGGCCCCCCAGTTTTTCTGTAAGTGTTGCATCTAAAGGACTTATAGTTTATGTAAGTGGTTTAGAATCAACACTTAAGGGACATTTCACAAGTGTTGATTCTAAAGGGGTTACAGAAGATATTATCGGACTGTTGGTCCTCCCCGGATCCGCACGGTCAGGGGCAAGCTTTTCCAGGCTATGGCGCGTCGGATGGGATGCGGATCGATGCAAGTGGGGCTGGAAAAAGAAAAAAGCGGGAGAAACTCCCGCCGTCCAGCCGCAGATTTCTACAAGACTGATGATACTCGAAGAGAAAGTATAGGTCAAGGAAAAGTTTCGGCGGTGCCGTTGGCGGGGGATATGCGCTATGAATGCGAAGGACTTTCGGCGGATTGCGCTGAGCCTAGAAGGGGCGGAAGAGGGGTCGCATATGGGCGCGACGGACTTCCGCGTGGGAGGGCGGATTTTTGCGACGCTGGCGTCGGAGAAGCAGGGCTACGGGAACTTGATGTTGACGTGGGAGCAGCAGGAGCGGCGGCAAGCGAGGATGTGCTGGAAGGGGCGTTGCGCACGGCGTGGAAGCTGCGGGTTGAGAAGAACACAAAGGTGAGGAAGAAGGGCGGTGTCCCTGCCAAGAGAATGCGGACAAGGAGTAGGCACGGGAAAAAGCGATGAATCGTTAGTGTAACGAAATGGTTGAGGGGACTCTGCCCTTAATCTACGATGCACCAGGCGAGGTAAGGCTGTGATATTGACTCGATGATATCGTTCGGGTCTTCTCCGAGGGCATTCTCTTGGTTGCTTGCAGCTGTAAATCGGACATTCACCTTAATGTAAGGACACTCACGATAGACATAGGTGCGCTGGAATCGATTGGACAGTCCGCCTTCCGCTGAAAAAACCTTGACCAGGTCCTCCCTCTTCATACCCGGTTTGATCTTTCCAATTTGCCGCAAGACCTTTGCAATCCACTTGGTGCGTTCCTGGGATAGGGCTTCGCTCAGTGGGACGGATTCATCTTGGACTTGACCAGGGCTCTTCGCCCATTCAGGGAGCAAACCCTCGTCTAGTGGCGGGGTGATTTGCTGAATGAGGTGGGCGCTAGACGCGTCATATAACCTGCAAGTTTCCGTGCTTTGGGACTGCGCCGAGCACACGGCTATTTGCTGCCCGTCGTTCCAAAAATGCCAGTCCAAGATCGGAGATTCAGTTTCGATGAGTGTCCTCCGCCCATTCTTCAGATAAATCTCCAATCGCAACGATTGCGAAGCTTCTTCCCCCTTCTCGCTGCGCGAAACAGTACATGCGACGGTTTGCCTGTCATTCGCAACTCTGACTTCCAGACAATGACCTGCTTCAGCCATCTTTATAAGTTTGCCCTCATCCGAACTCACATAGATATTCCCGGCAGAGTCAAGTTCTGCTTGCTTGGCGTACTCGAATTTTTGTTCCTGTCGCGGTCGATACCCAGACACCAGTGCAAGGCTGGAGAAGAAAGCGACAAGCACGCATGTGGTCATGTTTGCACCTCTGTATCAAGAATAGACCCTAAGTCGAATGAATTGCAGACGCATAGTCGGCAATGGCCGGATCATTCTTGCAGAATGGGACGCAGCATGCCGCGCCCTACAAGGAAAATCCAATGTTGCGACTGGTTGCTCAGGATTCAGAGAGGATGCGTTTGTAGTAGGACTCGTAGACGGGGATGACGTCGCTGGCGCAAAACTTTTTCTTGGCGTTGGAGCGGGCAGTCTTGCCCATTTCGCGGCCGCGGTCCGGGCGGGACAAAATTTCGATGGCGTAGCGCGCCGCTGATTGCACATCGCCGGGTTCCACTAAATATCCATCCACGCCATGCTCGACAACTTCGGGCATACCGCCGGTGTTTGTGCCGATGACGGGGACTTCGCAGGCCATGGCTTCGAGCGCGGCGAGGCCGAACGATTCGAGTTGCGAAGGAAGCAGGAAGAGGTCGGCGGCGGCGAGCTTTTCGTAGACGTTGGACTGCTTACCGAGGAAGAAAACGTCCTTTTGC
>QHYN01000004.1 GCA_003224145.1 Acidobacteriota bacterium
AGCCGATGTGACTATCGACGATGATGAGCGTGGGCCGGTCCTTGGTGTTGAGGAAATTCTCGTAGCCGCGGGCGAGCATCTCGAGGTCGTTCGCGTCCGTGACCCGTGTGACATTCCAGCCGTACCCGGCGAAGCGCGTGGCAACGTCTTCGCTGAACGACCACTCGGCGGGGCCGTCCAGGGTGACGCGATTGTTGTCGTAAATCCAGCAGAGATTCGCAAGCTTCAAATGGCCGGCGAGCGAAGCCGCCTCGCACGCCACACCTTCCATCAGGTCTCCGTCACCACAAACGGCGTACACGTTGAAATTGAAAATATCGAAACCCGGGCGATTGTAATTTTCTCCGAGCCATTTGCTGGCAATGGCCATGCCCACGCTGTTTCCCGCGCCTTGTCCCAGCGGCCCGGTGGTGGTTTCCACGCCGGTCGTAAGATGCGATTCCGGATGCCCTGGCGTCCTGCTGTCAATCTGGCGGAAGCGCTTGATCTCTTCCATGGAGACGGCCAGATCGTTCGTGACATCGCCCTTTGCGTTGACTGCGCGCACCCCGGTAAGGTGAAGCGTGGCGTAGAGCAGCATGGAGGCATGCCCAGCCGAAAGCACAAAACGGTCGCGATTGGGCCATGTAGGATCCGTCGGATCGTAGCGCAGGTAATGCTGCCAGAGCGAATAGACCACGGGCGCTAGACCCATCGGCGCGCCGGGATGGCCTGAATTCGCCTGCTGGACTGCGTCAATCGCCAGAGTACGAATGGTATTGATGCTGACTAGATCGACGTCCACTTGACTCTTCGCCTGGCTCACATTCACTCCTGTCGCGGGCAGGAGGGCACCCGCGGATCATGGCCAAATTTTAGATGCACCTGGGTATCGCATGGGTGACGGGATTTTACGACAAAATCGAGAGTACTGCTCGTTGACGCGAAACCTACGTCCTCCCAGTTGGCGGCATTTACAGATAACAGGGAAAAGAGGAGGTCGCAGAATTCGCGTCCGGGCGTTTTGCGGCCATGGATTTGATTTGAGCGTGCCCAGAGTACATGCTAATTTTGTGTAACTGCCTGGCCCGGGTGGCGGAATGGCAGACGCTGAGGACTTAAAATCCTCCGGGGATTTTTCCTCATGTGGGTTCGACTCCCACCCCGGGCACCAATCTTTTCCCTTTGTTTTGAATCAGTTGACGCGCGCTCCTGTTCGCCACGCAAACATCCACCACTATCTGAATCCTAAACGCCAGCACACGTTTTACACCGTGCGCAGTCTCCACATTGCGCACGAGTGACGGCCCACTAGGAGCTATTCTGCCAAATAGGCGCGCGATTCGCAGCACACCTACTGATTTACACCGCTCGCCAGGAACCCCCCGTCTACGACCAGGATTTGACCAGTGGTGAAGGATGCAGTATCCGAGGCGAGGTAGACGGCAGCTCCCACCAACTCTTCTTCCTTCCCAAACCACCCCATGGGAGTGCGCATCAGAAGCTCACGACCTCGATTTGTGTTATCAAGCAGTTCGGAGTTAAGAGCTGTGCGGAAAACGCCGGGAGCAATGGCGTTTACCAGCACTCCGCGCTTGGACCATTCGACAGCCAAGGACCTCGTGAGAGCGCCCACGGCTGCTTTGCTGGCGGCATAGGCAGCGACCTCGGCCAAGGAAACAAAAGTATTCAGTGAGGCCACATTGATGATCCGCCCATAGCCCCGCTCCAGCATGTGCCTGCCAAATATCTGACAGCCCCTGAGCGTGCCGGTGAGATTTGTTTCCAAGATGTCTCGCCATGATTCTTCCGGAAAGTCAATGGTGGGAGCGCGCTTGATTTTGCCTGCACAGTTGACCAGGATGTCCACTTTGCCAAAGCTTTCAAGCGTTCTCGCTAGGAGGCTTTCCAGAGAACCGCGATCGCAGACATCACAAGGGATACGTAGGCTTCGGCGTGCCAGCGATTCTATTTCACAAGCCGTTGATTCCACTTGCTCTACTCGCCGGGAAGACGCGATGACATCTGCGCCAGCAGCAGCCAACCCGAGAGCAAGCACGCGCCCGATGCCAGACGTCCCACCAATTACGACGGCGGTCCTGCCGGAAAGGTCTGCCAGAGAGGGGTTCATTTGATTCATTGTCCCTTTCGCGCTGCGCTCAATTACCCTGAATCACTTCCCGATAAGAAGACGATGAATGCAGTGTTCGATGAAAATATTTGAAGGCCAAACTGTATCACTTAAGCGTCCTAAACATCGAAGCGCCCACGGTAGGCCCAGAGGCCCAAGCCAGGGTTGGGCACGAAGAAGATCTCTTCACCTTCCACTTGGTTGTAGCCGTACTTCAGCTTCCGGAAGTCGTACTTTTTCGCCATGCTTTCGAGATCCCCGTAGTCGAATCCCGCAGTGCATATTTCTTTGCGGCTGAGCCCCCCCGGGCAGTACGTAATGGTGAAGCGTCCTTCGGAGGATCCGTGGATGAGGTGGGCGGCGGCACCGAGATTGTCGGCAAGTTCCTGGTCATTCTCGACTGCTCTGAGGGTAGCGGGCGTGCCGCAATATCCGTGCTTCCGGATCAGCCGATCAATCGTCGCATCTTCCCCGAAGCTCTTTACTCCCGGAGCGAGGACAATGAGCTCGGCGCCGTCAGCAAGCGCCATTCGAGTCCGATAGATCGCTTTGTTGCCCAGCCACGTGCTCTTCAATTCTTCCGGGTCCAGGTAGACGACCGCCTTTCGAATGGGCGCCTCAAGCATGAAAAAATTGACTTTGAGACTGAGTTGCGAAGCTTTTTGAAAACACTCATCATCGTCGCCTATGAACACTCCCCGGATTGCGAAGCGCCCGTCTTCGTTTCTCCCCACGACCGTCAGGACATAAACAATGGGCAAGTGTTGAATGAAATGACTCGAAGCATAGTTCAGGACTCGCCGAACCGGATTGTCCGCCCGCCCCATGATTCGTTCCATGCCGTATACCGCGCCGAGGAAATGGCTCCGGTTGATACTGTCGGGTCCGCCCATGCCAACAAGAATATTTTTGTTGTAGTTGGCCATACCGATCACTTCATGGGGAACAACCTGTCCGATGGAGAGGATCAGATCGAATCCGCCTTCGACCAACATCCGGTTGATTTGAACCGGCCAGGTGTAGTTCACCTTGCCTTCCGACTGTTCGTGGACATATTCGGCGGGCACTTCCCCCAGTGTGACAGCATCCTTTCGCCAGTTGTGCGCGTGAAACAATTCGAACGGTATGCCGCCGAACATCTTGGCGATCTCACCCGGAGTCATGGGAGCATGCGTGCCGAGTGCCGGCAATATCGCACTGAGCCGTTCGCTGTAAAATTCATAGGCGCTCTTGGCTAAGTCGCCGGCCCCAGAGTGGAAACGACTCATGTCGGGAGGGATCGCTAGGACGCGGTCGCGCCGGCCAAGCGCGCGCAGGGCATGAAACAGACCTTCCTTGAGGTCAACGACAGAGAGATCCGATTGCTCGCTTCCGATCTCGCAAAAAAGGCTCATGAAGAAATCGGTTCTCTGTTTCTCGAACTGGAAGGATGAAACAACACAATTTTAATTGAGGGAGCGCTCATCCTGATTTCAGCTCCGGGTCACGACACGGAATTCTCCGCAGGATAGCCACTCAAAGACAATATCCGCGCTAATCACGCTCGTCAATTAGCTCCTTGTCTCACCGCGGCATCGACTCGCGGCAGACCCGGGGCAATGACGCGGAGGAATAGAAGCCCAACGAGATATGCGGAAGCTGCAATTGCGAACAGGGGGGTGTAACTGTGGGTAAGCTGCAGTACCCAGCCTGTGCTCAGTGAAAAAAGGACAGCGCCTACCGAGCCTGCCATTCCGCCTATCCCGACCACGCTGGCCACCGCACTTCGCGGGAACATGTCCGATGCGGTGGTAAACAGATTCGCGGACCATCCTTGATGCGCCGCTGTCGCGAGGCTCAAAATGCCAACCACAGACCATAGAGAGGAAACCCGGCTGGCAAAGAAGATCGGCAGGATGAGACAGGCGCAGATGAACATGGCGAACAGGCGAGCTCTCGCCATTGAGATTCCCATCTTGTTAAAAGCCGTTGGCAGCCATCCCCCGCCAATACTTCCGATGGTCGACACGTTGTACACAACGATGAGGGGCAGACCGATGCGGCTGAGTCCGAGATGGTACCTTTCGTCAAAAAACTTCGGCAGCCAGTAGAGGTAAAAAAACCAGATGGGGTCGGTAAGAAACTTTGCGACAGCGAACGCCCATGTCTGCTTGTAAGCCAGGAGCTTCTTCCAGGGAATCTGCTCCACTGGTTCCGCGGAATCTCCCTGAATGTGTTCGAGCTCTGCGGGGCTAACATGGGGATGATGCGCGGGACTGTCATACTGGGTAAGCCACCAGCCGATCCAAATTGCGCCAAAGATGCCCGTTGCCAAAAAAGCAGCACGCCAGCCGAATTTTAGAGTAATCCACGGGATGAGAGCTGGCGCCAAAATCGCACCGATATTCGTTCCGGAATTGAAGATCCCTGTGGCCAGCGAACGCTCTCGTTGTGGAAACCATTCCGCCGTCGTCTTGATGGCTGCCGGGAAGCTGCCGGCTTCGCCAAGACCAAGAAAAAAACGAGCGATTCCAAAACCGAGCGCCGAAGCAGCCAAGGCGTGTGCCATGGAGGCCAGACTCCACAACCACATGATCACCACAAAGCCGATGCGACAACCGAGCCTATCGACCATTCGACCGGCAACCACGAGCCCGATCGCGTAGGCAAACTGGAACGCGCCGACAATGTACCCGTATTGCGCTTCCGTCCAGCCGATGGAATGCTGAAGGGTGGGTGCCAGAATGCTGAACACTTGGCGATCCACGTAGTTAATGGATGTCGCAAAGAAAAGCATGGCGCAAATCGACCAGCGCACCCTGGTTGAGGGAGAACCTGATCTTCTCATTGCGACTTGTGCCCGTCTTCGAGTATGGATGAGTACCGAGCGTTTTTTATTGCACTAATCTGCGTAATGGCAGAGTGCGCTTCTGCTTCTACAGCCTGTATGCCTTCCGCGCAAGCCCGTAGGCCAGGTCTGAAGCGACCTCGCATGCCTCATCCTCATCGATTCGATGCTCCGCAACCAGGCGCGCAAGAAAGGAGCAATCGACGCGACGTGCCACATCGTGTCTCGCGGGAATCGAGAGAAACGCTCGGGTGTCATCATTGAAACCGACGGTATTGTAAAAGCCAGCGGTTTCTGTCGTGTATTCGCGAAAGCGCATTAGGCCTTCGGGACTGTCATGGAACCACCACGCCGGACCTAGCCGCAGGCAAGGATAGTGCCCTGCGAGAGGTGCGAGTTCACGGCTGTAAGTCGATTCATCCAGTGTGAACACAATGAGGGTGAGGCCAGCCTCGTTGCCAAAGCGGTTTAGCAAAGGTCGCAGTGCTTGCACATAGTTGGTGGGCATCGGAATGTCCGCGCCAGCGTCACGCCCGAAGCGCTGAAATACCCGCGTATTGTGGTTGCGGAAACTGCCGGGGTGAATTTGCATGACCAATCCGTCATCGAGGCTCATGGCCGCCATTTCAGTGAGCATTTGAGCGCGAAACAATTCACGTTCGTCAGCATCACCCGTGCCCGAGGCTATTTTTTGATAGAGCCGAGCCGCCGAATCAGGCTCCAGGTCGGCGGTCGCCGCGGTGGGGTGGCCGTGGTCCGTCGCGGTGCAACCAAGGGCCCTGAACTCCAGCCGCCTCTGCCGCAATGCGGAAAGATAACCTTGCCACCTGGCGGTGTCTGTGCGCGTCATTTGCCCGAAACACGCAAGATTTTCGACAAAATTTGGAAAGTCCGGATCGACCACAGAATCGGGACGAAAAGTCGGTATGATCCTTCCCTTGAAGGCTGATGCACGGATGGTTTCATGATAAGAAAGCGAATCGAGTGGCGAATCCGTCGTTGCCAATACCTCAATTCGAAATCTTTCGAAGAGTGCTCGAGGACGAAATGCCGGCGTTTTCAGCTTTTCCATTATGGCGTCGTAATATTCATCAGCGTTTTCAGGAGTAAGACGCGTATCCAAACCAAAGAGCTCCTGGAAAGCGAAATCCAGCCACAGTCTCGTCGGTGTCCCACGGAAAAGATAGTAATGCTGAGCGAAAATGCGCCAGGTGCGCCTGGGCTCATCAAGAGACGTTGATCCAATCCCGAGTTGTTCAAGCGGGACACCCTGGCTGTAAAGCATGCGATAGATGTAGTGGTCAGGGACGACGAACAGTTGAGCTGGATCTGGAAAGGGCTTGTCTTCGGCGAACCAGCGAGGGTCGGCGTGGCCGTGCGGGCTGATGATCGGCAACTCACGTACGCCGCTATAAAGCCGCCTAGCGACGGAGCGTGTGTTTGGGTCAGATGGGAAAAGCCTATTTTCGTCGAGGATCGTCACAGAGCCGCCTCTGCAGATGCGTGCTCGCCAGACAACTTTTCCAATCTTCCGGTTGATCAGAGTTGAATGCCATTGCGTCTATCGATTGCGTTTGGCCATGCCCTGTGTCGCGCACATATGCAAATTCATCGTCAATGGTTGTGATCACCATACCGTCAACGAAAGTTGCGCATAACTATCCACATTCTAGATTCGCCTTACCAGCCCCTGATCGGTGGCACGTGTGTTGCGCACGAGCAACAATACCAGGATCATACCGATGAACGGAATGAGTCCGGCCACAATCACAATCGGATCGAAAGAATGAGTGGCCCCCGCCTGACGCGCATCGGAAAAGTGCCCGATTAACTTG
>QHYN01000038.1 GCA_003224145.1 Acidobacteriota bacterium
AGATCTCTCGCTACTTTCAAATCCGAAAGAAGTGGGATAACCACGAGTATGTGGTCCCGGTGACTGAAGACCTCGAGTTCTTGAACATAGCCCGGCAACGGTTTCGTGGGGATTGCTTCGACAGCCTGTACCACGGATGGCGTTCTGGTGAACTCGGCGAGCAGGCAATGCGGGCTGAGTTCTCACGGCTCAGCCCTGAAAGAAGCGTTTTCTTTGAGAGCTACCTAGTGAGAAGTCATCGTCGTCCGTTCGATCTCGAGAGGAAGATCGGTGAACGGTCCGTGAAAGACATAGATCACCACTCCGTTCACCATTCCGTTCACCTTCTGTGTGAACGGAAGTTGTTGGTAGCGTAGAGGTTGCGCATGGAGCGACATTCAGTTTGGACATGGGCAAAACACCGGAATGGGCTGGAGCGACCCCACTTTTGGGAGCCTTTGGCTGCCCAAAAGAATCGTGGGGTCGCTCCAGCCCTGCAAACAGGGAAAGGCTCTGTTTGCGAAGTGTTTCGCCCGCGTCCACTTAAGAGAAAGAAAGGAAGTGGAGGAAACATATGTCGATCGTCAACAAACCGCCGCAACATGTGAAGCGCGAGTACCAGTTGGAAGAGCCTGTCGCTCTAGTGGTCGAGAAGTATGCCACGTTTATCGACAGCACCCAAGATCACGTCGTCAATTCGGCGCTGAAGATGCTGTTGTGGAAGGACAAGCACTTCATGAATTGGAGAAAGCAGCAACAGCAGGCTGCACGCAAAGAAGTCCTCATCACCGGCACGCAAAGGTCACAAGCAAGAGCATGATGCAGAGAATCCTCAACTCGAAGAATCTCGTCGCATTCGTCTTGGCGGCGGCCACGGGTATGACCCTCTATTTTCGTCTGCCCTTTCCTGAGGGCAATATCTTTCTGCGGGTCATGGCTCTGCGGTCGCCGTCTGGATTTGAGGTCCTGAGGTACTCATACACTTTATTTTTGTTCTCGACCCCGTACATTGGCAGTGAGAACCGACGGAGGAGTCACACTAAGTTCTAATTACGTATTCTTTGCAGTTCTGACGGACCGCCACATGAGTCTGGATTTTGATAAACTGTCGCTGCTAAGGGCAATCGAGTCATCGGGCGAAAGGAACTCGATGGCACGAAAGCGGTACCAGAAGGGACAGTTGTGGTTGGAGCAGGACGGTTGGCATGGGAGATGGCGTGAAGATGTAATCGTAAACGGTGTTCGGCGACGCCCGCGGCGGCACGGGATAATCGGGAGTCTCAAAGATTATCCAACAAAGCGCCTGGCGCAACGGGCTCTCGACGCACACATCGCACACGTCAATAAGATCAGCTACAGGCCAATGCCAACGGCCAAGTTCGCAGACTTCGCCCAGAACTGGGAATCGAAAGTGTTGAGTCAATATGGGGAGTCCACGGCAATTAACTATCGAACTCACATTTGGAAGCATCTTGTTCCGTTTTTTGGTGAGTACTCGATGAAGGATCTCAATCCCGAGATGATTCAGCAATTCGTTTCCACGTCTGTGGTGAGCCCGAAGACCACTAAGAATATTTGCATCACACTCCAGAGCATGTGGACCACAGCAAGAGCGTGGGGCTACGTCGCTCACGACCTCATGGAAGGCGTCGTGCTCCCAGAAGTAAAGCGAGTGCAGCGATTCTTTCTCTCTCAAAGGGAAATCCAACTCATTCTTGCCAGGGCTCAGGAGCCGCACCGCACTTGGTACGGACTAGCTGCGGAAACCGGGCTCCGAGCTGGCGAGCTGTGCGGACTAACGGTCGATGACATAGACATAGAGCGTGGAATGCTTCAAGTGCGGCAGAGCGCGTGGCGCGGAAAACTAGGCGA
The DNA here is from genome assembly GCA_003224145.1 of Acidobacteriota bacterium. Lineage (GTDB taxonomy): Bacteria > Acidobacteriota > Terriglobia > Acidiferrales > UBA7541 > Acidiferrum. The sequence goes on from QHYN01000038.1 coordinate 1,852, forward strand.
TCCGAAGACAGACGACTCTATTCGGGTTGTTGAGCTCTCGCCTCAAGCATGTGCGCACTTAAAAGCGTTCTTGAAGTCTTGGCATCCGAACGAGCGTCGGCTCCTCTTCGCCACATGCAATGGAACGCCGTGGGATCAGAACCTGTTGCTCAAACGAAGGTTCAGACCATTGCTACGGTCACTAGGTATTCAGGTGCCCCGCGGCAATGGCTTCCACGCCTTCCGTCACGCGAATGCAACTCTGATGAGCAGTTTCGGTGCATCGCAGAAATTGCGACAGCAGAGACTCGGTCACGCGGACGGATCGCCGGTCACTGAGACTATCTATACTCACGTGATTAGCGAGGATGGAAAGAGGATCGCGGCGCAACTTGGCAAGGCAGTTTGGGGAGTTTTGGACCCCAGTTGGACCCTGAAAGAAAACGGCTCAGGAGTGGAGTCTCCTAAGCCGTTGTATCTGAACTAGAAATTGGTTGCGGGGGTCAGATTTGAACTGACGACCTTCGGGTTATGAGCCCGACGAGCTACCAGGCTGCTCCACCCCGCACTTTGACTATAGCGGACGGCCGTGTTCCCGTCAAATCATCAAATCTTCTGGGAAACAGGACTGTGTGACTTTGCGACCGAGTGGCAGCAATTACCACTCGTTGTAGGGGGTGTGCTCGAACGGCGAGACTCGGCTCGAATTCGAATGCACGTCCACCATTCCTGTGCTGGTTTGATCGGGACTCAGAACCACGCTGTCGAATTGCGGCACCCAGTCCTTGGCTTGTGTCATGGGATCAACAGGTACATCGCGCAGGTAACCCGCCTGCTTCAGATCATCCACCGATTGTGGCGCAGCTTGTTTGTCCAGCGTGTAGTGGTCAATCGCATCCCGTAACGTGCGTAGATCGGATTTCAAGACAGCTTCTTTCGAGTGCTGCACCACCTGGTCATACTTCATTGCCGCAATGCCAATGAGAATGACGATGATGGAAACAACGATCAGCAATTCGATGAGGGTGAACCCGTTTTTGCCCCGTCTACTGCGGCTGTTCCACGGCGACCACCAAGCCAACCGAATTTGCAGTTGCATCTTCACTTTGAAACCTTGTTCCGGCTACCAATCCGAATACTTTGTCCCATTCAAGGCAGTGTCCGTTGATTTCGAGTACACGTCGAAGACGTTTTTCCCGCCCCAGTGCATCGAATCCGGATCGTCCTGGACGGCTCGTAATCCCCATTCGGTGCGCCCGGTCGTGGGATCCACCGGAATCTTTCGCAAGAACCGAATCCTTTTATCACCGCTGTTCCCAAGCTGGACGCCGTTTACCAGCGTCTCGAGATCAGGCGGGTATCCCTCGCTCCCAATCTCCACGCGAATCTGATTGTGGTCCGCTGCGTCTTTGTACCGGTCAATAGCATCGCGGATCTCCAGCAAATTATGGCGAAGCTCTCCTTCTCTCTCTCGAACCACGGTGTACTTTGCAATTGGTAGCGCAGTGGATGACAAGATCAACAGGATAGCGCAGGTCAGAATCAATTCCAGAAGCGTCATGCCCCGCTGAGAGTCGACTCGTTGCCTGCTGGCTCGCATTCGAATTGGAACCTCGCGCAACATGGTTCTCTAGAATTCGACTACGGCTGGACTTGCAGCGTTGCCTCGCCGGTCACCAGCGGGATGGCGTTCTGCTGCGAATCTTTTGCGTTTACTTGCACGATCGACAAATTCGTGGAGCCCGGCGCCAGCGCCTTCACCACCAGGCCGATCAGCGTTCCGCTCCCGCTGACTCCCGGCGTATTGGGCTGGCGCGTCGCGGAAATAATGTACTGACCTTTCTCCTTGAACAACTGCGATACGATGGCGATTTCCTGGGTTCCGCCAGAGAGGAATCCTCCGTGTTGTACCTCTTCCACGCTGACGAAAGCAGGGTTGTACTGCAACAACATCGGAATGGAGAAAAGGTCGTTTACGTTTTCGACCAGCACTCCCACCGTGGCCCTTTGACCAACTTTCAACGAAAGGCTTTGCGGCTCGAATCGGATCTTCGCTGTTGCATTGGCCGCGCCGGCTGCCGGAACCGTATTTCCTGGACCGCCAGCCGCTGGCGCTCCCGGCGCTGGATTCGCATTCGCCGGTGGCTGCTGTTGCGCCGGTGGATTCGGTGCTGCCGGTTCCGGTTGCGATGGTGAACGAAGGTCGCTCTCGCGCCTGACCTGCACGTTGGTCTCCGTGCCGGAGAACATCGGCCGCAGATTTGCTTTCGTCCATTCCGGTACGCGCACGATGCGCGGAATCAGCACGATCAGAACTTCGTTTTCCTCGTGCTCTGTCTTGGTGTCAGAAGTGAAGTAGCGCAGGAAAGGGATCTTCGCGAAACCAGGCCAGCCATTCAGCGTTTTCGTGTCGGTCCGCTCGAACAAGCCGCCCAGGACGTTGACTTCGCCATCTTTCAAGCGGATGTCGTGCTCAATTTTGCGCTGGCTGATAATCGGCTGCTGGATCCCTCCGATCGTCGAAGTCCCGGTGACCGACGAAACCTCTACCTTCACTTTCAGGCTTACTTCGTGGTTCGGGTGCACGCGCGGCGTCATGTCCAGGTTTACTCCGACATCGATGTACGTAAACTGTGTATTTACCAGCGGGTTCACGAACCCGGCTCCGCCTGTCGAACCCACGCCCACACCCGCCTGAAAGCTTCCCGTAGCGACGGGGACACGATCACCGATATTCAGCTTAGCCGACTGCCCATCCACCGAGCGAATCTCGGGGTTCTGAATAATCTTCGTGTAGGTATCGGTCAACACGGCGTTGGCCGTCGCGCCCGGCAGGTTCACGCTGTAATCCTTGGTGCCGAGATGTTTCAACTGGCTCAACAGGAACGGGGTGCTTGTCGAGGTACCACCGGACGAAGAGGTTGTGCTGGGATTGAATGTTACAGATGCCGTCTGTCCAGGCGATACGCCCAAATCCCTCAAACGATCTGTGCGCGCTTGCAGCACCTCCACCTGGATCACCACTTCCGGCTTGGCCTTGTCGATGTCATCAATCATCTTTCCCGCGAGCAATATTTTGTCCGGCGTGTCGCGCACGATAAGGGCGTTTTGCGAGTTGACCTGCTGAATGCGCTTTAAGTCCAGCAACTGTCGCAACCCGGTAACGATTTCCGTCAGTTCCTGCGGCGTCACCGTGTTCGACAGGTAAAACGTCTTCACCACTTCCTCTTCATAATCCCGGCGCTTCTGCGGCTGATCCGGAATCACGAAAATGATGTTGTCCGTCACGGGCTTCCAGAAGGCCTTGCTCTGCAGCGACGCGATCTCCAGCGCTTGCTCCAGGGTTACATTGTTCAATTCCACCGTAATCCGTCGCGCGGGGAAGTCCGGATCGTAAATCACGGTGAGTCCCGCCCATTTCCCGATGGTGTCAAAGACGATCTTCGCGTCGTTCGACATTTTCATATTGATGGGCCCGCGTGAAAGTGGCTTGATTTGCGGCGGTGTCATGGCAAGCGCCGGTTCACCGGGATCGGCGGGTGGCTCGGCGGCGGCATCGTTCTGGCGGTTCTTGTCCGCGATCATCTCGACCGTCTTGTTCAATTCCTGTTCTGCGATAGCGCTCGACGGATCGATCACCTCCGCCCTCTGGAATTCGCCTGCTGCGCCTTGCAGATCGCCCTTTTTCCGCAACTCCAACCCGCGCTTCACGTGCAATTCCCCGGCTTCAAATCGCACTTGGTTCAGCTTGATCTTGTAGCTGGCGTTGTACGGGTCGGCTTTGACCGCTTTTTGGTAGTAAGTGAGCGCGGCGTCGTAGTCCTGCAGGGTTTCTGCCTTCATGCCCTGGTGATACTCGCCACCGCCCTTAGGGCAGCCCGCCGCAAGCAGTCCAACACCACAGCATAGGATGAGGGTTCCCCAGCGCTGCATGCACTCTCCGATGCCTCGACAAGAAGCACTCGCAGTCTATCACTCGCCTTAGAGGTGCAGCAAGGTGGCTGGGGTTGGCTGTCTTGCATGAAATAACAGCGGTTTTTGCCGGAGTGACAAGTCTGACGGCTGCCGTTATGATGGAGCGTCGTGGCCAAGCCTGCGAAAAAATCTGACAAGTCCTCGAAGTCCGGTGAGCTGATGGTGGCTCAGAACCGCGCGGCCTCCCATAACTACCTTATTCTTGAAAAACATGAGGCCGGTCTGGTTCTCCATGGCACTGAAGTCAAAGCCCTCCGCGAGGGTAAAGCCAATATCCGGGACGCCTACGTGGATTTCAGGCCTGGCGGTGCTTGGCTCGTTAACGCACACATTGCACAGTACTCACCTGGTGGCCCCTGGAACCACGAGCCCCTCGGCTCGCGCAAGCTCCTCCTTCACAAGAGCGAAATCCACCGGCTTTCTGGCCGCACCGAGGCCAAAGGTTTGACAGTGATCCCCCTGAGAATCTACTTCCGTGGTGGCATCGCCAAGGTCGAAATCGCCTTGGCGCAGGGCAAGAAAGCGTGGGACCGCCGCCAGGACGAACGCACCAAGGAAGCGCGCAGGGAAGTCGAAGAATCCATGTATCGCAATCGGAGGCGATAACGCATCATGCAAATCACCCTGGAAACCAAGCCGTTCGCCTCACTCGAAACTGATGCCCTGGTTTCGTATGTCTTTGAAGAGACGGACCCCATTCAGGGCCGCATCGCCGAGGTGGATCGGTCCGCCGGAGGACTGCTGCGCAAGCTCGCCAAGAGCGGGGAACTGACCGCCAAGACGCTGGAATTCACCCTCGTTCACTCGCCCTCTGGCCTCCAAGCCGCTCGTCTCCTTCTCGTCGGAGCAGGGAAGCGCGAGCAGTTCAATTCCGCAACTCTTCGCAAGGTTGCCGGCGCTGCCCTGCGGTATCTGAAGTCTCGCTCCGTCAAGAACTTCGCTCTTCTCGTCCGCGAAGGCGGCGCCACGGAAGAATCCGCTCAGGTGATTGCGGAAGGCGCGCTGGTTGCCGATTTCGAGTCCGACAAATACAAGACCGACAAAAAGAACGACAAGAAAATCGACTTCGTCTCGATCGTTGGTTACTCCGACACCGAACGCGCTGCCGCGGAAAAAAGCCTTTCGAAGGGCCGCATCATCGCCGAATCGCAGAACTTCACGCGCGACCTCGTCAACGAGCCTTCCAACAAGCTCACTCCCCGCATCCTCGCCGAAAAAGCCGGAGCCATGGCTAAGTCCGCCGGCCTTTCCGTCGAAATCCTCGATGAAAGGAAAATCGCCGATCTTAAGATGGGCGCCCTCCTCAGTGTCGCGCAGGGCAGCATCGAGCCGCCCCGCATGATCGTCATCACCTACAATCCGCCGTCGGCTAAACCTGGCGCACCCGTCATCGGCCTGGTCGGCAAAGCCGTCACCTTCGATACCGGCGGCATCTCCATTAAGCCCGCCGACGGGATGGAAAAAATGAAATACGACATGGCGGGCGGCGCCACGATGATCGGCGTCATGCGTGCTCTCGCCGCTCTCAAGCCCAACGTCAAAGTGATTTGCGTCGTGCCCTCCACCGAAAACATGCCCGGCGGCCACGCGCAAAAGCCCGGCGACATCCAGACTGCCATGTCCGGCAAAACCATCGAGGTTCTCAACACGGACGCCGAGGGCCGCCTCATCCTCGCTGACGGCGTTCATTATGCGAAGCAGCTCGGCGCTACACATCTCATCGACGCCGCCACGCTCACCGGCGCCATTGTCGTCGCCCTCGCGGGCATCAACGTCGGTGTCTTCGGCTCCGACCAGCCCTTCACCGATAAATTCCTCGCCAGCGCAAAGGCCACTGGGGAAAAAATGTGGCAGATGCCCATTGATGAGGACTACCGTGAATTTATCAAGGGCACCGTCGCGGACATCCAAAACATCAGCAGCGGAAAAGGCGGCGGCGCCATCACCGGCGCCATGTTCATCAAGGAATTCACCGGCGACACTCCATGGATTCACCTCGACATCGCTGGCACCGCCTGGAACGACGACGCCAAGCCCTGGCTCGCCAAAGGCCCCACGGGCGTGGCCCTGCGCACCCTTGTGAACCTTGTCATGTCTTATTGATTCTGCCCGCTGGCGTCCTGCGCATCCTAAGTTCGGTCAGCAGTCTGGGCCGGTAATTTACGTCGGAAGGGGCGCGACAGAAGTTTGAAAATGAGCAGCGCCAAGCCGCGCGGGTGCGACCACGCACGCTTGACTACCAGCCATGGACGCCCGTAACGGCGCTTTAGACCTTTCGGCGTGAGGCGGTGCGTGGCATCTTCGGTCGTATGGAGGTGGTACCATTCACCCACCATGGCGCGATTGCGCAGCGCTTCCGTCCCGTCGTGCACGCCCTTTGTGCCCGCGGGATGATGTCCGTAGTCGTGATTCTGGTGGATGGCCAGAACCACTTGCGAGGCATCAATCACCGTGGCCTTGTGAGAGCGCGCATGCCACAGCAGCCAGTTGTCCCACCATCGGCGGCCGATTGCGAGGGGCAGCAGATTGCTCCCCAGTCCCTTGCTGAAGACAAAATAGTCAATGGCGTTGGGCGGGCCTAGCTGGCCTTGTGTACGCGCCTTGGCGCGCAACTCCTGCTCCCACGTGGGCCGCGAAAAATTAATCTGCTCGCTGATATCCACGTTTGTCCGCTGTCCCATCATCAGCAGCGGCTGGCGCTGCTGCGCGACCTGCTCCACCGCGGCGGCGAAATCTTCCAGCAGCAGGATGTCTGCGTTCACGTAGCACAGCAAATTATACGCTGCCTTGCTTTCCGCCTGCGCGAACAAGTCATTCAAAAGCGGAGTGCCTGAATCATTGCGCGCGACTCTTGCAATGTGCCGTAAACCCCATTCGCGGGCCACCTCCGCAGTGCCTTCATCCTCGCCAAACAGAATAACTTCGGGATGGATCCTAAGAACCGTCCAGCTCTGGATGGCGTTCCGCTGGATCAGTTCAATTTGCCTGCGAAACGCCTTCGGCATGGCGAAAATGGTCAGCATCAACGGATATCCTTAGGGACTGAGGTACTTTCTTTCCAGCGCTCCGTCAAGACTCTCGCGCCTGTTGGCAGACTTCAGTCAACTCCCGATCGTACTAGAATGCTGGTTTCGATCAATTCGGACATGCCCGATGACCGGTGGCACGCGACTAGCCCTCGCGGTCTTCGGCCCGTGCGCGGCTAGCCTGGCCCATAACGCCGCCACATTGCCGTGAGCTTTTCCTGCCACGGCTTCTCCATGAATTTCCCGAACCGGCGGAACATTTTTGTGACGCCCGTCGGGTCGGTCATCCATGGATCGGGAGGATTGTGCGGCTCCTCCACCGGCACAAAATGAGGAGCGCCAAGCGGTGTCATCGACGCCGCGAGCATGGTTCGAAAGCGCCGGCGGCCGAACGCCGATCGAAAGTCTTCGTGGTCCGGGAGGGAGGCGAAACGCGCGACATACGGGAAGCCCGAGCGATACGCCATTTTGTGCAGGGCTCCTTCACTCGGATAGGCCGCGAAGGAATGCACCCCCTGGTCTTCGATCTCTGGCTCATCGCGCAGATAGAGTGCCGGCTTTTGCTCCGGAATGGCTACGCTTTCCACCAGCAGCAGCTTTCCTGTCAACGCGCGCAGATTGCGGAACGCGCGCATGGGGTTTTCCAGATGATAGACAAGCCCGAAACACAACACCAGGTCAAATTGCCCCAGTTTTTGCAACGCTGGATCTTCCATGTCTGCGATGTTGAATCTTATTCCGGGATGCCTCCGCCGTGCCTCCTCAATATTCTGCGAGCGTGCATCAAACGCCGAAACTTCAAATCCCATGTCACGCAAAAAGGCGGAAAAATAGCCGACGCCGCAGCCCGCATCCAACACCGTGCGCAGCCCTTGCGCCTGCACACACGCGGGAAGAATCTCGCGCAATAAGGCTTGGCGCGTTTCGACGAGGTGCGTGGCATGCGGCCGGTCAAAATTGAAATCGGTAGACAAATTCAGGTTCCCATCAGCCCGCGGTCGCGGATATCTCCAGCGCGTTCCGGGGACACTGCCACGAAATTTCTGTCTCATTCCTTCCGGGCTTTGGTGTCGGGCATCTGCAAGCTCCTGTTTTCGCGGAGCATAGACCAATCGTACCCGCGGACAGCAAGGAATTGAATGATCTGCGAAGCTGGATAGCCCCACGCCTTTTTGCGCCAGTCCTGGACTTCGCACAAGGGAACCGGGCGCGGTGGCTTTTCCAGGACTTCCCCGGCTCCCTTGAGCGCGTAACGTGTCCAGGATAACGGTTCAACACCATCCTCACATCCTTTCCGGCGCTTTAATCCCCAGCAAACTCAGCGCGCGCACGAGCTGCGCTTCCGCCAATTCCGTCAATCGCAACAAAAACGCCCGCTTCTGTTCATCCGCTTCCGACAAGATGTGATGCTTGTGGTAAAACAAATTAAACGCCTGCGCTAATTGAAACGCATATTTCGCTACAAACGCCGGCTCCTGCGTCGCAATCGCCGCATCCACCGCGTAATCCAGCGATCCCGCCGCCAGTACTAGCTCCCAAAGTCCTGTGCCTTCCGCACTCGCAAGTATCTGCCCCACAAATTCCGGCGTCACTGCAGCACTCGTCACTGTCCCTTCCGCGCCTTTGCGCCGGATCCCGCGAATCCGGACCACGGCGTATTGGCAATAGGGCCCCGTTTCGCCCTCAAAGCTCAGCGCGTCCTTAAAGTCGAACGCAATGATGGCGTTGCGCGTAAACTTCAGCAGAAAAAACCGCAGGGCGCCCACCGCAATCGCGTGTGCCGTGCGCTTCTGCTCATCCTCGTTCATTTCCGGATGCCGCTGCTGCACTTCGCCGAGCGTCGCGGCTTCCAGCTTGTCCATCAAATCGTCCGCCTTCACGCCAAACCCTTTGCGCCCGCTCACTTCCACGTACGGTTTCTTTGCTTCATCCGGTGAAAGCTCGTAGCCCATTTCTGCGGCGCATCGCGGTGTGAGCGTCACGCGCTCATAAGAAAGATGGATAGAATTGTCCGCTTCCTGCGGATGTCCCAGCCGGCGTAATCCCTCCGCAACCACTTTTTGGGGATACGTTTGCCGCGTGTCGATCACGTTGTAGACCGTTGCCGCCGCCTCCCCAAAGTGCGGCGCGTCCGGGTCCCCCTTTCTACTCGTAGTCGCCCAAACCGTTTCTCCCTCCGGAACGTCCGGCCACTTCTTGTAATGGAAATCCTTCCCCAGCAAGCCGAATTTCCAGAGTTGGTACGCAATGTCCTTCCCGACGTACGTTACCGTCCCGTTCGACCGCACAATAATCTTGTCCTGCTCGTTCTCCTCGTCCTCCTCTGTGCTCTTTCCCTTTACCTCCTTTACTTCGTCTGCGTCCTTAGCGTCCTCTCTCCATGGCAAAACCCAGCAGCCCGCCATCTTCCCGCTCGCCGCCAGGTGAATGGCCCCGGATTTCTTCAGCATCTCAAATGCTGCATCCCAGAACTTCAAATGCAAAATCTCGCTCTCTCGTGCCAGCAAGTCGTAGTAGATGTCCAGCCGCGCCATGGTCCGCAAATGGCAGCTCACAATCGTGTCCGCCACCACTTGCGCCACTTCCGCATCTTCCCCGCGGTTTTCTTCGATGGCCTTCAGCGTCTCTGCCCGCAGCATGCCCGCGCGTTCCGCATCTTCTGCAAAGAAGTTTGTGGCCTTGGCGTACAAATCCCAGCAGTAGTAGTCAAATTTCGGCTCTTTCGCGAGCGTCATCACGTTGGTGATCGTCCTTTGCTCCATGCGTAGGAATCCGATAACCACATCCGCCACTTGTACACCCGTATTGTCGATGTAGTTTTGAATCTGCACGCGATGGCCCGCGTGCCGCAGGATCCGCACCATGGTGTCGCCCAGCACGGCATTTCGTACGTGTCCAATGTGCGCTGCCTTGTTGGGATTGATGCTCGTATGCTCGACGATGATTTTCTCTCGCCCGCCCTCCACTTCCTGACGCGTGGCGCTTGCTTCTCTCTGTGTGCTCTCCCAGAACGCTCCCCGGTCAAAGTACGCGTTCAAATACCCGCTGCCCGCCACCTCCACGCGCGCTATTCCCGCGACTTTCCCAAGACTGTTCGCGATCTCCTGCGCGATCTGCCGCGGCGCCTTCTTTAGTCGCTTCGCCAACTCGAAGCACACCGGCGAAGCCGCCTCTCCCATCTCGATCTTCGGTGGCCGCTCCAGCACAATCGCCAGCTCCACGCCATACTTTTCCCATACGTGCGCTGCCAGCGCCTCGCGCAATCGGTTTGTCAGTTCCTGGTACACGTGTCCTCAGCGAGCATGAATCGTGCGTATGGAATCACGTCAGTATAGGAGATGCCGCCAACGGGGGTCAAAGAGACGGAGCAGAGGAGTGGCCTGGTCCGTTTCCGATGGTGGTTAACCAGACACTAGCGAATCAGACGGCATGACACAAAAGCACGAGTGCTGAGCACAAGATCAGCTTCAGTACACGTCCAGCCCACACCTCGTATTTTCATTGGTTTGACGGACAGGTCCCTTCTGCGGGAGTACCAGGCCTTAATAATTATTGACAAGTAAACACTTCCAGGCTATCATAGGTCGTGAATTCTCCAATCCATCTCCTTCCAAGCCCGCTGCACCGTCACTGTGACGGAAAACCGCTCCCGGTAACTCCTTTAGAATCCGCTCTTACAAACCGTGGCGCCTGTAAGTCCTTTAGAATCCGCTCTTACGAAAACTGCCGGGTGTCACTTGGATCCTCTCACAGATTTTCTCAACACAACGCCTTCACTCCGCCATTCTTCAGGCTCTCCGAAAAAAAGCTACTTTCCAAACCGCTTAAATCCATAGCCTTGCGCACTCTTCCATTTTCCGTAGCCTGTAAGTCCTTTGCTTGCCACTCTTACGAAAACCGCCGGGGTGTGCCTCGATTCTTCCCGCAATGGAACTCGGCCGGAACCGCCAGCAAGTTTCCTGTGGCAAGGGCTTGTCACTTTTCGCCAGCCACAACCGAAGCCACCCTGTTTGACACCCTTTCTCTCCGCCGATACTATCAATTCATCTCCAACGGAACTTGTACAGGTCAGGCAGTTCCTGCGGCGGCATCCCATGAAACTCGCTTATTTCGATTGTTTTTCGGGCATCAGTGGAGACATGACTCTCGGCGCGCTGGTCGATGCCGGTTGTCAGGTCGACCACTTGCGCTCCGAACTTCGCGGTCTCCAGGTTCCGGGCTGGGAGCTTTCCGCTGAAAAAGTTTGGAAAAACGGCATGGCCGCCACCTGCGTCAAGGTGAAGACCGAGGATCAGTGCAAGCACCGTTCGCTCAGCGCCATCCTGGAGATTTTGCAGAAATCGCAGCTCGCGCCGCAAGTTCGCGAGCGCGCTGCTGCCATTTTCACGAGGCTCGGCGAAGCGGAAGCCCGCGTCCACGACGTGCCGCTCGAAAAAATCCATTTCCACGAAGTGGGCGCGGTGGATGCTATCGTGGACATCGTTGGCGCGTGCATCGGCTTTCACTGCCTCGGCATGGAGAAATTCGCGTGCTCAGCGCTGAACGTCGGCGGCGGCACGGTAAAAATGGCGCATGGCATTTTGCCCGTGCCCGCGCCCGCGACGGCGAATTTGTTGCAAGGCAAGCCGACTTATTCCAATGGCGTGGAAAGAGAGCTCGTCACGCCCACCGGCGCGGCCATCGTCGCCACGCTGTGCGATTCGTTCGGCCCGCAGCCTCCGATGAGCGTTTCGGCCATCGGTTACGGTGCGGGCACCGCCGATCTGGAGGGCCAGCCTAATGTTCTGCGCATCCTGATCGGTGAAGGTGCCGAAAAAGCCGTTCCCGGCTTCGACGAGGAAATTGCGGTCATCGAAACCAATCTCGACGATATGAATCCGCAAATCTACGGCTACTTTTTGGAGAAAGCACTGGCCACGGGGGCGCTCGACGTTTACACCACGCCGGTGCAAATGAAGAAAAATCGCCCGGGCATTTTGCTCACTGTGCTGTGCAAGCCGCAGGATACGAACGCCCTGCTGTCGCTGATTTTCGCGGAGACCACCACGTTCGGCGCGCGCACCTACCGCGCGCAGCGCCGCACGCTTCCGCGCGAACACGTCAGCGTTTCCACCAGTTTTGGCGACGTACGGATCAAAATTTCTCGCGTGAATGAGCGCGTCCTGCACGTTGCGCCCGAATACGACGATTGCCGCAAGCTGGCCGTCGAGAAAAACGTGCCGCTCCAGCGCGTCATCAGCGAAGCTCTGCGTGCTTATGAAATGGCGGGCAAAACAAACTAAATATGTCACCGGGGAAACCAAAATTCTATCTGACCACGCCGATCTACTACACCAACGGCTTGCCGCACATCGGCCACACATACACGACCATTGTGGCCGACGTCATCCGCCGCTACAAACGCATGCGCGGCTACGAGGTGGTGATGACCACTGGCACGGACGAGCATGGCGTCAACGTGGAGCGCACCGCCAAGAAAGCCGGCATACCGGAATCCGAATTCGTTGCCAGAATGGCCGACGCGTGGAGGTCGCTGTGGGACGAACTTGGCCTCACGGCGGATGAATTTGTCCGCACCACGGACCTCCGGCACGTGCGCACCGTGCAATGGCTCTTTCGCCTATGCCGCGAGAACGGTTATATCTACAAAGGCCACTACACTGGACAATACTGCATTTACGACAATGCCTTCGTCACGGATGCCAAGCCCGGTGACAACTGCCCCGATTGCGGCCGGCCCACGGAAACGGTCACCGAAGAAAACTACTTTTTCAAACTGTCCGCGTTTCAGAAGCCGCTGCTGGATTTCTACAAGAAGAATCCCGACTTCATCCAGCCGGAATCGCGCCGCAATGAAATCGTCAGTTTCGTGGAAGGCGGACTAAAAGATCTCAGCATCACCCGCACCACCATCCGCTGGGGAATTCCCGTTCCCGGCGAAGAGCCGCACGTTTTTTATGTCTGGTTTGACGCGCTCACCGCGTATCTCAGCGCCGTTGACGGCCCAGAGTATGAAAAGCGCGGCATGTGGCCCGCGGATTTGCATCTCGTAGGCAAAGACATCATCCGCTTTCACACCGTTTACTGGCCCGCGTTCTTGATGGCCGCGATGCTGCCCGTGCCCAAACAGGTGTGGGCTCACGGCTGGTTCCTCATGGACGCTGCCAAGATGAGCAAGTCCAAAGGCAATGTCATCCTGCCGCGTCCCATCGCCAACCTGCTGGGCATGGACGCGCTGCGTTATTTTCTTCTGCGCGAAGTGGTCTTCGGACAGGACGGCAACTTCAGTTACGACGCGTTGGTCACGCGCTACAACAGCGACTTGGCGAACGGGCTGGGCAACCTAGTGAGCAGGACGCTCACTATGGTGCAAAACTACTTCGGCGGCACTATACCGACTCCAAGTGCGGAACACTTATCGAACGACGCAAATACATTAAGACTTCCATTTCGCGTCCTCTGGCGACAGGTCGGTCTGTCCGATCCTGAAACTGATGAGAGGGGTGATACAGGCGACTACGAAAAGCTGCGCTTCTCGACGGCTCTTCAGGCCATCTGGCAGATGGTCTCCCATGTGGACTCACTTCTGACGATTGAGAAGCCATGGGACTTAGCGAAGAATCCAACTGACAAGGCACGACTCGGGGAGGTGCTGTACGAAGCCGCGGAGGCCATTCGAGTAATCGCAATTGTGGCTCACCCTGTGCTTCCGAAAGCATCACAACAAATCTGGGAACGGCTGGGTCTCCACGGCAGAGTGGAGGATCAAAGGATCGACCAGATTGCCTGGGGAGGACTCCAAGGGGGTGAACGAATTCGGGCGAACGGCACTTTGTTCCCGAGGATTGAGCATCAAGAAGCAATCGAAAGGATTGAAGCCATGGCAAATGAAGAACTGAAGCCCGCACCGGCTGCCAAGCCTGCCGTGAGTGCGACACCCCCGGGAGCGGCCGCGGCGCCGCAAACTGCGCCGGAGAAAATTGGCATCGAGGATTTTGCCAAAGTCGAGATGCGCGTTGGGCAGATCAAGACCGCCGAGCGCATCGTCGGTGCGGATAAGCTGCTGAAACTCACCGTGGACATCGGGACGGAGATACGGCAGATCTGCGCTGGCATCGCCCAATACTACGAGCCGGAAAAACTCATCGGCCGCAAAGTGGCCGTGGTCGTGAATCTCGCGCCGCGCAAGCTGCGCGGCGTGGAATCGAACGGCATGGTCATCGCTGCCGCCGTTGGCCCGGAAGGGCGGCCGGTCCTCGCCGGGTTCCCCGACGAAGACGTCGAAATCGGCGCCCGCCTGAAGTAGCTGCACGACATAATCGTGCCTCTGCGCTGCCAGGCTCTCAGATTATGGAATTGATCGATTCACACGCGCACATTGACTTTCCACAATTCGCGGAAGACCGCGAGGCCATGCTCGACCGTGCGCGCGCTACCGGTGTGACGACGCTTCTCGCGATTGGCACTGGCCCGGGGCCGGAAAAGCTCGATGCCGCTCTACCTTTTGCCGAGCAACATGATTGGATTTACGCCACGGTCGGAATCCATCCCCACGAAGCGAAAGAAGTGACGGCGTTGCATTTGGATCAGCTTGCCGCTCAGGCGAAGCATCCAAAAGTCATCGCGTGGGGCGAGATTGGTCTTGACTATTTCTACGATCACTCTCCCCGCGAAGTGCAGCAGCGCGTCTTTCGCGACCAAATGGAACTGGCAAAACATGCCAAGCTTCCCATCGTGATCCATTGCCGCGACGCTTGGACCGATTGTCTGAACATGCTCCAAGAACATTGGAAAGCCACGGGCCTCGGCGGCATTTTGCACTGCTTTAGCAGCACGCTCGAGGACGCGAAGCTCGGAATTGACATGGGATTTGTGATTTCTTTTGCGGGGAATTCGACCTATCCGAAAGCGCAGAATCTGCGCGACATTGCGAAGGCTTTGCCGCTGGAGAAGATTCTGATCGAGACGGATTCTCCGTACCTGGCGCCGCAGGCGTATCGCGGCAAACGCAACGAACCGGCCTACGTGGCGGAAGTAGCGCGCACGCTTGCGAGTGTGAGAGACTTGTCGCCGGACGAAGTTGCCGCCGCCACTTCCGAGAATTTTCGGCGTCTCTTTCGTCTCGCCCGGCCGCAAATGTCCACGGCCTTTGAATCTCGAAGATAGACACAGGCCAGGAGGAAGGCCATCGCTCTGCTCACGGTTAAAGAGATTTTTGACCTCGTCCGCGACGACCTTGCTCTAGTTGAAGAAGAACTCGCGCGCCAGAGCGATACCGCGTTCCCAGCGGTTTCGGAAATTGCCGCGTACCTGTTGGGCGGCGGCGGGAAGCGGCTGCGTCCCGCACTTTTGCTTCTTTCCGCGCGGTATGCCGGCCGCAGAGACGACAGCGCCATCCGCCTCGCGGCGGTGGTCGAACTGCTGCACAGCGCAACGCTGATCCACGACGATGTGATTGACAGCGCCGGCACGCGCCGCGGCCGCCCTTCGGCGAATTCGAAATGGGGAAATCACCGGAGCGTCCTCACCGGCGACTGGCTGTATATGCAGTCGTTCCAGATGGCGCTGGAAGAACGCAACTTCCGGATTCTCGACGTGCTGATTGACGTCACGCAGAAAATGGTCGAAGGCGAGTTGATCCAGTTCGAAAAAATCGGGCGCATTGATGTCACGGAAGAGGATGCGCTGCGTCTCGCGACATACAAAACGGCATGCCTGTTCAGCGGCTGCGCGCGGCTCGGCGCGGTGCTCGGCGGGCTTGAGGGCGAGGAAGAACAAGCGCTGGCGGACTACGGAAGGTACGCGGGGCTGGCCTTCCAACTCGTCGATGATCTCTTGGATTTTACGGCCTCCGCGCAGCAGCTTGGCAAGCCGGTTCTGAGCGATTTGAAAGAAGGCAAAGTCACTCTCCCACTGATCTACGCGATGGAAAACGGCCATCGCGACGCGCGCGGCCTTGTGGCGCGCGTGCTCGCGGAGAAAGAGTTCGATTCCGTGCGGCCGGAAACCATCGTTTCGCTGGTCCACGAATCCGGAGCGCTCGACCGCGCCCGCAATCTTGCGCACGATTACGCGCAGCGCGCCAAAGCCTGCCTCAACGGCCACCACGATTCGGAGTATGCGCGCGCTCTCGTCACGCTTCCCGATTTCATTCTGGAGCGCGAGAATTAGCAGCTGAACCTTGCCGAGTGCAGGCGCAACATGCTGCGCCCCTACAAGAAAAGTTTGAAGCAGGAAATCTCTGAGTGAGAATCAGCTGTTTCGCAAGCCATGCTGCCGTTCAAACTGGTCTATCACGATCGTTATGATTTGAATCTCGGCCCGCATGTTTTTCCTTCGCAGAAATTCCGGCTCATTCACGAAATGCTTTTACGCGAACGCCTCGCCACCGAAGAGGATTTTGTGCGTCCCGATCCCGCAAAGGACGAAGATATTTTGCGTGTACACACGTTCGAATGGGTGCAGAAACTAAAAACGGGCACGCTCACCGCCAGCGACATTATGCTGCTGGAGGTGCCGTACTCGCCGGAACTAGTGGAGGCGGTGTGGCTGGCGGCGGGCGGAACGATACTGGCGGCGCAATCGGCCCTGCGGGATGGATTCGGTTCGAATCTGAGCGGCGGCTTTCATCACGCACATCCCGGACACGGCGAAGGGTTTTGCGCGATTCACGACGTGGCCGTGGCGATTCGAAAGCTGCAAGCGGATGGGGCGATCAAAAAAGCAATTGTCGTGGATACAGACGTACATCACGGCAACGGAACAGCGGCTATCTTTCGAAACGATCCCGCGGTGTTCACGCTCTCGATCCATCAGGTGAATAATTATCCAGCGCACAAGCCGCCGTCCAGCCTGGATTTGAACTTGGATGACCGGGTCGAAGACGAGGAGTATTTGGGAGCGTTAATTCCGGCGGTGCAACAGACGCTAGACAAATTTCAGCCAGAGATTCTTTTTTATGTCGGGGGCGCCGATCCGTATTGCGAAGATCAACTCGGCGGACTCTCGCTGACAAAAGAAGGATTGAAGCAGCGCGACCGCAGAGTGTTTGAAGAAGCGCGGCGACGAGGCATTCCCGTGGCCACCACGCTTGCCGGCGGGTATGCCTTTCGAGTGGAAGACACCGTCCGAATCCACGTCAACACGATTCTCGCGGCACGCGAGGCGGCTCTTGCTTTTCCTTCCGCCTCGGCAGCGCGAAGCTGATACACTCCTCCGGCGTAAACTACCTGAATCGCTGTTTTCGAGAGGTGTCTCCATGAGCATTTGGTAAAGCACCGGCCGGGTTTTCCTCTGACAGCGTGGACTCCTACTACTGAAGGGCAAATCGAACTTCGGGATAGAGTTGAGACAGCATGTTAAGCAAGGCTAGGTGCCGCTAACACGAATTTCGCCGGAGACGGTGTGCACTTCCACGCGCCCGCCGCCGTTGCCCATGTGGGCCCGGAGGGAATGTTTTCCTTGTTCTTCAATGACGATGGGAATGTCCGCACGGATTTCGCCGGAGACCGCTTCGGCGGAGAGCTGAAAAGTGGCGGAAGGCGGAACGCTGAATTGCACACCGCCGGATGCGGTCTTCAGATCCCAATAGCCTTGGCTGCCTGGATTTCCCTGCACGTAGACGCGCCCGGAGGCAGCGTGGGCTCTCACATCCCTGGTAGCACCATGAATTTCAATCTCGCCACTGGCGGTATCCGCCTCGACGCGGCCTCCGGGCTGAGAGATGCGAATGACTCCAGAGAGGGCACTCACTCGCACATCACCTTTCACATTCGCAACGGCGACGCTGCCAGAAGCGCTGGTGACGTGGACGTCGCTGCCGACGTCACTGACAGAGACGGAACCGCTGGCGGTGGTGAGCTGAGCGTCGCGGTCAATTTTTTCGACGCGAATCGAGCCGGAAGCGGCTTGCACCTTTACCGGGCCACGAAGCTCGCGAATGGTTTGCGCGCCAGAGGCGACGGTAGCGCTGACCTCGGTGTCGTGAGGTACTTGAATGGTGTAAGCAATGGTGATGTTGCGCATGCGGGTCATGTCTTTACCGACGCGAATGGTATCGCCTCTTTGCTCGACGGGAGGATTTGAAAGGGTGTCGTCGAGGCGCTTCTGCGGGTTGTCAAACCCGAATCCCGAAGCGCGTACGTCGCCGTGCACGTGCACCTTGCCGTCGGCGCTGCCAGTGATGCTCACATCACCCGCGGCATTGCTCAACTCCAGGCGAATGGGACCGGAAACCGTATAGTTGCGATCGAAGCTACCGGTTACCGCCGGTCCGGTGCTGCAGCCGGCAACGGCAATAACAGCGACGATGAGCACCAATAATGTGCCAAGGTTGCGGTAGCGCGCCATTCCTCCTCCAACAAGACAGTGCATTGCATTCGGGCGTTTCTACTGCTAGTTACGCAGATACGGGGAATTATGTTCCCGAGGCGGCCTTTTTGGGAAGCGGCGCAGTCGGGGTCAGAGCCTCGTTGAGAGAACCCTGACGATAACCCTGAGGATCCAGGGCCACGTAGGCGAAACCGGCGGATTTGAGGCGCTCGGCAATGGCAGCGGCCATTTCCAAAGAGAACGCCCGAGGCATCTCGTCCGGGGAGATTTCAACGCGCGCGAGATTGTCGTGGATGCGCACGCGAAATTGGCGGAAACCGAGCGCACGCAAAGCGGCTTCGCCGCGTTCGACGAGGGCGAGTCGTTCCGGAGTCACTTCGGTGCCGTAGGGCACGCGTGAGGCGAGGCAAGCGGAGGCCGGGCGATCCCACGTCGGCAGGCCGGCGCGTTGCGAGAGCATGCGAATTTCCGATTTGGCGAGGCCCGCATCGAGTAACGGCGCAAGAACTCTGTGCTCGGTGGCGGCGCGATGGCCGGGGCGGAAATCGAGCGTGTCATCGGCGTTCACACCATAGGCGACCGCAGCGAATCCGCGGGAGTGCGCCAAGCAGTCCAGCACGGAAAACAGTTCGTCTTTGCAGAAATAGCAACGGTCGGACTGATTCGCGCGGTAGGCAGGATTGTCCATTTCATGCGTTTCGATGAACTCGTGGCGCACGGCTACCCTGGTCACAAATTCTTCGACCACCCTCTTGTCGTGAGAAGAGAAACTGGGGGAGAGGGCGGTGACGGATAGGGTTCGACTGCCCAAAGCGCGGTGGGCGGCCCAGGCGAGATAGGCGGAGTCGGCGCCTCCGGATAGCGCAACGATGAGCGACGGAATCTCCGCGAGACGCAAAATCAAAATATCTTCTTTTTCTTCCGGAGGCAGGGAGAGCTTCTCTCCTGCACGAATGTGAACGAGGCTTTTCATGTCAGCGGTCAGTATAATGCAGAGTGCGTTGGATAACACAGCAGCTTCCCCTGACGTGGGAATTCATTTGAAATCCAAAAGCACGTCCACGGTGTGTTTGTCGGCGTCGGCTTGCAACCAGTGGCCGACGGTTTCGTAGTGGAGCGGTAACTCGCCGAAGATCTGCTCCTGATGCGATTGCAGTTTCGTGAGTATTTCCTCGTATTTCGTTTTGTCGAAGAGATCGCCGGGAGCGATCGGCCAGGCAGCTTGGAGTTTGCGTTCGGCGGCGGGCGAGAGCCCGCTCAACATCATTTTGCCGAAGCGATACTGGGGCCCTTCTTGAATGCTCACGGAGTAGGAAACGGTGTGAGCTGATTCGTCATACGCGGGATTGGGATCGAGCTTTGCGTCCAGGTAGCCGTTGTGACCGAACTCTTCGCGGACCCGGTCCCAGGCCGCTTCGATCTTCATTCCATCCGCGATGTCACCGGATTTCAGGCCAAGAACGTGGTTCAGAGTGAACTCCGATATGGCAACGTTTCCCGTCCAACGCGCTCCCTTCCAGTGATAGACCGCTCCTGGGGTGATAGGAACGAACACGGGGATCTGTTGCGGTAACTTCTGAGCGGGATTGCCCGTAAGGCGGATTTCCGGCGGGCCCAGCTTCGCATGTAAATATCCTTGCGTAAGATAGACGGGCCTGATCGCTTCGGTGACAAAGAGATCGATGGTCATTCTCGAGTAAGGCTTGCCCAGGATTTCGGAGAGATGCTGCTGCACCGCCTTGGAAGCCAAAAGGGAAGGATCGCTGAACTCCAGTCTTTCGATCCGAAGTGCTGCTCCTTCGATGCGGAATTGCTGGACGTTGCCTTCGCCCGTGGGATTTGCAATGACCATATGCTCCAGAGAAACTTGCAAACCGTGCGAAGAGATCAATTCTTTGATCGCTTCGGCGGCTTGTTCAACAACACCGCCCGCCTCGGGCAGAGTGCCGTCGAAGAAGGGGATTTTCTTGTGAATGGCGTCGGCAAGTTCCGAATCTGCGAACCACGGAATGTTGTCGAAGTATGCAGGGATGCGAGGCGATTCTTCGACGTGGTAGGTAACGATGACACCGGAACGAGTCTGAAAATTATAGCTGACCTTGGCGAAGAGGCCAGTCTGCACGAGCTTGTCGGCGGCGGCCTGCAGATCCGCGCGGCCGACCTGCGAACCAACGGCGAGTCCCGTAAGCGCTGCGACCTGGGCTTCGGAGAGGATCTTTTCGCCATCGGCATGGACCTCGCGAAGCGATGCCGTGGCGTTGTCGGGAGTTTGTGGGGAAGCCGGTCCCGCTGCCAACACGAGGAGCGACAGAGAGGCGAAACCCGCTCGAAGATGCCCAAGCATCCGTTTATTTTAGCCGAAATTGATTTGAACTACTCGACCGTGACGGATTTCGCGAGATTGCGCGGCTGATCAACATCGCAGCCGCGGCGCACGGCAATGTGATACGCGAGCAATTGTAGAGGAATGATTTCCAGAAGCGGCGCGAGGAGCTCCGGCGCCGGGGGAAGCTCAATGACATGGTCGGAGGCCTCGCGAGCGAGGCGATCGTTTGTGGTTACGACCGAGATCACGATGCCATCACGCGCTTTGACTTCCTTGATGTTGGAAACACTCTTCTCATAGCGAGTCATAGCTTGGGGATCGGACTCATCGCGAGTGGCCAGCACAACGACGGGCAAGTTTTCGTCGATCAACGCGTTGGGGCCGTGCTTCATTTCGCCCGCAGGGTAACCTTCGGCGTGAATGTAGGAAATCTCCTTGAGCTTCAGAGCGCCTTCCAGCGCGATTGGATAATGGATACCCCTGCCAAGATAAAGGAAATCGGAATAACGGAAGAATTGCCGCGCCAGATTCTCGTAGAAGCCGGATTCGTCGGCTTGCAAGATCATTTCGATTTTGTGAGGTATGCGCGTGAGCTCCTGCATCAATTTTCTGGCAGCGTCTTGGTTCATTTTGCCGCGAACCTGTCCGAGATACGACGCGAGCAAAAGCAGAGCGGTCAATTGCGAAGTGAAGGCCTTGGTGGAAGCCACGCCGATTTCCGGGCCGGCGTGAGTGGGAATCGTGCCGCTGGCTTCGCGTGTGATCATTGAGCCAATGACATTGCAAATCGCCAAAGTCGGTGAGCCCTTGAGTTTTGCTTCGCGCTGAGCGGCGAGTGTGTCGGCGGTTTCGCCGGACTGGCTGATGCAGACAGTCAAGGTTTTTGAATCGATGATGGGGTCGCGATAGCGGAATTCGCTTCCGTAATCGACTTCGACCGGAAGGCGAGCGAGGCGTTCCAACATAAATTTTGCAGCCAGCGCGGCATGCCAGCTCGTGCCACAAGCGACGATGCGCACCTGCTGAAACTCGCGAAACTGCTTTTCGGTGATCTCCATTTCATCCAGGAAAACTTTTCCGGTGTCCTGGGAAATCCGGCCGAGGAGCGTGTCGCGCACGGCCCGGGGCTGCTCGAAAATTTCCTTCTGCATGAAATGCTTGTAGCCGCCCTTCTCCGCCATGATGGGGTCCCAGGAGACATGTTGCACAGGGCGTCGGACCGGACGTCCATCATGATCCATGACGTGAACGCCTTGCGCGGTCAGTACGGCGATGTCGCCATCCGCGAGGAAAAAAATCTCGCGGGTATGCTGGAGCAGGGCCGGAATGTCGCTGGCGACAAAGTACTCTCCTTTGCCAAGCCCGACGACGGATGGGGGACCCTGGCGCGCGGCCACTATTTTCTGAGGGTCTTTTGCCGAGAGGAAAACCAGAGCGTAGATACCGCGCAGCTCATTCAGCGACCGGCGCACAGCTTCCTCGAGCGGGACGCCACCTTGCGAATTCTGTTCAACGAGGTGCGCCACGATTTCCGTGTCCGTCTCTGTCGCGAACTTATGGCCCGCTTTCAGGAGTTTTTCCCTGAGTTCGAGATAGTTTTCGATGATTCCGTTGTGAACGACCACGATCTGGCCGGTGCAGTCGCGGTGCGGGTGGGCGTTTTCCTCGGTGGGGCGGCCGTGGGTGGCCCAGCGCGTGTGGCCGATGCCGTAAGTGCCTTCGATGGGTGACTTGGCGATGGCTTCTTCAAGGTTGCGGAGTTTTCCTGGAGCGCGGCGGATCTCCAGCTTGCCGGAGCCGTTTACGACGGCGATGCCCGCGGAATCGTAGCCGCGGTACTCCAGCTTGTGTAGCCCTTCGAGGATCACGGGCACAGCTTTTTGGGGCCCAATATAGCCGACAATTCCGCACATAGGCGATGTCCTGTCCGACCGTTTTTAGCAGCGTAACACGCTCGTTGGCTCGCGAGGTATCGGGTCAATCCTCTATTTCAAAACGGTATTCCTCGATGACCGGATTGGTGAGAACTTCCTTGGAAATGCGCTCCAGTTGTTGTTGCGCTTCCTCGTGGCTCCAGCCGTCGAGATTCAGAACGAAGAATTTACCCTGGCGGACGTCTTTCACAGCTGCATACCCAAGGCCAGAGAGGGCGTGATGAATGGTTTGTCCCTGCGGATCGAGTACGGTGCGTTTCGGCATGACCCAGACGTGTGCTTTCATGGCGCCAGTATAACATTGCGACGTGTCACTTCATGCTGTCCGCTTCTCGTCGTCAGGCAGAAATGCGTATTCGAAACTCATTTCGGAGATGCGGGATAGCTCATCTTCCTGCAATCCCATCTGTGCGGCGTGTGCATATTCGTCTTGCAGCGTCGTATGAAACATCGCCGGATCATCTGTTGAAAGCACGACGGGTATTCCATGGCGGAAGAAAGCCGGCAGTGGATGATCTTCGATTCGCGCATCTTTACGAGCGAGTTGATGGGCGAGGGCGCCCGTTCTGAGGTTACTTCCCGGGCAGATCTCGAGCGGGATTTTTCGTTCTGCAAGCATGTCCATCAATGACGGATCATTGATGGCTGCGATGCCATGGCCGATGCGCTGCACGCCTAGCAAATCGATGGCTTCGCGAATTTTGTCTGGGCCTCCCATTTCGCCGGCGTGAATCAACCGGTGTAAACCTATTTCTCCTGCGCGTTCGTACACGGCCCGAAATTCCGCGGTGGGAACGCTCAGTTCGTCGCCACCGATGCCAAACGCCACGACCGCCTTCGAATGGCAACTCCCGGCGGCCTTAACCACTGCCATCGCGGCCTGCGGCCCGAATTGCCGAACTGCATCAAACACCCACTGAAGACGAAGTCCGCGGCGTTCGAACGGCTCGGCCGCGCGAAGCAAGGCCTCAAAATTTGCTTCCGGTTGCTGGTTTCTGAGCAGCATGACTCCGACGGACAGAGTCACCTCGGCATAGACTACATTTTGCGCGAGCAGGTGTTCGGCTAGATCGCGTACGACGCAAGCATAGTCCTGCGGTTCGCGCAAAAACGAAGTTACCCATTTGAAGACTTCGATGAACTCCGCAAAATCGCGGTAGGCGTAGCGCCGGCGCATCTCCTCCTCGGTCATTGCGAGGCCGTGACGCATTGTCAGCGCACAGAGCGTGGCGGGCTCGATAGAGCCTTCTAGATGCAGATGAAGTTCCGCTTGAGGGAGAGAAGCGATCCACTGGGAGAGGGAAGACGGCGTCATCCTTGGACAATCAATGTGGCAGAGCCGGGCGGCCCGCGTTGTTCCAAGAGGTAAGCCAAAAGGAGCCAACATCGGTGGCAGCGTCCGAGAGTTGGCGGATTAGAATGGCCGCCGCTTGATTGTAGAAGCGGTCGAAATACTCGTCGTCGTATGAATTTGCGCCGCGACGTGCGTTGCGGTCAGCAAGAAGAATTGTTTCGAGCCAGCTATGGGAGCGCAAGCATGCCTCAAATGCGTAGTCCGTGGGGTCACTGATGAAAACGGCGTCGTTCGGGCGCATGGGGAAAAAAGAAGAATAGCGGTCGATTAGCGTGGTGCCGAATCGCCCGTCGATCCCTGTCTGGCCACTGATGTGGCCGTCAAAATTGTCGGTGGTGTTGAACGGATCGTGTGCTTCGGCCACGTAGTGCGCAAGGATGGAAGCATCGAGCCTGGCCTCGTCCCACTTTCCTGCCCTGAACGCTTCCGTCAGCTTTTCGCTGTAGACGCCGATTTGCCAGGGAAGAAGGCCGTTGGCATCCAGTTTCGGTTTTCCAAATTTTGCTAAGGCAGCCTTGTACTGCCGGGGAAGCGCTTCGAAAGGGAAGCGTCCATATTTGTCCAGCGCGATGAAATGGTTGCGTCGTTCGGCTGGAGTTTTCGCGAGGGAATCGAAAGGATCGGTCACGTGCTGAAACAGCACAGCGCGGTTTGCCTCAAAGAACGGGCGAATTTCCACAGGCAGTGTGTCCACCGCTTTATTGGCAATCAGCCGCTGCCCACTGCGGCCCCACGCAAGCGATTCTTGGGGAATTGAGTTGAACAGCAGCAGACAAGCGAGGATGAAGCCTGTCCGACCCCACATTCGTTGAAAATGCAATCGATGCATTCCGCAAATCCTCTATGCCTGGTTTGCGGCTCTCAGCGTGCTCCGCTTCCGACTATAGCAGTAATAGATCACGAGCCCAATTACCAGCCAGACCACGAAGCGAATCCAGGTGATCACCGTCAAACCGGTCATGAGGCCACCGCACAGGACAACGGAAGCGAGCGGGAACCATGGAACCAGCGGAACGCGAAAAGCGCGCGGGCGGTTTGGCTGATTGCGGCGGAGAAGAATCACACCCAGTGAAACCAAAACAAATGCGAACAGCGTGCCAATATTTGACAAATCGGCGGCGTCACTGACGGCGAAGATGCCAGCGGGAATACCAACCGCGAAACCCGCGATCCAAGTGGACCAATGCGGTGTTTTGAAGCGAGGGTGCACCGCAGAAAACAGCTTTGGGAAAAGGCGATCTCGCGACATCGCGTACCAGATGCGCGCTTGGCCGTATTGGAAGACCAGCAAGGAAGAAATCATGCCCGTCAGGGCACCGACCACAATGATGGAACGTGAGAATCTGTTCGCCCCAAGAACCTGCAAGGCGTAGGCCACGGGAGCTTGTGCTGCGTCGCCAGAGACAAAGGTTGTATATTTCATCATTCCCAGCAGAACGATCGAAACTCCCACATAGAGAAGCGTACAGACAATTAAGGAAAGAATGATTCCGATTGGCAAGTCGCGCTGGGGGTTTTTCGCCTCTTCAGCGGCGGTTGAGACGGAGTCAAAGCCGATGTAGGTGAAGAACACGATCGCTCCCCCGGTCACGACCCCTCCAAAACCCGAGGGAGCAAAAGGTTTCCAGTTGGTTGGGTTGACCAGCATGCCTCCAACCACCAGGAAAAGCAGGATGGCGGCGATTTTGATTGCCACCATCACGTTGTTCGCTTGGGCCGATTCGCGAACACCACGAACAAGCAGCACAGTGAGGATAAAGATGATAAGAAACGCCGGAACGTTGAAACAGGATCCGGTCCAATGGCCGGATTCCCAGACAGGAGTCGACCATTTGTTCGGCAGCTCAAGCCCGAAGGAAGAGAGCTGAGCTTTTGTGTACGCGCTAAACCCGATGGCCACGACGACATTGCTCACGACGTATTCCAGAATCAAATCCCAACCAATGATCCACGCGAAGATCTCGCCCAGAGTTGCATAGGAATAGGTATAGGCGCTGCCGGCGATGGGAATCATGGAAGCGAGTTCGGCGTAACACAATCCTGCAAATCCGCAGGCGACGGCGACGAGGAAGAACGAAATGGCAATGGAAGGCCCAGCGGGAGGGCGGCCATGCATGAGGACGTTGGCGGTGCCATGTCCCTGAAGGAAGTTGATAATGATATCGAGGACCTGGGCGCGCAGGATGGACGGGGCTTGAAAATACTCTCCCGCGGCGGCGGTACCGGTAAGAACGAATATGCCCGAGCCAATGATGGCGCCGATTCCGAGAGCCGTGAGGCTGACCCAGCCGAGCGACTTTTTGAGACGCCTTTCTGGCTGCTCAGAGTCTTCTATTAGTTGATCGATACTCTTGCAGCAGAAGAGTTGTGATCCCACCCATGCTCTCCGATCGCGTCCGGGAAACCGGCAGAATCAAATCACCCGGTGCGGTATTTGAGGAGTGAAAAGCGAGCCTCAATTTACCCCGAGAAGGTGCATCGCGCAACCTCCCGGGGGCCATTCTTACCACGTTCATGCTGGCAGTTCAGACTTGCTCGAGCTGAGCGTAACGCTCAATAAACTTTTTGGTGCCGCGCCCAGGAAAGCTGACGGAAAGGCGGCGATCTTCATCTTCGCCTTCCACGCCCACAATCGTTCCGACGCCGTAATTGGGATGGCGCACTTTTCGTCCCAGCAGAGGATTCGCATCGGCACCATGTTTCGCGGCGGGCCGCCCAAACGAACCTGTGCCGGCTGAACGCGGAGAAGCCACTGCCGATCTCTTGGGTCCACCGCGGACGCGGAGAAGGAATTCCTGCCGAGAGTACGAGTATTCACGATCGGGCTCGTAACGGCGGCTTTCGCCGATCTCCGCCATCGAGCCACGAACGGTGTCGACCAGTTCGCTGGGAATTTCCGCCAGAAAACGAGAGGGCAGGGAAGCACGCAACTGCCGTTCATTGCCGAAAATGCGGCGGTATACGGCGCGCGTAAGCGTCAGTGATTTCCGGGCCCTGGTCATCCCCACGTAAACCAGCCGGCGTTCCTCTTCGATTCCTCCTTCCTCTTTTATGGAGCGGCTGTGCGGGCAGATGCCTTCTTCCATACCGGTGAGAAACACGTGGTCGAATTCCAGTCCCTTGGTACTGTGCAGTGTAATCAGAGTTGTGCCGGGTTTGCCGTCGTATTGATCGGCCTCGCTCACAAGCGCGGCGGCGTCGAGGAAATCCATAAGTGTTTCACCGACTTCCATGCTCTCGGCCACGGCGCGCGTGAGCTCTTCGAGGTTTTCCATTCTGGCGACGTCTTCCGGAGTGTTGCGGTCTTTGAGCATGTCCATGTATCCGGATTCTTCCAGAACAGCATGCAAGAACTGTGCAGGTTCCTTCGTGGAAAGCGCTTGTTGCAGTCTGCGAATGAGCTCTTGGAATGCCCGCAGCGGCGTAACAGCACGGCCTGCCGACGCACCGGCCGAAAGCTTTTCGATAGCGCTCCACAATGGAGTTCCATCGACACGTGCAGTTTCGCGGAGCACGTCGACGGTGGCCTTTCCGATGCCGCGCGGGGGCACGTTCAATACTCGCAAGAGAGAGACGTCATCTTCTGGATGCATAGCCAATCGCACATAGGCCAATGCGTCTTTCACTTCTGAACGGTTGTAAAAACTGAATCCGCCAACCAGTCTGTAACGCAAGCCGCGTCGCCGCAAAACCTCTTCGAAGGCGCGCGATTGGGAATTGGTACGGTATTCGACGGCACAAGTCTGGTCTGAATCTTCGTTTTGAATGCGCTCTAGTTCGCCCGCAACATATTCCGCTTCGGCCTGGGCATCTCTAGCTTCAAGATATTTGAGATTCGCTCCGCCCCCTTTCTCCGCCGTCAGCGACTTGCCCAGCCGTTCGGCGTTATTTGCAACCACCCCGGCTGCGGCATCGAGAATGCGCTGTGTCGAGCGGTAGTTGCGCTCCAGTTTGATCACCCGCGCTGTGGGAAAATCGCGCGCAAAACTCAACAGAATCGAGACGTCCGCGCCGCGCCATCGGTAAATGGACTGGTCCTCGTCCCCCACGACACAGATGTTTTGCTTCCGTCCAGCGAGCAGCCCCATCAGCTCGTACTGGACCCTGTTTGTGTCCTGATACTCGTCCACGTGAATGTATTGAAACCGTCTCTGCCACTTCTCCCGCGTCGAGGCGGATTCACGCAACAATCGTGCGGAACGAAGCAGCAGGTCATCAAAGTCCAAAGCCTTGCAATCGTGCAGGAGCTTTTCGTAAGCCGCAAAAATGTCCGCGATCTTGCGTCCGTCCTGGTCAAAGGCTTCCGCTCGGACCTGCACTGGCGTCTGGTTGTGATTTTTCGCGTAACTGATCCGGCTCAGGGCATGCCGGGGAGTCAAGCCATCTTCTTCAATCTGCAGATTTGCCATCGCCAGCTTTACGGCTGCGACCTGGTCGTCGTCATCGTAGATGGCGAAGTCCCGCGGCAACCCAGCCGCAGCCGCTTCGCGGCGCAGGAGTTGCGCGCAAAGCGAATGAAACGTGGAAACCCAGGGCTGCGCAGGTAGAACTCCGGCGCGGAGCAGCAAATCCGTAACGCGGTTACGCATCTCTTCCGCGGCTTTGTTGGTAAAAGTCACGGCTAGAATCGCTTCGGCCGGTACTCCGTTGGCAATGAGGTTGGCCATGCGGTAGGTAATCGCGCGCGTCTTGCCGGTGCCGGCGCCGGCTAGGATCAGCACCGGACCTTCCGTGGTTTCTACGGCCAGCCTTTGTTCCGGGTTCAGTTCGTCGATGAGAGTGAGCATCGGTCCGCGGCGTTCGAAAAAGGTTTCCCCAAGTCATGGTAGCCGACCGCACGGATGCGCGCAAACTAGCGGGGCGTGAGGGCTCTGGAATTGTTCCAAAAGATTCCCTGGAATCGCGCGAGGAAAAAACGTTCACCTTTCCGCGGCCCGGCTTAGATCAATCTCGAAGTACATGAGTGCACGATTCTTTTCGATAGCTACGACTTCAGGGAGATACAAATGAGCAGTGTTCAAGAGATCGAATTGATTCCGAACGTCGAAATAAAGCAAGCCTTGCACGACGTTGTGCGGCGCGATAATGCTTGCGTGCACGCCTGCGTCGCGCAGCTCCTGTTCCACTTCTATCCATTTCTTATCGTGCCCAACTTTTGGGCCTCCCAGTGGGATGGGGAACCTTCTTTGCGTGATATTCTTCGCGCCTGGCTTCAGGATCGCGTCGGTCGCCTGTTCCGAAGTTAATGGATTCAGGGCCTGCTGATCTTCTTCCGAGAGTGTGACGTTAAGGCGGATGCGCTCCAGATTAACTTTCATGCTGTCGTCCGAATCGTTTCGAAACGCGACCTGCACCGCCACAATTCCGGCTGCGTACGGCGATTTTTTGTGAAACTTCTGTTTATACAGTTCAGGGTCTATCCACGGCTGCGCGGTGATGGTCATGCCCTCGTGCGATTCGAGCGCCGAGGTCTTGAGCGAGGTTGGCTGTTGCGTGGCGACCTCGTTTGCGGACAGGAGTAAGAGTGTGGAAATCGAGAGCAAGAGGATTAGTTTTCTGGCCGGGTTATAATAAACTTTTCTCATCTTGACGCCTTCGATTCCTGGGGGGTACGCAGGGTTGCCCTGCGTGGCGCGCCGCCTGCTGCCGGCGGGGCGCGGACAGAGCGGAGCCACGCTTAGTGTATTTCATTTATAGCTTTCTCATGGGCCTTGCAGCTTTTCTGCTCGTGCCTTACTGGCTCGTGCAGGGTCTGCGGAACGGCAAGTATCTCTCAAATCTGGGAGAGCGGCTGGGTTTCTCCTTCCCGTCGCTCGCCAAGCTCCCAGCCCAGAGCCACGGGGCCATCTGGATTCACGCGGTCAGCGTCGGCGAAGTACTCTCTGGAATCACTCTCGCGCGGCGGCTGAAGGCCGCCTACCCGGATCGGCCTCTTATCGTCTCCACTACCACCATTTCAGGTCAGGTGCTGGCACGCGAGCGCCTGTCGTTCGCCGATGCCGTCATTTACTTTCCGCTGGATTGGAGCTTCTGCGTGCGCCGGGCGTTGGACGCGGTACGGCCTTCGCTCGTTCTCCTGCTCGAAACCGAAATGTGGCCGAATTTTCTGCGGGAATGTGGACGGCGCGAGGTTCCTGTTCTGTTTGTTAGTGGCCGTATCTCGGATCGCTCCTTCGCGCGTTACCAGAGGTATCTGGGCGCCTTTCGTTTATTTCTGCGACCCTTCCTGAAGAGTGTGCTTTTGCAGGCGAAGTCGTACCTGATGCAAAGTGAAAAAGACGCGGAGCGCATTCGAGCTCTCGGTGCACCTGCCGAGCGCGTTCGAGTCAGCGGAAATTTGAAATACGACATGGAGCTTCCTGCACCCACTCCTTTATCCAGCTGGCTCGAAGCCGAAGTTCAACGCAGCGGCCGTTCGCCGGTGATTGTCGCTGGAAGTGTGGTCGCCACGGAAGAACCGCTTGCCCTCATCGCGTTTGGTACTTTGCAAGGGGAGTACCGCAATGCGTTCTTGGTTTTGGCGCCGCGCAAGCCTGAGTATTTTGATGCTGCTGCGGAGTTCATTGATGAGTCTCACCGCAAATTCATCCGGCGGTCACAATTGCCAGTTCCCGGGCCGGCACAAACGCCTGGGCAAGCGAATGGCCCCACGGGTAACCACCCCATACCGGAGAATGTGACAGTCCTCCTGCTCGACAGCATTGGGGAGCTAGCCTCGCTCTATCGCCTGGCCGATGGCGCCTTTATTGGAGGCTCTCTCGTTCCTTCCGGCGGCCATAATATTCTGGAACCGGCGGCGTTTGGCAAAATTCCGGTCTTCGGCCCGTCGATGGAGAACTTTGCGGAAATCGCTTCCCGGTTTTTATCGGCAGGAGCTGCGATTCAGGTGGAGAGCCCCGAGGACGTGGGCGTGGCATGGATTGAATTGTTTCGCGATCCGGAGCGCATGAAGAGAATGGAAGAAACAGCACGACGGCTGGTGGAAAACTCTCGCGGTGCAACGGATCGAGCCATGGCGGAAATTGCAAAATACCTGAATGGTGCTGCGCGATGAGCTTCCCACGTCTCTTGCGCAGCTTCCTCTGGCCGCTCTCTCTGGTCTATGGAGGCGCCGTCCGAGCGCGAGTCTGGATGTACCAAAAAGGCTGGTTGAAACAGCGCCGCCTTGAGGCGGCGGTCATCAGCGTTGGCAACCTCACTGTGGGCGGCACTGGCAAAACTCCCATGGTTATCTGGCTGGCTGAGAAATTTCTGGCGGATGGGAAGCGCGTGGGCATTCTTAGCCGCGGCTATCGCGGCTCGAATGGCACCAGCGACGAAATCGAACTGATGAAATTCCGGTTGCAGGGCCGCGTTGCTTTCGGTGTCGGCAAGGATCGCTTTGCCGCGGGGAAACGTCTAGAATCGCAACAACCCATCGACATCTTTCTGCTGGACGACGGCTTCCAGCATTTGCAGCTCGCGCGTGACTTGGACATTTTGTTGATGGATGCATCGCGTCCAATGCAAGGCGAATTCTTGCTGCCCGCGGGTCGACTTCGGGAGCCTCTCAGTGCCATGAGCCGCGCGAACTTGGTCGTTTTCAGTCGCGCAGAAACGGTGCCCGGGACCTTTGAAGCGATTGACAAACTTTCCCGGTTCCCTGTGTTCGGGAGTGCCACCCGATTGTTGGGATTCCGGCGTTTTGGTGGCGACTTCTCTCTCCAATCAAAGGAGCAAATCGGCGTGGGCCCATTCTTTGCATTTTGTGGCCTGGGCAATCCAGATGCGTTCTTCCGCGACCTTCGCAACTGGGGTCTCGCGATTTGCGGGCAAGCAATTTTCCCCGACCACTATCGCTATAGAGAGAGAGACATTTTAAGGATCAAGCAAGCAGCGAAACAAACCGGGGCCAATGCCTTTGTCACCACCGAAAAGGACGCGCAGAATCTTCTTGGGAGAAACGTCGAGGAGACTCCTCTCTACATCTGTGTGATTGATTTGGTAGTGAGTCCGGAAGCAGATTTCCGCAACATCCTTGACGAGATGCTCGCTGTCAGGACGAGGGCCGTTGCATGAAAATTTTAGTCCGAGCGACGAACTGGGTGGGCGACGCAATCATGGCGTTGCCCGCGCTGCGTGCGGCACGCAGCCGTTTTCCGGAAGCGGAGATCGCGATTGTTGCCCGTCCATATGTTGCGGATATCTATCGCGATCAGCAAATTTGCAATCGGCTCATCACCTATGATCCCAGCGTTGTGCACGTAGGATTTTCTGGCCGCGAGCGTCTGGCCGCGGAACTACGCGCGCTCAAATTCGATGTGGCTTTGCTCCTGCAAAATGCGTTCGACGCGGCCTGGCTCGCCTGGCGGGCGCGCATTCCTGAACGTATTGCTTACGCACGCGACGGGCGTAGTCTTCTCCTGACTAAACCCGTGCCAGTTCCCAAGGCTGGAGAGATTCCTGCCCACGAAAAGTTTTATTACCTAGAGCTTCTGCGCCGCGTTGGTTGGATCAAATCTCTTC
This sequence comes from Acidobacteriota bacterium, assembly GCA_003224145.1. Lineage (GTDB taxonomy): Bacteria > Acidobacteriota > Terriglobia > Acidiferrales > UBA7541 > Acidiferrum. The sequence continues at coordinate 34,282 of QHYN01000038.1, forward strand.
CGGAAGCGAATTTCATCAGCTTGACCGTTCCGGAAGAAAGGCGCCGGAATGCCGAACATTTTCTATGCCACGCCGGCATGCGCCGTGGCGTCTTACGCATCGCCATCGGGGCAGGCGCTTCTTACGGATCGGCGAAGTGCTGGCCGCCCACAAGGTTTGCGGAGCTCGCGAACCGTCTCCAGTCGCAGACGGACGCGGACGTGGTCCTATTTGGGCCCGCCGCTGAATCAGCCGTATCAAACGCCATCACTGCCGAAATGTGCAGGCCCCCCATCGACCTCACCGGGAAAACGGCCATCGCCGAACTGCCTGCTTTGCTCTCCCAGTGTCATCTCTTCATCGGCAACGATTCCGGAGCGATGCACGTCGCTGCCGCCGTCGGTTTGCCGGTGGTCGCCGTGTTTGGCCCTACTGACCCGCAGGGTACTGCTCCCGTGACTCCACGCTGCAACATCGTTCAAGAAAAACCTTACTGCAGTCCATGCTTTCTCCGCCGTTGCCCGACCGACCATCGTTGCATGACAAAAATCACGCCTGAGATGGTCGAGGCTGCCGCGAAAACGTGGCTGTTCAAAATCGAGGCACAACGTGCCTGAACTCCAAGCCTTGCGCCCCGCTGTCTTCATCGATCGCGACGGCACCATCGCCGAGGAAGTCGGCTACTTGAATCATGTCAGCCGTTTTCGAATGTTCCCGTTTGTCGCAGCCGCGCTGCGGCGTCTCAACGAAGCGGGCTGCCCCGTTATTGTGGTGACCAATCAATCCGGCGTTGCCCGCGGCTACTTTCCCGAGTCGTTGGTGCACGAAGTCCATCAACTGATGATGCAGCAACTCTCGAAATCGGGCGCGAGAATCGATGCCATCTACTATTGCCCGCACACCCCCTCGGAAAACTGTAACTGCCGCAAGCCAAGAACTGGCATGCTGGAGCAGGCTGCCCGGGAGCGCGCTCTCGATTTGCGACGCTCGTTTGTGGTCGGGGATCGCCACGCCGATGTCGAGCTCGCTCGCAACGCCCATGCGCGCGGTGTTCTCGTCCGCACCGGCTATGGAGAAGGCGAGCTCGCCTGGCACGCGGTGAAGTGGCCCACGCCGCCGGATTTTGTTGCCGCTGACCTGGCCGAAGCGACCGATTGGATTCTGAGGCAACTGGGATGAAGCGCTTCCCCGCAAAGAAGGCCGTATCGCCATCGGCCGACCTCCGAGACCTTGCCGAGTGCGTCGAAAAATTCTCCGGCAAAACCATCGTTCTCCTTGGTGATTTCGTTGCCGATGAATTTCGATACGGGGAAATCTCGCGCGTCTCGCGCGAAGCCCCGGTGTTAATTCTCAGGCATCGGGAGACTCATTTGGTTCCCGGCGGCGGCGCCAACGCCGCCAACAATCTCGTCTCGCTCGGCGCGCGAGTCTTGCCCATCACCGCCGTTGGCGATGATGCTGCGGGAGACGCGCTCGTCCATCATTTCCGCCAGAAGGGCGTTAACACTAGTGGCCTTCTGTGCGTGAAGGGTTGGACCACTCCCACGAAGTCTCGCTTTTTGGCTGGCTGGGCGCATACCGTCGCACAGCAAGTTCTACGCGTCGACTACGAGCCGCACGCGCCACTGTCCGAAGCCATTCGTCAAAAAATTCAACGCAAACTTTCCGCGAGCCTGCCCCGTGCGGACGCTCTCGCGATTTCCGACTACGGTATCGGCGTGGCAAGCCCGGAACTCGTGCGGGAGGCCACTGCGCGGCTTGGAAATTCGGTACCCGTCACCCTTGATGCGCGTTACCGGCTGCATAGCTACGCGGAATCCGGTATCACCTCCGCCACCCCAAACGAAGCCGAGCTAGAAGCGGAACACCACACGGCCATGGCGTCCAATGTAGAGGCACTTGCTCGCGCTGGCCGTTCCACTCTTTCGTCAATGAAATTAAAAGCCCTTCTGGTAACTCGAGGCCGCCACGGTGTGGCACTCTTTGAATCGGGGCACCGGCACACGCTCATCCCCGTTCACGGTTCCGACCAGGCTGTGGATGTAACCGGCGCCGGCGATACGGTTCTTGCTGCCTACACTTTGGCCCTCGCTTGCGCTGCCTCACCACTCGAAGCCGCGCATATCGCCAACATCGCTGGTGGCCTCGTGGTCATGAAACGCGGCACCGCCACCGTTTCACGCCAGGAGCTTCTCGACGCCATCTGCAGCGAAATCTCCGGAACTGCTTCCTGAGTTATGCGTGAGGCTGCTTCCAAGGTTGTTGCTCGCGATGTGCTGCAACGCAAACTCGCCGAACACAAACGCCGCGGTGAACGCATCGTTTTTGCCAACGGCTGCTTTGATACGCTGCACGTGGGCCACGTCCGCTATCTCGAAGGTGCTCGGCGAGAGGGCGACGTCCTCGTTGTGGGCGTCAATGCCGATGGCAGCGTTGGCCCTCTGAAAGGTCCCGGCCGCCCCGTCCTGGGTGAAGTCGCGCGCGCACTGCTTGTCGCCGCGCTGCGTTGCGTCGATTACGTTGTGCTTTTTTCTGAATCCAACGTGGAAGCGCTCCTCGAAGAACTGCGACCTGACGTTCACGCCAAGGGAACCGACTACACCGCAGAAACCGTGCCAGAGCGCGCCATTGCGGCTCGTCTAGGCATTCGCGTGGCCATCGTTGGAGATCCCAAGGATCATTCGACGCGGGCCTTTTTCGACTTTCTTCGTCAGGCGCCTCATGAATGAGCCACGCTTCCTCGTCGTGCGCCTCGGTTCTCTTGGAGATATTGTTCACACGTTTCCTGCCGTTGCTGGCCTGCGCGAATCTTTTCCCCAGGCCGAAATTGTTTGGCTCACGCACCCTCGTTGGAAACCGTTGGTCGAAAGCAGCGAACTGGCCACGGAGATCTGGGAGACGGAGACGCGCTCCTACCTCTCACTCCGCGATATCCTTGCCCGCATCCGAAAGGTGCACTTCACCACGGCAATTGATTATCAGGGTCTCTGGAAGTCAGCGGCGTTGCCATTTCTCTCGCGCGTGCCGCGCAGAATCGGGTTTTCCACCCACTCGATTCGCGAATTCGGCGTACCGCTCCTTTACACCGATCGCGTCCGGTGCACCCAATCTCACATTGCCGACCAGAACGGCGAGCTTTCGCAGCGCGGGGGCGCGCGAAACGGCGTGGGTCCAGTCACCCTCTCCTTGTCAGCTCAGCACGAAGCCTTTGTCTCGCAGCTGTTCCGTGATTTTTCGATGGATCGCTACGTCGTATTGAGTCCCGCTGGCGGCTGGCGCTCCAAATGCTGGCCTCCAGACCGGTATGGCGCACTCTGTCAAGAAATCCACGCATATCTAGGGCTTCGGTGTGTCTTGAATCAGGGCCCAGGTGACGAGGAGTGCGTTGCTGCCGTCAAAGCTGCCAGCGGGGAAGCTAGTCCCCTCGCTTACAATGGTTCACTCGGCCAACTGATGGCTCTTTTGCGCAATGCGATCTGCGTCGTTGGCGGTGACACCGGACCTTTGCATCTCGCTGCCGCTCTCGGCACGCCTGTTGTGGCGCTCTTTGGTCCCACCGACCCAGCTCGCAATGGTCCATACCGCCCCCGTGCCGGTCCCGCAAAAGACATTGTTTTACGCAGTCCGCATGCGGTGACTACCTACAAGCGAGGCGATCGACCCGATCCTTCCTTGCTCCAGCTCGAAGTTGCCACGGTTTTCGATGCGGTTCGCCGGCAAGTCGAGGCACACCGATGAGCCTTCCCGGCAGTTTTTTCATGCGCTGGCGTGTTCGCCTGGGGTATCCGCTCGCCGTTGTAGTTCTTTGGTTTTCCAGTCCCACGCCCCGGAGTATCTTGGTGGGCGGTTTAGGAGGGGTGCTTGGTCTTTTCCTTCGCGCCTACGCAGCCGGCTACCTGCGTAAACACGAGGCTCTCACCGTCGCCGGTCCTTACGCCTACACTCGCAATCCGCTCTATCTCGGCAGTGCCATCCTGGCTCTGGGAGCAGGAATCGCCTCGAAGTCGTGGTTTTCCGTGGCCATTCTTCTGGTCTACTTTGTCATTTTCTATTCCATCGTAATACGTCGCGAAGAAAGGGAATTGCACATGCGCCACGGCGCTTCTTTTGAGGAATACGCCCGCATGGTCCCGCTCTTTCTTCCAGGTCTGAAACCCGCGAAATTATCGGTAGAATCGGTGGACTCGTTCTCCTTTGCGCAGTATAAGAAGAATCGTGAATGGCGCACCGCCGTCGGCTTCCTATTAATTCTTGCTGGTTTCCTTGCGATTTGGTATCTCAGTTTGCCCTGATGCAATGGTTTCTGCAGCCCCGGAACAACCCACGAAGCAGCTAATCTCAAAACGCTGGCCATCGGTCAACACATGCACGGCGCCATCGCGGTCCGTTCTCAAGATGCGCACGCCCGCTCCTTGTAAACGCTCGAGGAGCTCGGGGCTGGGATGTCCATAGGGATTTGCCTCTCCAACGGAAATGATTCCGATCTGAGGGTGCACGGCGGCAAGGAATTCGGGGATCGTCGAATTCTTGCTCCCATGGTGTCCAACCTTGAGAATATCGGAATGCAGCAAATCCGCTCTGTTCTCTTCGAGAATTTTGTGTTCCGCCAGTTTTTCTGCATCTCCCGGCAGAAGAATGTTCCTGTCCCCAAAGTGCAGCCGTAGAACAAGAGAGTCGTCGTTTCTTGCCGCGAGTTCCACTTCACCGGGCGAAATCTCCGGCCACAAGAACTCTCCGGAAACGCCGTCCCAATCAAAGGACTTTCCGCGAAGCTCGCGCTCGATTGGGATTTTTCGCTCTCGGGCAACTTCTTCCAGGTGGTGAAAACCCAACGAACTCACTTCGCGCCCAATCCAGAGTTTTCCCACGCGAAAATTTTCCAGGATTGCATTGAGTCCGCCCAGATGGTCTTGATGCGCGTGCGTTAGTGCTACAACATCCAGTTTCTGAAAACCACGCGACCATAAATAAGGTGAAACAGCCTCTTCACCCGGATCGATGCCGAAGTTTTGTTCCTGTCCCTGAAAACCGCTAAACGCCCCTCCACCATCGATCAAGAGCGTCTTGCCGCCCGGGGACACAACGAATATCGAATCCCCTTGGCCCACATCCAGCACACTTACTTCCAGTTTTCCCTTGGACCATTTCGGTTGGAAGGGAAAGATTGCAATTGTCAGTGCGAATGTGATCCACGCAAGGGAAGATGCCCAGGCAAAAGCCCTCTGTCGCGAATGTTTGAGCCGCATCTCAGCCGCGAGCACAATGCCAACCACAAAGAACAGTGCGATCAGCCAGAACGGCGGCCCTGGAATCCGGTAGCTCCACCGCGGAAAATGCGCGAACCAGTGAACCAAGTGCATCAGCAGCACGGTGACCCACACCAGCGGAGCGGCGAAAAGCTTCCCCGCTGCGGGGAAGATCAGACTCATTGTCAGTGTCACGAAACCGAGTGGCACCAAGACCCCGACCATGGGCACAGCCCCAAGGTTGACAATCGGAGCGGCCAAGGCGACGCGATGAAAATCGCGCGCCATCAAGGGCAACATCCCGATTTGCAGCGCCATGGTCACCACCAACAACTCCCAGACTCGAAACGTCAGCGACAATCCACCAACAAAAGCGTTACCCGCCGCTTTGCCAAGTCGCTCCGGCATGTGCGCAGAGATCCATTGTCCCAGCAAGCGCAGATCGATCCGGAATTGCGCCGCGCGTGGCTCGTGGGCCGAATCTCGAGTGACATCCCTCCAGCCTCGCAGCGCTCGCACATAGGGCTGCGCGGTTCTTTCCAGCCACGGCACGGCCAGCCCTGCAATGGACCCAATCGCCACGAACGTGAGTTGAAAGCTTGAGTCGCGTAGCGCGAGCGGTTTGGCAACAAGAAGCGTGAGAGCTGCCACTGCACCGGAATTGAGCAGCTCCAGCCGGCGAAAAAAAAATCCACCCAACACTACAATCGTTGCCATGACCGCAGCGCGCAAGACCGGAGCGCGCTGTTCAACGACTGCCACGTACCCAAAGAGGAGCGTCAGAGTGAAGAGCATCGTCCAGGTGCGAGCTAGACGCAGTTTTCTTCCCGCCCAGAAAAGCACTGCGGCGATGGCGCCCACGTGCAAGCCGGCCACCACCAGCACATGAAAAGCGCCGGTCTTCTGAAAATCGGTTGATTCCGTTCTGTCCACAAAGGTTCGGTCGCCCAGCAGCATCGCTCGAAGCACACCTGCGACCTGGGGAGTTCCGTCGCAGAGTCTGTCAACCTTCTCCCGCAATAGCTTCCGCCCGCGCGCCAGCAATGCTGCCGCGGTAGCAGGGGGAGACGCTACGCGCTCGATGAGGTCAGGCGCTCGCAGTGTTGCGACCAAATCGATGTTTTGTTGGGCCAAATACGTCCGGCGGTCGAATGCACCCTCATCCAGGAACACTGGTGGACGTTTTGCCTCCGTCAGAATCGCAATTTCATCTCCTGCATGAAGCTCCGGCAACGGCGATTCATCCGGCTGCCGCGTGAAACTAGCGCGTAATCCGCCTTCCACACGTAGCAGTGCTCCCTGGAACTCGATTCCAGTCAATTCGATTTCGAGGCCGTAACCCCACGGCAGTTTCGTGGGCTCGTCGCGCAAGCGCCCGTGCCACCGCAAGGGCGTTTCCAGAGAAAGTCGCCCTCGCTCCACGAGTGACGTAACGTGGTCGGGAGGTCGCGGTTGCTCCGCGACGCAAACCCCG
>QHYN01000005.1 GCA_003224145.1 Acidobacteriota bacterium
CTCTGCTTGGTCCTCGCTGTTGACTGTGAACTGTCGACTGCTTGCCCTGAGGCCCGCCGAAGGGTCAACCTCATTCTCCCCGCTCCCTATCCCCTAGCTGGGTGCCCCGTCCTCGGTGTTGGAGGGCGGGGCTTTTGACTTTGCTTTCGACTCTCCTTTTTTCTTGTTCTCTTGCGCCCGCCAGCGCCATTCATTCCACCCTCCAGCATTTCCCTCGCCCCCAGTGAGCTCTACCCCTGTGTTTTCTTTATCTTATGCGCCCCTTCGAACGGTTGTGCTTATCTAGCAAATACTAGTACTATAAATGGAATTGACAAAATAAATAATTCACGGTATCATGGGTCGTGAATTCTCGACTCCACTCCCGCCTCACCGTACCGCACGCCTCCTCTCTGCGCCTGAGTTTACCCCGATCCGGTCGCGGCCGCCCGGTCCTACGCCCTCTGCTGCATGCCCACTCATCAAGTACTTTGCTCTTAGTTTCTTTTCAATCACTTACGAATTGCCCTCGTTTTGCCACACTTTCTGAACCTCTTTCTTTTCAACCAATTACGCATTGCCCAATTTGCAAGTCCTGTGTTTTGATATTGATGCAGCAGTGCCGGGGGTGGGTGGGGGTAGTGGGCCTATTAACAGAAAGCCTTCTCTGTCTCCAAGAGCTCACTTCCCCGGAACGTTCGCTCTGCAACTCCTTTAGATGCAACACTTATGAGCCGCTCGCATCTGTTGATTCTAAACGACTTGCACAAACACTAAATCCTTTAGATGCAACACTTACGAAAAAACTGGGGGGGTGGGGGTCTCTCGGTTTTGCTCTTGTCGGAACGTTCCAACCTTGCAACGCGCAACATTCAAACGCTCTTCCTCCCTCTGCTACAATCTTCAGTTCACCTTTCGTCCAGGAGACACGCTACGCCATGTCCGCACCAATGGCCACGAAGATCAGCAAAGTCTATGCCCGCCAGATCCTTGACTCCCGCGGGAATCCCACCGTGGAAGCGGACGTCATTCTCGAAGGCGGCATCCTCGGCCGTGCCGCGGTTCCTTCCGGCGCTTCCACTGGTGAACACGAAGCGCTCGAGCTTCGCGACGGTGACAAGTCGAAATATCTCGGCAAAGGCGTTCTGAAAGCCGTCGCCAACGTCAACTCGGAAATCGCCAAGGCCGTCGTTGACCTCGACGCTTCCGACCAACGTGGTCTCGATAAGCGCATGATCGAGCTCGATGGCACGCCCACGAAGTCGCGCCTCGGCGCCAACGCCATTCTCGCCGTCTCCATGGCTGCCGCTCGTGCCGCGGCTGCCGCGCGCGAGCTCCCGCTCTACAAATACCTCGCGCGCTATTCTTCCGACACTTCCGCGAATCTTCTCCCCTGCCCGATGATGAACATCCTGAACGGCGGCGCCCACGCGGATAGTTCCGTGGACTTCCAGGAATTCATGGTGATGCCCGTTGGTGCAGCCAGCTTTTCCGAAGGTCTGCGCTGGGGCGTCGAAGTCTTTCACGCCCTCAAAACCGCTCTGAAGAAGCACCGCTACTCCACCGCGGTCGGCGACGAAGGCGGCTTTGCTCCCAGTTGCAAATCCAACGAAGAGGCCATCCAGATCGTTCTCGAAGCCATCGCCGCGGCCGGTTACAAGCCCGGCGAGCAGGTGAGCATCGCCCTCGATCCCGCCGCCAGCGAGTTCTATGACAAATCCAGCGGCAAGTACGTCTTCAAGAAATCCGACAAATCCAAGCACACGTCGGCGCAAATGGCCGCCTACTGGAAGAAGTGGGTGGAAAAATATCCCATCGTCTCCATCGAAGACGGCATGGCAGAAGACGACTGGTCCGGCTGGAAGCTTCTGACGCAAACGCTCGGCGGGGGTTCGGCGCAGACCGCCGCTGCTTCTCGTTCCAAGGAAACGTTCCAGGTCAGCGGCTATCCGAATCCTTACGTTATTCCGAGCCGCAAGAAGGCTTCCTCCGCGTCGTCATCCAAACGCATCCAGCTCGTCGGCGACGACATCTTCGTGACCAACACGGAAATCTTTTCCCGCGGCATCAACGAGGGCATCGCCAACGCCATCCTCATCAAGCTCAATCAAATCGGCACAGTCACCGAGACCATCGACGCCGTCGAACTGGCCCGCAAAGCCGGCTACCACTCCATCATTTCCCACCGCTCCGGCGAAACCGAAGACACCTTCATCGCCGACCTCGCCGTGGCGACCGCCGCTGGCCAGATTAAAACCGGCTCCGCCAACCGCACCGACCGCATCGCCAAATACAATCAGCTCTTCCGCATCGAAGAAGAGCTCGGTTCCTCCGCCCGCTTCCACGGTGGAGCTGCCCTTGGTCAAAAATGACCTTTATCTGTCGCGAATAGGCAGTCTGGGCGCGAAGATTCATCGGCCAGCCAATTTCCACAGCTCGTGTTTCGAGCCGCCGCAAAATGGACCGAGTACTATTGACACGCCTCCCTGCCCTGCTAGCATTCATGATAGCTCCCGCCCCCGATCCTTAACTTGTGTATTGGGTGACCTTTTATGGCGAAAGTTCTTTATTGTAATGATCTTGTTCCTGGGTGCGCGTTCGAAGCTCGCGGCGACTCCGATGAGGAAATTTTGGCCGATGTCGCCGATCACATCGCGACCGTGCATCACATGGCTGACATTTCCGATGAGATATTGGCCATGGTGTGTGCCGCGATTCACGAGGAAGTTCGCGTCCGCTCGCGCGCAGCAGGCGCATAGTCCTTCTTTCCTTCATCGGCATGCGCATTAGGGCAGGGCTCCCCGTCCATTTTGATAATATGACTCCATGTCTGCCTCAGCGAATCTGCGCCCGGGCGCAAACAGTTTCATCATTCGCCTTGGTCAGGCTCACGATGTGCCAGGACTGACCCACCTCATCAACGCCGCATTCCGCGTCGAGCAGCCGTTCATCGGGGGCGATCGCACCGATCCCGATGGCGTGCGCGCGTACATGGAAAAAGGAAAGTTTTTGCTTGCGGAAGATTGTGTGGGCCTTGCGGGTTGCGTCTATGTTGAACTCCGCGGTGATCGCGGTTATCTCGGACTGCTGGGGGTAGATCCACCGCGCCAGGGCACCGGCCTCGGGCGCAAGTTGATGGATGCCGCGGAAAACTACTTTCGCGAGGCCGGCTGCTGCGCCGTCGACCTCCGCATTATCAGTGGGCGCACTCCGCTTCTCGCTTTTTATCGCCATCACGGCTACCTTGAAACCGGCACCGCTCCGTTTGCTCCGGACGTACCGGTCAAAGTTCCCTGCCACTACATTTGCATGTCAAAAAGACTCGTCTGAGCCCCGGACATCGCCTGCTGCTTAGTTCGGAATCCCCCGAGTTGGCGCAGCATCCCCAGACGGTCAATATTTCGGTCCATTCCGCTTTCACTCCTAGACTCCAGCGTTTTCAATCTTCCCCCACTTCAGGCAGAATACGGGCGCTCTACCAAAGGGGGATTCATGATCCGTCGCGTTGTCCTCGTTTCACTCATGTTCTCTGGCCTTTCGCTCGCGCCTGTCGGCAACCATGTCGTTGCCGACGAACAGGCCCTCTATGGCTATTCCGCTGCGTCCTCGCGCAACGAACGCCAGTGGGAAGAAAAGCTACGCGCCATTCCCAGTACAGACAATCTCCGAGCCTACATGCAGCGCCTCTCCGCCCATCCCCACCATGTCGGTTCTCTCTACGATAAAGACAACGCCGAATGGATCGCCTCGAAATTCAAGGAGTTTGGCCTCGACACGCACATCGAGCAATTCGACGTTCTCTTCCCCACGCCTAAAGAGCGCGTCGTGGAACTCGTCGAGGGCGGCCCCAAATTTGTCGCGAAATTGCAGGAACCAGCGCTGCCGCAGGATCCCACCTCAAACCAACAGTCCGAACAACTGCCCACGTACAACGCCTATTCGATTGACGGCGACGTCACCGCACCGCTCGTCTATGTAAACTATGGTGTACCCGAGGATTACGAGCAACTCGAGCGCTTGGGCGTTTCTGTGAAGGGCAAGATCGTCATCGCCCGCTATTACCATTCCTGGCGCGGCATCAAACCCAAAGTCGCCGCCGAGCATGGCGCCGTCGGATGCCTCATTTATTCCGATCCGCATGAAGATGGTTTCGTCCAGGGTGAAACTTTCCCTGCGGGACCGTATCGCCCGTTGGATGGCGTGCAGCGCGGCAGCGTCGAGGATATGCCCATCTATCCCGGCGATCCGTTGACTCCGGGAGTTGGCGCAACAAAAGATGCAAAACGGCTGAAGGTGGAAGAAGCTTCGACGATCACGAAAATTCCGGTGCTGCCCATTTCGTATGCCGATGCGCAGCCACTGCTCGCCGCTCTCACGGGCCGCGTTGCTCCGGACGGTTGGCGCGGTGGGCTGGGCATCACCTATCACGTCGGGCCGGGCCCAGCGAAAGTTCACCTGAAAGTGAAATCGAACTGGGAGCCGCTGAAGCCGCTGTACGATGTGATCGGGAAAATTCCGGGCTCAACATTTCCCGATGAGTGGGTGATTCGCGGGAATCATCACGACGCCTGGGTCAACGGCGCGGAAGATCCCATTTCCGGGCAGGTCGCACTCCTCGAAGAGGCTCGCGCGCTCGGCGAATTGCTCAAATCCGGCTGGAAGCCGAAGCGCACCATCATCTATTGCGCGTGGGATGGAGAGGAGCCCGGGCTTCTAGGTTCGACCGAATGGGCTGAACAACACTACGACGAATTGCGCGCGCACGCCGTTGCTTACATCAATTCCGACGCCAACGGCCGCGGTTATTTCTACGTAGAAGGCTCGCACACGCTGGAAAAATTCAGTAACGATATTGCCCGCGATGTCATGGACCCGGAAACAAAGCTCAGTGCGTGGAAGCGCGATCAGCTTCATGAAATTGCCAACGCCAAATCTGCCGAACAGCGCGAGGAAATCCGCAAGCGCGCCGATTTGCGGATTCCCGCGCTGGGCTCCGGATCGGACTACACCGCATTCCTTCAGCACGATGGCGTGGCCTCGTTGAACTTCGGCTTTGGCGGGGAAGACGGCGGCGGCATCTACCATTCCATTTACGACGATTTTTACTGGTTCACGCATTTCAGCGACACGGATTTCGTTTACAGCCGCGCGCTGGCCCAGGCGGGTGGCACGGCCATGCTGCGCCTGGCCGATGCCGATGTGCTCCCGTTTGACTTCGGCGATTTTGCGGACACCGTGCAGACGTACGTTAAGGAACTGAAAGCTCTCGCGCAAAAATCGCAGGACGAGATTCGCGAGCGCAACCGTGAAATCGAAGAAGGCGTGTTTCAAGCCACCAACGATCCTAAGCGTCCGCTCGTTCCGCCTTCGATGGAAGCGGTTCCGCCGCATTTGAATTTTGCGCCTTTGGAAAACGCTCTGGATACGCTTACGCGCAGCGCGGCGGAGTATCGCAAGGCGTTCGATCAGGCCAATGCCAATGGCGGCGCTGCGTTGGCATCGGCTTCGCTCGCGGAGGTCAACAAACTGCTCATCGAAAGTGAGCGCAAACTGACCAACGCGGAAGGGCTTCCCAATCGGCCCTGGTTCAAACATCAATTGTATGCACCAGGTTTCTACACCGGGTACGCCGTGAAAACTGTCCCTGCCGTCCGCGAAGCCATCGAACAAAAACGCTGGAGCCAGGCGGACGAAGCGATTGTTGTCGTCGCGCATGTTCTGCAGGAGGAAGCCGCGCTCATTTCTTCTGCCGCGCAAAAGCTTTCGGCCGCAAAATGAAGTTTTTGCATGCGTTTCTCCTACGAGGAAGGCCGGAGATTTTTGATGACAGGCTCTTTCGAACCGACGAGGTACGCCGAAGGATCTCAACGTACATTCTGAGCTTGTAGTGTCCGCTGAGATTCTTCGCCCATCCTTATCGGATGGGCTCAGAATGACACCTCTAACTCCGCCGGTAGTGCGCGGCGTACGCGGGTGTCGGAATGGAAGCATCGCACCGCTCGTCTCGGATCGGCGCACCAGGGACAAGTCGAAGAGGAATGACTCCGGCCCAGACCGGCAGCGCATAGTCGGGCACATCGTCTTCTGGAGGACCGGTCCGAATCTTCGCAGAGACTTCCGTGAGTGGCAGGCGCAGGATGCTGGTGGATTTCAGTTCTTTTTCGTTGGGCTGCCGCGCGTCGTTCCATCGCCCGGGAAGAATTTTTTCGGTGAAGGCACGCAGTGCTGTAAGTTTTTCGTCCGGCGCATCGACGAGCGTCGCTTTGCCGAGTGCGACGACCGAGCGGTAGTTCATGGAATGATTGAAGACGGAACGCGCGAGAACAAAACCGTCGGTTAGAGTCACAGTAACGCAAACGGGAATACCATCCGCGACATTTCGTAGCATGCGGCTCGCGGCGGAACCGTGAAAATATAGCGCGTCGCCCACGCGCGCGAATAGCGTGGGAATGACGTACGGCTGGCCATTGGCAGAAAATCCCACGTGGCACACAAATCCTTCGTCGAGGATTTTGTGAATGCTCTCGCGATCGTAGACGCCGCGCTGGGCCTCGCGCACCACGCGCGTACGCTCCGTCGGCGGAATGGTTTCGGGCACGATGCACCTCATGGAGAAACTCGGCGCGGAGCCGGCCGCTTCGCGGCCGCCCATTTGATTTGTAGCCGGCGCCAAATCGGCATGAATGAACAACTACTTTCCGATGCTACCACGCGATAGTGCGGAAAGTACTTCGGATGGAATTGAGCCGAGAAAAGAAGACCGCCAAATTGGTCGACGGGAAAGAGATACAGAGAATGAATTGGTGCAATCGTTTGGAGCATGCTGTTTAGGGCGCAGCATGCTGCGCCCCTACAACGGCTGCGGAACGTGTGAGAAACTAGCGGATCGGACAAGCTAACGACATTGTGGCAAGCGACAAATCGATGAGCACACCGGCGGTACACGGCACAGAAACCAAAGCATTGGACATTGCCTGGGTGCGCGAGCAGTTTCCTTCGCTGAAATTGCAGGTGAACGGGCGCGCGGCGGCGTTTCTGGACGGGCCTGCGGGAACGCAAGTGCCGAGGCAAGTGATGGACGCGATCCAGGATTACCTGTTGCGCGCGAACGCCAACACGTACGGCGCATTCGAAACGAGCCGGCGGAACGACGCGATAATTGCCTCAACACGGACGGCGATGGCGGATTTTTTCCACTGCAGTCCCGATGAAGTGATTTTCGGGCAGAACATGACCACGATCACGTTTGCACTGGCGCGGGCGATTGGCCGGGAGCTGAAGCCGGGCGACGAAATCGTGGTTACCACGCTGGACCACGACGCGAACGTCGCGCCCTGGCGCGCGCTGGAGGAAAAAGGTGCGGTGATCCGGCAGGTGGACATTCACGATGAGGATTGCACGCTGGACCTCGCGGATTTGAAAAAGAAAATTACGCCGAAGACCAAGCTGGTGGCGGTCGGCTATGCTTCCAACATGGTGGGAACGATCAATCCAGTTGCCGACATTACGAGACTCGCACATGAGGCCGGCGCGCTGATGTTCGTGGATGCGGTGCACTTTGCTCCGCATGGGTTGATTGACGTGAGGGCACTGGACTGCGATTTTCTCGTTTGTTCTCCGTACAAATTTTTTGGGCCACACATGGGAACACTCTACGGAAAGCGCGAAAATTTGCAACGCTTCAAGCCATATAAGGTCCGGCCGGCCACAGACACTTCTCCCGAATGCTGGGAAACTGGCACGCAGGTCCAGGAATTGATCGCCGGAATTAGCGCCGCTGTGGACTACATTGCCGAACTCGGGCGGCACTGCGATTCGAGTGTGAAGAACCGCCGCGAGGCTTTGCAGACGGCCTATCGCGCGACCGTGCCCTACGAACGGGCGCTCCTGACCAAACTGTTGGAAGGATTGCAAGCCATTCCGGGATTGAAAATCTACGGCATTACCGATCCAAAGCGGTTTGCGGAACGCTGTTCGACACTGTCTTTGCGAATTGGCGAGCACAACCCGACCGAGATTGCGAAGTTTCTAGGAGACCGTGGCCTTTTCACCTGGGACGGCAATTTCTACGCCATGAATCTCTCCGAACGCCTCGGAGTCGAGCAGAAAGGCGGCGTGCTGCGCATCGGCCTGGTGCATTACAACACGACTGAAGAAGTAGATCGCCTGCTCGCCGCACTTCGCGAATTCGTGAACGCCTAGTGATCACGCATTCTGGAAGGATCGGAGACACCGAATGAAGTCGGTCAAACGGCGTAAGATCAACGGAGCGCGGGTTCCTTTCACTCTCAGGCCGCGGAAGAAATACCCGTTTCGGACGCCCATTCCTCCCTGCTCGATTGTCCGCGTAAAGGCAGCACCTCGGAATCCATGGCGGAAAGAACTCGGTCGACGATTTCGGAGTGGCTATTACAGTTGGATGGACGGACTGGACTGCATTTGACTTGTCAACAACGATGGCAAGTATGAACAGACGCTGGACCACGCCTATCTATACAAATTCTTTGAGATCGAAAAAGTCTCCAAAGAGCGCAGTTTTTACGGCCGGAACCGCCTGCAGTTTGAGCCGATGAAATGAAGTCATTCTGACTCTGCATTCTATTACCTAAGAGCTATGACCAAACGACCGAAACCCATTGTATTGACCGTGCTGGATGGATGGGGATATCGCGCGGAAACCAAGGGAAATGCCATCGCGCTGGCGCGCAAACCAGCTTACGACGAGTTGATCCAGAAATTTCCCAACACGCTGATTCAAACTTCCGGGCCTTTTGTGGGTCTACCGGAGGGGCAGATGGGCAACAGCGAGGTGGGTCACATGAACATGGGCGCAGGACGCATCGTACACATGGACATCACGCGGATTGACCTGATGATCGCGAACAAGCAACTGCAA
>QHYN01000039.1 GCA_003224145.1 Acidobacteriota bacterium
ATCCGTTGATCGGTTGGTACGACGCTGATGTGCTGGGCATCGATCTCGGTATCACCATGCTCATGGCGGAAAATCACCGCACGGGTTTTGTGTGGGAACAGTTCATGAAAAACGAAGAGGTCAAACGCGGCATGGCGCGCGCAGGCTTTCGCCCAGAAAATTCTCCACCTGCGCAGACCCCAAATGCCTAACGCAGGGCGCCTGATGCACCTTGCCGAATTCCAGGCAGCGTGATCGTAGCTCAATGATAGTTGGGACCGCTGGATAACGATAACCACCCCCCTCCCCCTGTTTTTCATAAGTGTTGATTCTAAAGGGGTTAGCAATTCTGTAAGTCTTTTAGAATCAACATTTAGGGGACATCTCACAAGTGTTGATTCTAAAGAAGTTGCAGCGAAATGATCTGTTCAACCCTGTAGGGACGCACAGTGCGTTCTCCTAAGAGCTCTCGATCAAGTGCAAAAGCATTGTACCATTCTATTAAGTCTTGTCAAGGTAAATATAAGTGGTTTGTTTGCTGCAGGATAGTGCTGGGGGAGGATTAATGTCCGAAGAAATGAGGGGCGCCGTGGTGGTCTGGCGCCCCGGTCTCACATTAAGTGCTCCTGCTAGAAGCTGAGCCGTAACTGGAACTCAATGACGCGGCCTGACAAGCCATCCAATGGCCGGCCGAACTGCCCAGTGTTGACAACATCGGTTGGCGTAGTAGCGGGCGCAAGAGTTTCGAGATTCAGAATGTTAAACGCATTAAAGAAGTTGCTGCGGAACTCAAGTTTAGCATTTTCGCCTAGCACGCGTGAGTTCGGCAGAAGGAAGTTCTTGCCAAAGGACAAATCAAGCTGTGTGAATCCAGGCCCCGTGAAAATGTTGCGGCAACGGCAACCTGGACCATGCGATGCCGGTGGGACTGTAGTCGAACCCGGGAAGCTGGCGGCAATGTTGGGGAAGACTCCGTTCTGCCAGTCCTGCTTGGATGGATTTGCGATCTTGCCGCCGGTGTAAACGATGGGCATGTCTGGGCAAGTTCCGTCGCCGTTCAGGTCGTGGTGCGTATCGCAGCCACCAATCAATGCGGTAAAGGGCAACCCGGTGTGCTTGGTGAACACACCGCCGAGAGTCCAGCCACCGGCGACTGCACCAATCAAGTCATGGTGGTTGCGGTAGAGGGGCAACTCGTAGTAGCCGGAAATGCCGAGATTTTGGCGGACATCGAAATCAGAATTGCCTTTGTTGATGGATTGGGTGAATGGGTCGGTTTGTTGAAAACCGATCTCATAAGAAGAGAAGTCGATGGAGTGGCTCCAGGTGTAAAGAGCCGAAACGCTGAAGCCCTTTGCAAAAGCATGAGAAAGTTGGGCAATCATCGCGTCGAAACTGGCGTTTACGTCGGGAAGCGGTATGAAGACCCTGCTAAACCGATTATTCCCGACGACGATAGGCGCGGGACAAAGCGGATTTGTCGGCCCACAGGCCACACCGTCCGCGCTAGCGCTCTGCACACCATCCTGGTTTCCATCGAAGGTGTCGCCAGGCTGGAAGCGGTTCATGTCGATAGTGCGGGCGAGTTTGCGGCTTCGGCTTCCCTGGTAGCCGATCGTCGCTTGCCAGTTGCGAATAGGCTCGAACTGCGTTTGCAACGAATAAACATAGACGTACGGGGTAGGCTCATTGGTCAAAGCGCCAAAGATGTCGACCGGAGTTATTGCAGTGCAGTCGGCGTTGGCGCAAAGTGCTCCATCTGGAGCTACGCCGAACGAGAAATTGGGATTCGGAGCATAACTGCTGGCACTTGTGCTTGAGCCGATTCCGTAAAGAATGCCGGAACCCGGAGGAGGACCGATAATCTTGCCAGGATCGAAGAAACAATTAGGAGGACAGATATTGATCTGGGCTGCGAACGGCGTGTTCTGGCGAATATTGCTGTACTCGGTCTCGAACGGGCGGTTGTAAAGAATGCCGAAACCGCCCCGGAGGACGGTTTTCTTCCCTAAGACATTCGGGCTCCACGCGAAGCCAAGGCGGGGGCCAAAGTCCTTTTTATCCGCGTTATAGAGGTGGCCCACTTTCTGGACCGAACCATTGATGAAGCCTTGGGAGCCGAAGAGGTAATTGCTGAGCAGACCATTCTTTTCCGAAATCGGCGGGAAATATTCCCAGCGAAGGCCGAGATTCAGAGTCAAGTTTGGACGGAGCTTCCAGTCGTCCTGGACAAATAGGGAGTAAGCGCCGTCGCGGAAGTAGCGCTGGCTGTTGGGATGGCCGCCAGTGAGTGGATTCACGGCGACACCTTCAGCGAAGCAGCAAGCGTCGTTCGCAAAATTGAGCAAGCCACGGAACTGGTAATTGGGGCGCTCGAAACCCGGTTCATTGTCATTGTTCTGCTCGCGGGTTATTTCCACGCCAAACTTAAAGGCATGATTGAGGTGCACCCAGCTCAGAGTGTCTCGGAACCCGAAGGTATTCTCCGCAAGAGTCCCTGGAGTGGTGCCGGATTGGCCGATACCCATGAGGGTTCCTATATCGCCCAAGCCGCTGGCATCGAAATCGAACAACCTAATCTGCGGGATGCCGTAGTTGGTCATGCCAGACGGTTGATCCTGGTCGAAGTTGAAGCGCGTGAAGTTGAACCGGGCTTCGTTGACCATGACTGACGAAATTGTGCGAGTCCAACCCAACGTGCCGACATAGTTCTTCGGAGCGAAGGCCACGTCTTCAATGGGCCGATTTCCTCCGTTGACGTTGTTTAAGTTCACGAGGTAGGTGCTGGCGAAGAACTGATTCGGACCCAAGGTGTAATCAACCCGGGCGTTGTATTGATTGCCGCTGCTGGAATTGGGCACGCGGGTATCGAACACCCCCCAGTCCGGGATGGTGTCCGGGCCATTGCCGGTGGACAAACCGGTTCCGACCCCGGGTTGATACCACATCCCCACGGGGTGATAGTTGGGGTCGCTTGGATTGGTGATGAGGGAGCAACAATCGGTCTGCGAGATCGTGGTTGTGATCCGCGGGGTGATGCCCGGAGTGCTGAAGATTTTTGCCGCGATACTATTTGGATTCACACTCTTTACATACTGTTCGAAGGCCGGTGTCTCAAACTTGATGCTGCGGTTCACAACCGTATTGGTAAGCCGCAAGCCTTCATAGGAGAAAAAGAAGAACAGTTTGTTCTTGATGACAGGTCCGCCAAAGCTCCCGGCAAAATCGCGGTACTTCTGATCGTTTCGCGTAGGGCAGTGTTGGGCAACAATGATGAAAGCTCCGCGCTCGCAGCTGATTGGATTCAGGGGAATGTTGTTTGCGCCGTAGAATTTGTTGAAGGCATTCAACCCCTTGTCATTGAATTTGACGAGCGCGCTCCCATGAAACTGGTTTGTGCCGCTCTTGGAGATGACCTCGACCTGTGCGCCGGAGTTGCGCCCTTGCTGGGCATCGTAAGAAGAAGAGGTTACGACGATTTGTTGCACCGATTCCTGGTTTGCCGTGATGACAGCAGCGCCCCCATTACTCAAGCTATTTATGCTTACCCCGTCGAGCGTGTAATTGTTGGCTGTTACGCGCTGGCCGTTGGACACGATTTGAACCTGGTTTTCGGCCTGGAAAATTCCGTTGTCCGATCCACCTGGACCAACCTGCTGAGGAAGGTGGAACGAGTTTCCATTGCCTTGCCGTGCGTTGTCGCCGAACACGCCGGGCGCCATGTGGAGCAATTCGTACGGATCTCTGCCGAATTGAGGCAGGGTGAGGACCTCCTGAGTTCCAATCGTAGTGTTTACGTTGGCGTTCTCCGTCTCGAGTTCGCCGCCAGTGGGAGCAGTTACCGTGACGGATTCCTGGACGTTGCCCACCGCCAACGTAATATCGACCCCGCGGGGCTGCTCGGCTTCCACAGCGATGTCTTTGGAAACGGATTGTTTGAAACCGGCGGCTTCGATGGTAACCGTGTACTTACCGGGCGGCAGTTCGCTAATTCGATAAAATCCCTCAGCCGAGGAGACTGTATCGCGGACGACGCCTGTGTCTTGGTTGGTGATGGTCACCTTTGCGACCGCAACTGCATTTCCCTGGGGGTCCATCACCGTACCCTGAATGCTGGCCTTGAACTGTGCTCGAGCTGTGGAAACGAAGAAGGCAGCGAGAATCATCAAGACAAGGGCCCGAATAGAAAATTTGGATAGGCTCATGACTTGCTCCTTCACCCCAAAAAGAATTCTCGAAATGGCCTAGCACCCTCAGCTAAATCGGTTAACTACTCAGTTGGCGGGGAGTATAGTCAGTCAAAATTCGAATGTCAACGACAATTCAAACGCATGCCGGGGCTGTTGCTGGTGGTGGGAGAGCAAG
This sequence comes from Acidobacteriota bacterium, assembly GCA_003224145.1. Lineage (GTDB taxonomy): Bacteria > Acidobacteriota > Terriglobia > Acidiferrales > UBA7541 > Acidiferrum. The sequence goes on from QHYN01000039.1 coordinate 4,345, forward strand.
AAATCGGCAAAGCAAAAAGAAAGACGGCGGCGTAAAGTTGCCGTTGCAAGAAGCGGCGAAGATGCCGACGCTATGTAAAGGGACGCGGACGGGAGAAGAAGGGAGCGTTGACAAGGATCGGAGGGCGACCTGCGGAGTAAAAGACGGCGACGTAAAGTCGCCGCTACACGGTCCTGCTTCAGCGCGAATGAGTGGCGCGGAAAGCTTTCAGGCAACGCTCGGCAGTCTCTAATTCCGAGAAGCGGCTGCCTTCCTGTTCCACGAGGTAATACTCCGCTCCGCCGACTTTTTCGGCTGCTTCAAAAATGGCTTTCCAGTCCGCGCTGCCTTCCCCAAATAAAACGGAATAGCCCTTGGCGGGGTCGGGCGACCAATCCTTGCAATGGAGCGAACGAATGCGGCCGGGATTCGCGCGAATCCACACCACGGGGTCTGACGCCGCTTCGAGGCACGTCCCCACGTCCAACTGCAGCATGATGGACGGCTTCGTATTTTTGGCCAAGATTTCGATGGGGCGTTGCTTCTCGATGGGAGTGAACTCCAGTTGATGGTTGTGGTAGCCGGCCTTCAAACCGGAGGCTTCCAGATGCTCGGCGGCAAAATTCAGCGAATCCGCTACGGCTTTCCAGCCGTCCAGCCCGGATCCCGGCTCGGCCCAAGCCATCACCACGTACTTGCTGCCCAGGATCAGGTTTTTGTCGCGCGCTCGCTCGATGTTTTCCGCATTCAGGAAGGGAGCATCGTTGTGCGTCGAAAAGCAGCGAATCCCCAGCTCGTCGAGCAACTTTCTCATCTGCTTGGTCTGCTCCTCGGACCATTCGAAATAGGGCGCGTAAAACTCGACGCCTTGATAGCCCATTTGGGCCACCGCGCGCACCGTGGCTTGCGGGTCGCGTTGCAATTCATCGCGCACGGAGTAGAGCTCGAGTCCCACGGGAACGGAGCTTGCTGCATGAGCGTGCAAAGCCCAAGGCAACGCTGCGGATAACGCGAGAAACGTTCGCCGGGTAATCATCCGTGCAGGCATTGCTGAATCCTACAGAAGTTTCAGTGGAATTTCACCGGAATTTCATTGGGACTTGCAGGAACTGGTTGGACGCAGAAACGCCCGCGTAGCAAAAAGTGGGCTGCGCGAAGCCTCGTGGCGCATTGAGCCGCCATGTTAATCATCTTGCGCAGGGGACTGCTCGGCGCGCGCCGCAAACTCTGCCGCGTGTCCGGGCACGACGCTGCGCACGATTACATAAAGTACCGGAATGAAGAGCAAGTTCAGCGTGGTGGCCGCAATCATTCCGCCGAAGACCGTCGTGCCGACCGAAATGCGTCCAGCCCGGCCCGCGCCTCGAGCCAGTACCAGTGGCAGGACCCCAAGGATAAACGCCAGCGAGGTCATCAGGATCGGGCGCAACCGAATGCGTGCCGCTTCCACGGCAGCTTCGACCAGCGACAAGCCTTTGCCGCGCAACTGCTCCGCAAATTCCACAATCAAAATCGCGTTCTTGCTCGCGAGCCCGATGAGCATTACCAGTCCGATTTGGCAGAAGACGTCATTCTGCAATCCACGCAGCGCCTGCGCGCCCAGCGCTCCCAGCAGCGCCACAGGCACAGCCAGCAGAACAATGAACGGCAATATGTAACTCTCGTACTGCGCCGCTAGGGTCAAGTACACGACCACCAGGCCCAGCGCAAAGAGAATCAGCGCTTTTCCTCCCGACTCGATTTCCTCCAGGGAAAGTCCGCTCCATTCAAACGTCATTCCGTTGGGCAAGACTTTCCTCGCCAGCGTTTCCATCGACGCGATGCCTTCGCCCGTACTCCTTCCGGGCGCGGGGTTCCCGTTGATTTCCGCCGAGCGGAACAGATTGTAGTGGTGGATCACTTGGGGATTCGCGGTTTGCTCCAGGGTCACGAGGTTGTCGAGCGAAATCATCTTGCCGCTGTCCGATCGCAAATAATATTGCCGTATGTCTTTCGGCTGCGAACGGAACTGCCCGTCCGCCTGCACGTAGACACGGTAAGAGCGATTGTTGAAATCGAAGTCGTTCACGTACACCGAGCCCATGTACACCTGCAACGCGTCAGTAATCTGGCTGAAGGGAACTTGCAGGCTTTTCGCTTTTTCGCGGTTGATGTGCACCAGATATTGCGGATCATTCGCCGTAAAACTGCTGAAGAGACCGACGAGATCCTTGCCGCTGTTCGCTTGGGCCACCAATTTGTTGGTATTGTCCGCCAGGCTCTGCAGCGTGTTGCGTCCCAGATCCTCGAGTTCAAACGTGAATCCTCCGAATTGCCCCAAGCCAAACACGGCCGGAGGGTTGAATGGCACCACCATTGCACCGGAGATCACGGAAAGGCTTCCGCGCAACCGTTGAATCACGGCGGCCGCGTTATGGCCCTCTCCCTTGCGTTTTTCAAACGGCCGCAGGGTTGAATAAAGGATGGCTTGGTTGGGAGCTGTGCCCCCGGCGCCAAACCCGACGATGGAGAATACGCCTTCGATCTCCGGGTCGCGCAGGATTAGTTTTTCTGTTTCATTGCAGATGTCCCGCGTATAAGCCAGGGAGGCGCCTTGGGGCGCTTGAACGATGAACATGATGTAGCCCTGGTCGTCTTCAGGAAGAAAGGCACGCGGGACACGCTGATAAACCAGGTAGGTGCAACCGAGCAGCGCCATAAAAAGCACAAGAGCGGCATACCGCAAGTTCAGCACCCGTCGCACGCCCGTTCGGTAAAGAGAGGTGCCCTCCGTGACCATTTTGTTGAACAATTGAAAAAAGCTGCCTTTCGCACGTTCGCGGTGATGCCCTAGAAAAATCGCCGAGAGCGATGGGGTCAGCGTCAGCGCGTTGAACGCCGAAATCGCCACGGAGAAGGCAATTGTCAGCGCAAACTGGCGGAAGAGAATGCCGGTCGTTCCCGGAAAGAGCGCGACAGGCACGAATACCGCCACCAATACGAGGGACGTGGCAATCACCGCGCCGGCCACTTCCTTCATCGCCTCCGACGCAGCGTTGTGCGGCTCCGTGATGCCTTCCACGATATGCCGCTCAACGTTTTCGATCACCACGATCGCGTCATCCACCACAAGTCCCGTGGCCAGCGTGATTCCGAACAACGTCAGTGTGTTGATCGAGAACCCTAGCGCTTTGACGAAGATGAACGTGCCAATCAGGGACACGGGAATCGCGATCGCTGGGATGAAGGTGCTCCGCCAATCCTGCAAGAAAATGTAAATGACCAGGATGACCAGACCGATGGCTTCCAGCAGGGTGAGGAGCACGTCCCGGATAGATTCGCCAATGACCGTCGTGGTATCGAAGGCCACCGCCGCCTTCAGTCCCGGCGGAAAATTCTTCGAGAGCCGCAGCAGCTCTTCCTTTGCCGCTTTGTCCACGTCCAGCGCATTCGCGCCCGGCAGTTGCGTCACCGCCAGGCCGACAGCGTCATGGCCGTTGAACCGCAAAATCGTCCCGTAATTTTCGGCTCCCAGCTCCGCGCGCCCCACGTCTTTCACGCGAACGAGCGTCCCGTCGCTCCCCGTCTTCAAAATGATGTTGTCGAATTCAGACGCCTCGCTGAGCCGTCCTACGGCCCTCACGCTGACCTGAAACGAGTGCTCTTGCAGTGTAGGCGGCTGGCCGATCTGTCCGGCGGCTACTTGCACGTTCTGTTCTTGCAGCGCGCTCAAGACGTTCGTGGCCGTCAAGCCGTGCTGGGCCATTTTCGCGGGATCCAGCCACAGGCGCATAGCGTACTTGCGTTCCCCGAAGACAATCGCGTCGCCCACCCCTTTCACGCGCTTCAGCGAGTCCTTCACGTAAACATCGAGATAGTTGCTGAGGAACAAGCTGCCGTACTGGCCCTCGTCGGCATACACGCCGGCGCCGAACACGAATCCGCCAATTTGCTTCGTGATGATGATGCCCGTATTTTTCACTTCGTTCGGAAGCCGGCCGAGCGCCTGATTTACGCGATTCTGTACGTCCACCGCGGCCAGGTCCACACTGCGCGTTACGTCAAAGACCACTGTGATTTGGCTCGTGCCGTCGTTGCCGCTCGTTGAGCTGATGTACTTCATCCCTTCCACGCCATTGATGGCCTGTTCCAGCGGGATGGTCACGGCGGATTCCACCGTCTGCGCGTTTGCACCAATGTAACCGCTACTTACAATCACCTGCGGCGGCGCCAGATCGGGAAATTCCGCGATTGGCAGTGTGGGAATGGAAATTGCCCCGGCTAGAATAATGAATAAGGAGCAGACCGTTGCGAATACAGGCCGTCGAATGAAGAAGTCAACGAACAAAGCCGGGTTCCGCCTTTGCTTGGGTTGGAGTGGCGCCGCTCATCTCGTCCGCCGGCTTACTTGGCCGTGGCGCTCTTGCCGTCCGTCTGGATCTGCTCGGTGACCGGCATCCCGTCCTGGAGAAATTGAGTGCCGGAAACAATGATGTGTTCCCCCGCCTTCAAACCGTCCAGCACGACAAAATCATTCCCCGTCGTGTCTCCCACCTTCACCAGCCTCTGCCGCGCGACGCTTCCTTTGCCCTCGTTCACCGCCACGAACGCGAAGAACTGTCCATTGATGCGTTGCAACGCAAGCACGGGAATCACCGGGCCCTCGTGAACTCCCCAGGTAACCTGGGCGCGTACCTGCTGCGCAATCCGGACCTTCGCTCGCGGGTTCTCTACGGGAGCCTTTGCCAGCACCGTCTGCGTATCCGTTTCCACCTGCGGCGAAACAAATGTGAGTCGTGTCTCGCTGACCGCATTATCGGTACTATCGAACAAGCGCACTGGCAACCCGATCTTTAGGGCTCTGGCCCGCTCGGCGGGAACATAAATGTAAGCCTCCAGCGCTCCCGGTTCATCGACGGTCGTCAACAGCGTTGCCACGGTCACGCGGTCTCCCGCGTGCACCGGAATGTCTCCGACGATCCCGTCCATCGGGGAACTGACGCTGTAATAGTGCAGCTCCACTCTTTGCTGCTTCACCTGCGCGTCGAGCGCCTTGAGCTGCGCCACCGCCGCATCATAATTAGTCTGAGCGTTGTCTAATTCCTGCTTGCTTGTCACCCCGGCCTCAAACAGTTTTTGCGCGCGATCCAGCGAGACTTTCGCATACCGCAGGTTGGCTTCCTGCGCCGCGCGCGAGGCTTCCTGGCTGCTGACCGTGGCTTCTTGCTTCAGCGGGTCAATTTGCAGCAACGGCGTCCCCGCTTGCACGTGGTCGCCGGACTTTACGAAAATCCTGGTGATTTGTCCTTCCACCTGCGGGTTGATGGCGGCGGAATGCCGCGACTTGAGAATCGACAAATACTCCGTGGTGTCCGGAATTTTCGCTGACGGCGCAACCCGCACCTGCACAGGCATCGCGCCCGGGTCTCCGCCCGGCGCGCCCCCTGCGGAACTCTTCCCGCAGCCGTACACGCAGGCTCCCAGCCCGAGCATCAGCGCCAAGGCTGGCGCTGGGCCCACCATGAGCGTGATCTTTCTAGCCAATCGCATTGTAAAGGGCAGACTCATTTTCGCCCACTTGGCTTGAATTCTACGACACTCCGGCCCAAGAACATAATGCCAAAGGGGGTCCGGCTCCCGAGTTGGATGCGCCGCAAACTGATTCGTTAGCAGGCTTAGGAGTTGCGTCTTAGTAAAAATCGCGGGAGTCGATGCGCTTGCTCGATAGCCCAAGTTGTAGGACGTCCATCTGATCCGGCCGGTCAAAAACCTTGCCGGGGAAAAAGATTTTTGCCAGCACCCGCACCCCGCCGAACGCCACCCCGAGGGCCATCGCTAACCCCATGAACATAAGCGTAAAGACGATGATCTTCCCCACGATCGACAGCCACGGTGGGTCCGTTATCTTGTGCGTCGGTTCATTCCAAGTGACTTGCGTCTCGTAATTCACCGCGTTCCGAAGCGCCTCTCCGTACGCCGCCGAAGTTGGCTTCAGCACCAGGCTCAGCAGTGAACCTTTCCGTTCGATGGTCGTTCCCGCCTGCTTCGCCGCCGCTGAAAGCGCGGTCTCCAGGTGCCGCAAATGCTGCTCGGCGAGTTGCGGGGTGGGATACTCGATCAAGAGCAGCGCGGCTTCCTGACTCCGGGTTTGGTACAGCGCGAGCATTGCCTCCGCGCCCGATGCAAATCCAACTTCATCGGAAAGCGCGGCAAACTCCGTGCGGCCCAGGTCCGCAGCCGCCGAACGGAAGGCCACCGGGCCAAGAGCGTATCGCTCCGACCCAGGAACACGGCCCAGCATTGGCAGGTAATTCGGAATCGGGGGAAGGGGCGCTTTACCGCTCGCGGCTCCGACTGCCCTGACAAGCGCGCTCAAATCATCCCGCGACGCGTTCGCTGTAGACGAGATCACCAGGTTCCCGGAAAGCATGACCACCCCATCTTTGTCGAAAGCGGCCACCTGGCCAACACGCGCCGGAAGCATCCCTGGCTTTAACAAGCTCGTGTAGACTTCAAAGGCGCCGCTCGCATCCTTCAGTTTCCAGGTCCGGACTGCCAATTCATCGTTGCTCTTCTGGTAGTAATGCTCTTCCACCCTTACCACCCCGCTCTCCGCGAGCAGTTTCTCGGCTCCTGGAGTTGGTTGGGATGCGTTCGCTGGGTTTCTGGGCCACAGCACGAGCGGCGGGCGTTGGGCGGGTTGCCACGAGGCGAACCGGTCGGGCAGCAGTTGCGCTTGCGCAAAGCTGCACGCCGACGTTGCCAAAAAGAGCGCGAAGGCACAAAAGCAGCGTCTCATCTCTTCTCACTTAGACACCAACAGACTACCTTTGGTTACGGGATTGTTCAACCGCAGCCGTCGCGCCGGGGCCAGATTGCCCCACGCGCTTTTTCGCCGGCAGGTTCACGGTCATGCTGTTCATGTTCTGCAGGTAGCTGGCAATACCCTGATACAGGCCTTCCGCCACCTTTTGCCGCTGCTCCGGCTGCTTCAACAGTTTCTCGTCGGCGGGATTGCTTAGGAAGGAAATTTCCGTGAGGATCGACGGCATGGCCGCGCCGATAAGCACCACGAAGGGCGCCTTGCGCACGCCGCGGTTCTTTACCGAGCGGTTGGCCTTCTGGATCCTAAACGAAAGGGAATTCTGAATGTCGGTGGCAAACTCCCGGGACTCATCGATCTTTTCTGTCTGCGTGATTTTCATCACCAAATTCTGCAGGTCGTGCACCCCTTCCTGCGCCGTCGCATTTTCGCGCGCCGCCACTTCCATGGCTTCCGCCGAACCCTTCAGATTCAGGTAGTAAGTCTCAATTCCGCGCGCGCCGGTATCGTGGCTGGAATTCGCGTGAATGGAAATAAAAAGATCCGCCTTCGCCTGGTTCGCGATGTTCGTCCGTTCTTCTAGCGGAATGAAAGTATCGTCCGAGCGCGTGTAAATCACATCCGCTCCCGGCAGTCGTTGCTCGATAATCTTTCCCAGCCGCAACGCCACATCCAGGCACAAATCCTTCTCCATCAAACCAGTTGGCCCAATCGTCCCGGTATCGTGGCCGCCGTGCCCCGGGTCGATCACAATCCTTCCGATTTTCAGGCCCAGGGTGCGCGTCAGTGTGGATTGCCCGTCGCGCGTGGGTTGCGGCGTGCTTGCCGGCTGAACCAAATCCGGTTTCGCGCCGGCCGCCGCCTTAAGCGCTTTGGACCTCGCGTTTTTCCCACTTGGCAGGGAATTGCGCGCGCTCGTTGCAGGATTGCTTCCCGTACCACTCACCGTCCCGCTGATCGCGCTTCTCGCATTCGGCGTCGTGGGCTGCTCGGATGCAGGGGCCGGGTCGTCACCGGAATTCTTTGCGGAAGTCGTTTGCGTCCCGCGCACTCCACTGTTCGCGGCTGTTTCGCTCCCGCTCGAATCGTCGGTCGCCGTTTTCTCCCCGCGCTTCGCATTGACCGTCCGTACCGGATCAGGGATCGAAGTTGCATAGAGGTCAATCACCAGTTGCGCGGGATTGTTCGTCAGGACCGCGGCGTAATCTTTCACTCCAGCCACGTCCAGCACCACGCGCACCACCCCTGCGTGATTTTGCGCCACGCGCACGGCCGTCAACAAAGCGCCTTCCACGTGGACGCTTTCCCTTGCCAGACCCGGCGCCAGCCGCGCGCCCTGCAAATCGAAAAAGATCCGGTCGGGACTCCTAATCCTTCCCGACGTGAAATGCACGCTATCTTCCAGATCAATCGTCACGCGCGTCGCGTCGCCGTTTGCTGCCGCGCGAATCCGCCGCACCCGCGGAATCTCCGTAGAGCCTGCTCCTGCGACCGATTTTCCGCCCGAATGCATTGGCGGAATCTCCCTCGGCACTTCCGCAACCGCGGCCCTTGCCAATCCAGGGTTCTCACTCGCGGTGTTCTTCGCCACCGTCTCTTCGCTGTTTTGCAGCAGCGCCAATTCCGCCAGCGCTTCCTGCGCTTCTCGCTTCCTCGCCGAACGCGGATAGCGCTTCAAAAAATCTTCGTACGTTTTCTTCGCCAGCGCCGTATCCGCCAGTTGATCGCGCTGCAACTTCGCGATACGCAGCATCGCATCCTGGCAATACTTGTTCTTGGGGTACTGGCGCAACAGGAACTGGTAGGAATCCACTGCGGACTGGTAATAGTTTCTTCCGAAGCGGTCGCCCATCTCGGTGTATAGTTCCGCGACGGCCAGCAGCGCATCGGGGACTTCCGGCGCGCGCGGCGTAATCAGCGCTACTCGCCGGTAACTTGTCACCACTTGCTTGTAATCGGCGAGCGTGCGTTTCTCACTCGGCTTGCTGTTCAGCGCCGCCTGCTGCTCTTCGGCTCGCGCAAACTGCGCGGACGCCGACTGGCGCTTAACCGTGGCCGTCGGCTCGGCCGAAGGCCCGCTCGCTCCTGCCGTCGCAACCACCGCCGCGGCCAGGATAAAACCCAGCGAAAAGAGGGCGAAGCTGCGCCGCAAAATTTTTTTCCCCGCAAACATCCGGTACCATCCCCCAAACGAAAAGCAGCGTGCTGCCCTGGACTCTTACCCTCGAAATACTAATTCATCCGCTAGCCCAAGCGCGCTTCTTTTGCAACCCTCCAATCCAAATACTAAACACCCGCGCCCGGGGCGCTCCAACTTCCGGAATTTCCATCGTACCCGGCGCGCTGTCGGTATGCTATCTGGCTCTCGGACGCACACTTCCGCGCCAGATGCTCTTAACTTTTGGAACTGAGGACCGGGAACTGGCGACTGACAACTATTCTCAGTCGTTCGTAAATATGATGCGGCCTTCGGGGGTAACGTCTCTGTGGATGGCGTGGGGATTAATAAAAGCGTCGGACATGCGGCCCGAGCCCGGCCGGAAATAGGCGTCTTGCACGCGCTGAACGTAGCTCCGCGTCTCTCTAAACGAAGGAATCCCATGGACCCGGTCGACCGCTCCTTCTCCTGCATTGTACGCTGCCAGCGCCAGTTCCAGATTGCCGTTGTAGCGTTCCAGCAACGTCCTCAGATACTTAACCCCGGCGTCGATATTCTGTTGCGGGTCGAACACGTCGTAGGCCCCATATCGCTGCGCGGTCGTGGGAATCAGTTGCATCAGTCCGCCGGCGCCCTTGTGCGAATAGGCCTTCGGATTCCAGTTGGATTCCGTTTGGATTACCGCGCGGACCAGCGCGGGATCCATGCGGTGTCGGTCCGCCGCTTCCCGCACGATTTTTTCCACGCCATCGCGGTCGATGTCCATGGCCGGCCGGGAGCGTCCCGTAAAAGAAGCTTCGGCAGGCAGATAGATATTAGTGTGCTTGGTGGCTGTAAGTTTGACCGGCCGCGGCGGGTTGGCGTTGATGAAAAAGCGCCGGCCGCCATCATCGACGACCTTGGCGATCTGGGCGCTGCAGGGCCTGGCGCACAGTGCCAGCGTCCCTAGAATCAAGCATGCCGTGAGTGCCGCGCTTCTGTTTGTCATGGCTCGGGGAAAGCTCATGTCCTTGTTGGATTTCACCCCACTCTTGCCACTCATCAATAAATATCGCGGCGCCCGTTTTGCGTCAATATCCCTCAAGTACTACTCACCCCCAACCAACGGCTAGCCCCAGACAAGAGGCTACTCCATCGAAATATCGCCGGCAATGCTCGTTTCGCACAGTTGTGCCCTAAATCGAGGGTTGTTTCTCCCAGGACACAGTTCCACCTATCGAGGGGACTATAGCAAGGCCTCGATAAGGGAGGGAACTGTCTGCAAGGCCGTTTTCAGGCCAGCTGTATCCTTTCCGCCAGCTTCAGCCAAATCTGGCCTTCCGCCCCCTGAACCTCCCAGCTGTTTCGCCAGCGCCTGTATCAGCTTGCCAGCATGGACTTTAGCAGTGAGATCCTTGGTCACCCCGGCGATCAGGGCGACCTTGCCGTTCTCCGGCATGCCCAGCGCCACCACGCCGGAACCCAACTTTTGCCGTAAACTGTCGACAAGCTGCCTAAGTCCTTCGCGGCCAATGTTTTGCACCTCAGCGGCAATAACCTTAATCCCTTTAATGACTTGCACGCGTGCCACAAGCTCGTCTACCTGCCCCAAGGCACCCTTACGTCTCTGGGCTTCCAACTCCTTTTCCAACTGCTTGGCGGTCTGGGAGAGCTTTTCGACATGCGCCAAGACCGCGTCCTCACCCACATTGAGCTGGCTGGCAAGCTGCCGCAGGATTTCCGCCTGCCGCTGGTAATGCTCGAGCGCGCCGATGCCGGTGACCGCCTCGACGCGGCGGACTCCCGCGGCGACGGACTCTTCGCTCACGATTTTCAGGACGCCGATGTCGCCGACGCGGTGCACATGGGTTCCGCCGCACAGCTCTTTCGAGTAGAAGCCGCGGTCAGCGCGGGGGTCGGGAATCGTCACCACGCGCACGTTGTGCTCGGGATACTTGTCGCCAAAAAAGGCCAACGCGCCGGAGGCGAGCGCCTCTTCGAGCGAAGTCACGTTGGTCTCGATTTGCGTGTTGAGGCGGATCTCTTCGTTCACCTGCTGCTCGATGTCGCGCAACTCTTCCGCATCCACGTGCGCGAAGTGCGAAAAGTCAAAGCGCAGCCGCTCCGGCGCATTCTCGGAGCCAGACTGCTTCACGTGCGTGCCCAGAATATTGCGCAGCGCCGCATGAACGAGATGCGTTCCGGTGTGATTGCGAATGATGCGCGCGCGGCGCTCGGCGTCGGCGACAACAGCAACGCGATCACCCACGCGCAGCGTTTCCTTGGCCAACACTTTGTGCGCGATGAGCCCGGCGACGGGGTAGAACGCGCCTGTGACATCCGCGAGCTCCTGCGATTCGGAATTATCGTGGAACGCCCCGGTGTCCGCCACCTGCCCGCCCGATTCCGCGTAAATCACCGTGCGGTCGAGCACCACTTCGCCGCTCTCGCCCGCTTTCAACTCATTGACCGGCCCACTTTTCGTGTCGTAGCGGCGGAGGCCGCTTGAAAGGTCGGTGCGGTGAGGGCCGCCAGTAAGAAAGATCGCCTCAATCCGGCAATCTTTCGTGCTTGTGCAGTGATAAAAGTCGGGCTCGGTCTTGAACGTCTCAGCTAATTTCGCATACGCCGGATTCGCCGCCTCTTTCGCCCCGCCCTTCCACGACGCGCGAGCGCGTTTTTTCTGTTCCTCCATCGCGGCTTCGAGCCCCGCTTCGTCTAGGACGAAGCCTTCGTCGCGCAAAACGTCACGCATGAAATCCAGAGGCAATCCGAAAGTGTCATACAACTGGAAAGCCTTCTCGCCCGGAAATGGATTCGGCTCCCCCGAATACTTCTGCATCGGTTTCCGTAGAGGCTCCGAAAGTTGAAATAGTCTTTTGAGTCCAGACTCAATAGTGCGCACAAACCTTCGTTCTTCCTCATCTAGAACATTTGCGACCCTAGCTGCGCTTTCTGCCAGCTCGGGATAGGCATCCTTCATCACGGTTAGCACCGTGTCAGCCATGCGTGAAAGGAACGGCGACTCACCACCGATGAACCGAACGTGCTGCAGCGCCCGACGAATGATCTTGCGCAACACATATCCGCGCCCCTCGTTTGAGGGAACGACACCATCAGATATTAGGAAGGTAGCCGCGCGGGAGTGGTCGGCGATGACACGTAGAGAAGGCTGGACGTCTTTCGTAACCATTCCAAATTTGCCTCTCTCGACCACCTGCAATGCAGAATCAGCGAGCGGTCTTATGCCAGCGAGTTCCGCAGCACGGTCCGTGAGAGGAGTAAACAAGTCGGTGTCGTAGTTGGAGATGACGTCCTGGAGGACGGCGGCGGTGCGTTCGAGGCCCATGCCAGTGTCGACGCATGGCTTGGGAAGAGGCGTGAGTGTGCCTTTCTCGTCGCGATTGAACTGCATGAAGACGAGATTCCAGATTTCGACGAAGCGGCCACAGGCGCAAGGAAACTTGCATTCCGGAGCCGTGATGCCGTGACCCAGATCGGAGGCGGCGGGGCCCATGTCGTAATGAATTTCGCTGCACGGGCCGCAAGGGCCGGTATCGCCCATAGCCCAGAAGTTTTCCTTCAAACCCGGGATTGCGAGAACTCTTTCTGCTGGCACATTTTGCGCGAGCCAAAAGCCTTTTGCTTCCTCATCCACACCAAGATGATTGCCGGAAACTTCCGCGCCGCCGAACACGGTGACGTACAGTTTGTTCTTGTCGATGGCGAACCATTCGCGTGAGGTGACCAGCTCCCAGGCGTAGGCGATGGCTTCCTTCTTGAAATAATCGCCGAAGGAGAAATTGCCGAGCATCTCGAAGAAAGTGTGGTGGCGCTTGGTGAAGCCGACGTTTTCCAGGTCGTTGTGCTTGCCGCCAGCGCGCACGCATTTTTGTGCCGTGGTCGCGCGCGTGTAGTCGCGCTTTTCGAGGCCGAGGAACACGTCCTTGAACTGGTTCATGCCCGCGTTGGTGAAGAGCAGCGTGGGATCCCCGTGCGGCACCAGCGAGGAGCTGCGCACACGGCGATGGCCCTTGCTCTCGAAGAAGCGCAGGAACGTTTCGCGGATCTCGTCGCGGGTCATGACACGTTGTCCCCTTACCGGGGACTCATGTTGTCCCTTTTCCGGGGCTGATTTCTCTTTGCCGGTCACAATGGCCTCATACGATGGTTGGGGCGAACGCATGGATTATCTCAGAGCCTCCCCGTAGCGGCAATTGCGGGCGGAGAGGCGAAGGGAGAGGTTTGAGGAGTTGCGGCGGTTCCAATTTGGGAAGAGAGAGGGGTATACACACCCCGGCAGTTTTCGTAAGAGCGGATTCTAAAAGGGTTACGGGCGTCACGTTTTGTAAGAGCGGATTCTAAGGGACTTACAGCGGCGTGTTTTTCGTCACGGTGACCGAGGTGACTCAGGAGGGGGTTGGCGGGAATGAAGTCGAGAGTTCACGACGCATGCTAGCACGGCGTCTGTTTCTTGTCAAGTACAATTACTAGATAGTACCAAAACCGTTGACGGGAAAGGACTTAAGGATAGTTCCCGCGCGCGTGCTGCGCTTTGAAACCAAAACAGGGGGTCAAAGCGGGTCGGCCTCGGGGTCGGTTTCGGGGAGGTCTTCGCGGGTGAGGGAGCGGAGTTCGCGGCGGATGAGGTCGGCGGAAAAGCCGGAGCGGAGGAGGCTGCGGTAGAGGGAGGCGAACTTGCGGTCGTCGATTTCGCCACGGAAGGAACGCAGCTTGCGCTCGATGCGCTGGCGGACGACGGCGGCCTCGTCCGTGTTCTGGGCGGCTTCTTCGAGGGCGGCGTCGATGTGGCGGTCAGGGACGCCTCGCGCACGTAAGTCGCGTGCCACGCGAAACTTGCCCTGCTTTCGTCCCTCGGTACGCTGGCGGGCGAACTGCTTGGCGTAGCGGGCGTCATCGATCAGACCCGCGCTCTTGAGGCGCGCCATTACGTTTTTTACCAGGGAAAGGTCTTCGCAGCGACGGGCGAGCGCCTGCTTCATTTCGTGCACGGAATGCGCGCGGCGCATGAGAATTTTGATGGCCGCGTCGTAGAGAGCGGATTCAGAGTCGAGCTGGCGGGGCTTGGAGAACACGAAAGAAGGATAGAAGTAGTGAAGCAACGAAGTAAAGGGCGAGGGTGAGAGAAGGCTGGGAAGGAATCGCGCGTGGCTTTTAATCATGTGTTTATGTGTTCGGGTCCAGGATAAGGGGGAAAGATGCAGCCAGGCAGGAGCTGATGGGCCGTAGCGCCTGTATGCATCAGGTTGCCATTGCAAAGAGAAAGTTCGCTTCGGAAGGAGAGTTATGACAGCACGAACGATTAGCACAATGCTTTTGGCTGGAGCCGTTACATTTGCAGGCGTGGTCGCAGCGCAAGAGAAGAAGATCAAGCGATCGGATCTGCCGCCGGCGGTGGAGAAGACCGTCGCGAGGGAGAGCGTGGGAGCCACGATCCGAGGATTTTCCGAAGAGAAGGAAAATGGCCAGACATTCTACGAGGCCGAAATGACCGTAAACGGACACAGCAAAGACGTGTTGGTAGACGCGTCCGGGAATGTCTTGGAAGTCGAAGAACAAGTTGAGCTGGGCAGCCTGCCAGCTGAAGTCCAAGCGGGACTGAAGGCCAAAGCAGAAGGCGCGACGATCCTGAAAGTAGAGTCGATAAAAAAGCACGACAAATTGGTGGCGTATGAAGCCGTGGTGCAAAAGGACGGAAAGAAAAAAGAAGTTCAGGTTGGACCGGACGGCAAGCCGCTGGCGCATGAAGAGTAGGCGCGGGTCAGAGGTGAGCTACTCGAGGCGAACGTCGTCGATGGCGAATTGAAACGGACCCGCTTCCGTGCTGGCGCAGAAGAGAATGGCCATGACGTCGTGGCCGTCCGTTCCTACGAAGTCGGAGAAAGGCATGGACACTTCTTTCCATTCCGAGCCGACTGAGAAGTTTTTCATGGCCGGGATGCGTCCTCCGCTGGTGGTGAAAATCATGACGCGATAGGTGCGCGAATCGCCGCGCGCCCAGAAGCGCAGCGTTTTTTTCCCCGAGAGATTCGCCGGGGCGAATGGCGCAGGGCCGGGAGAGAACATCGCGCCAGCCCAGGCATAGGGCAAGGCATCCGAGATGGTGCCCGTAATCTGGAGCGCGCCTTTGCTGCCGTTGGCGCCGCCATGCTTGAGTTTCATCTCGGCCGTGGACTTGCCGCCAGCGATGGAGTCCGTGGAGACGGACCAGCCCGCGCCAAATTTCGCGTCGGTCGTACCGTCATCGAAGTTGCTGATGAGACCGGATTCCGAGCCGGCTGGGGCGGGCGCTCCGCGTGTTGCGGCTTCCTGTTCTTTTTCCTTGGCGACGGCGGCGCGGTACGCGATACGGTCTGCCTCGACGCCGGTCTTCCAAACGGCGACGATGTCGCGCGTTGCGGTGACGTCCTGGGTTGGATCGCCTTTCACGAGAAGGAGGTCGGCACGCAGGCCAGGGGCAATTCTGCCCCGGTCGCTAAGCGCAAACGCTTTGGCCGGCGCGGAGGTGGCCGCTGTGAGGGCTTCCGCCGGAGAAAGGCCTGCCTGCACGAGAAGTTCGAGTTCGCGGTGGATGCTGGCGCCATGAGTTGTGCCAGGATTGGGGGCATCCGTGCCGGCAAGAACCGGCACATCGGCGGAGTGCAGCGCGCGCACGGCAGCCAGGGCGTTGGCGAAATTCACTTTACTGCCGGGATGAGAGGGAAAGGATCTTTTGAGATTTCCCGCAGCTCCCGCGTTGAGGTAGGCGGACAAATGGGGATCGCTGACAAGAGATTCGCCACTCGCTTTGCTCGCAACTGATTCGTTGACCGTCAAGGTGGCGACGACAAATACGTGGTGCTCTTTAGCGAGCTGCGCGAAACCGGGAGCCGGAGGGTCGTCTTCGAAGATGTGCGCCAAGCCGTCAGCCCCTGCTTCGATGGCGTCACGCGCGCCGGCCTGCGAACCAATGTGCACGACGGCAAGTTTGTGGCGCTTGTGCGCCGCGGCGATAACGGCAGTAAGCTCTTCCTTCGTGACTGTGGGAAAGTTGATCCCATACGCGTGGCCGTCGTCATAGATGATTTTGATGTAATCGCTGCCTTCGGCGAGGCGCGCGTCGACGAAAGTTTGGGCTTCGGCGGAGCTTGCGAGGGTTGGAATTTTGATTCCGTATTCGGTTCCGTGGCCCTTTTCGACGGTGACGAGTGTGCCTGACGAACGAAGGTCGGCAGCGTCGAGATTCTGTCCGCTGGCTTCACGCGTGCGGACATCGGCGTCGAATTTCGGATCGGAGAACATGTCGAGTTCGGTGGTGACGCCGAAAATGAGAGCTTGTTTCAGGGCGTCGCCCCAGACATGGTCATGGGAATCGATCAGCCCGGGGAGGAGCGTGTCTCCAGCTCCGTCGACTTCTTTCGTGCCGGCAGCGACTTTCAAATTCTTGCCAACGGCCTTGATGAAGCCGTTTTCAACAGACACATCGACAGCAGGAAGAAGCTTTTCGCCATCGAAGACGCGGACACTGCGGATGACGAAAGGTTTGACCGGTGAAGGTGCGCTCTGTACGTATGGCAAGCGAGCCGCAGCCAACACGAAAGCCAACGCAACAATAGACAAGAGGGCAAGGCGAGACGCCTGGTTGGACGATTTGTGCATGACCACCCCCAGGGGATTCACTTTATTG
>QHYN01000358.1 GCA_003224145.1 Acidobacteriota bacterium
ACTTCATCGCGGGAATCCGTAAAGGCGAGAAGCTCAACGCCCCTATCTCTGCCGGCAACATCGCCGTTACGATGCTGCATCTTTCCAACATCGCGTGGGAAGTCAACCGGGAGCTGCATCTCGACACGAAAGACGGGCGAATCCAGGACGACCCGGAAGCGATAAAGATGTGGGGACGCGAATACGAGAAGGGCTGGGCACCGCAAGTCTAAGGTGCGCCGGCGCGCACTATCAAATCAGATTCGTCCCACCTCCTGCAAGAATCCTTGACTGGCGTACCGGCACTCCGGGACAACAGAGGTTGTGGACTGAAAATCAGGGCAGGACTTTCGGCAATACTTAGCCCCGGCGCAGCACCATGGTTGTCCTGGGGGCCAAGCCCAATATGCCGGACAGGATTCAGCTCTGCTTGGGGCGGAGGCGCAAGTGTCTGACGGCGTGCTCGGCGTCCTCGCGGAAGTGAGACGCATCGAGGCGCAAGGATTGCAGCCAGCCGTGCAGTAAGCCTCGAAAAGGATAAAAGAAGATCTGCTGGCCGGCCAACACGGCCTCAGCTGTTCTCGCGACTGTTGGAGCGAGCCACAAAACCAAAACCCGAACCAGCGGCAAGGCGTGGTGCCCTTGCTCAACCGCATGAGTTGCAAGATAGACGACTCCCCGCGCGTACAGCAACCATAAGCCCACGGCAAGGGCGGCCAGCACCAGGAAGACCAGATACCCGGCCGCAAACAAGAGGAAAGCAAAAAACAGCTCCTGGAAATAGAAAACGCGAGAAGCGAGAACGGCGGCCAGGAGACCGCACGCCGTTACCAGCGCACGCCGCCTAATCTGTGCCGTCATCGCCCATCGGTCCTCTCTGCTCCCAGCCCTTTAGATGCAGCAAAGCGCGGTTCCGTACAGCAGGCGAAAGAAAGAACGAGAGGCGTCCGCGTGGCGCGGGGAGGGGAGGGTCGACCTCCTTTGCTGTTTCCATTCGGTTGGTACAATGTGCTTGCTCCATCAAGGAACCCTTTTTCGCTCTTGAACTTATCGGAGCGCGCTGAGCTGCCGGATATGCTCGGGGGTGGTCCCGCAACAGCCTCCCAGAATGGTCGCCCCCATTTTCTTCCACCGCACGGACTCCGTCGTGTACTTGCTCGGCGGATACTCTTCGGTGAACAGCCACTCCGGCGGATCGAAGCGGCCGATGTGCGCGTAAGTTCCGATGGGCAATTTACAGCATGGCATCGGCGCCGCCCTTCTCCATGGCCCGCGCGGCCTCCTTCAACGTTTCGCCGGTGAAGAGCTTTCCCTTTTCCGTGGGCACAAAGCTAATCCAAAAAGGCAGACCAACTTCTTTGGCTACCTCCAGAGCGGTAGCTGCTTCGTGGATGCTGTTCACCGTTTCGAGGAGCACCAGGTCCGCGCCGGCGTCCTTCACGACCTGAAAGATTTCGCGATACTCGGTCCTCGCCTGGGCATCGGAAGGTGCCAGGTCCGGCCGGAAGCACCATTCGAGCGTGGTCACCGCCGCGGCCACCGCGACGCGTTGCTTTGCTTTCGTCTGTTCGCGCGCCTCGACGGCAAGTTTCACCGATTGCGCGAGCAGTGTGTTGGCGCGTGTATCCAGATCTCCCGCCCCGATGTGCCTGCGGTGCGTCTCGTCGCGAAAATGGTTGAAGAGCGCGCGCCTGCAGAGCTGGAAGCTGTTCGTGGAGATGATTTCCGCGCCGGCGTTGATATAGTCGGCGTGGATGGTGCGGACGAATTCCGGGCGGCTCATCAACTGATGATCGGCCCAGGTCACCTCGCGGCGAAGGATTTCCGTGCCGATGGCGCCGTCGAGAATGACGGTCTCGCGGCGCGCCAGTTTTTCCTTAATGGGTAGATAGCTCACGTTAACGTCCTCCGGCAGCGGCCGCGCCAATAGAAGCTGCTGCGCGCAATGCGGCGATGTGCGCGGGGCCGGTGCCGCAGTCCCCGCCAATGATTTTGCCGCCTCCCGCAATCCACTTGCGTGCTTCGCCCGCGTAGCGCTCCGGCGGCCACGATTCGGTGTCGATGAACTGGGGGAAGAAGTCGAACTTCCAACTCGGCGGCGAAAACTTGCCGATCTGTGCGTACCCGCCGCAAGGGAGCGAAGTCATGGCCTTCAGGCGCGGCACCATCCTTGACACGTCTTCGGGCGGCGCGTTGCATGCCAGCACGGCTTCCGCGCCGCCCCGCTTCATGGCTTTCACGGCGTCGGCCAGCGGCTCGCGGCTAAGCAGTTCGCCCTCGGGCCCGAGCACAAAGCTCACCCAGACGGGCAGGCCGGCGGCCCGGCCTGCGGCCAGCGCGCCTTTGGCCTCGCGGATGGTGTTCATGCTGTCGGCGATGAGCAAGTCCGCCTTCTCTTCCTTAAAGATCCGGGCCATAAATGCATGCTCGCGGCGCGCCACTTCCTCGGTCGGAGCAAGGTCCGGGCGAAAGCAGTGCTGCATGGGAGAAAGCACGCCGGCGATAGCCACGCTGTCGGACTTCATGGCCTTAATGCGCGCCTGCCGGATGAGGCGCATCGCCGTCTTCAGGAGCTGCGGCACCAGCTCGGCCAGGCCCGGCGCGCCGATGTGCGCCTGATGCTCGGGGCTGCGGAAAACGTTGAGGTAAGTGAGCCGGTTGAGCTGA
>QHYN01000006.1 GCA_003224145.1 Acidobacteriota bacterium
GAAATGTTGGGGCGTAACCCTTACCGGATTTAGACGGAACCAATAATCGGATTGCGCTCCGCAGGGGGCTCCTCGCCTACCTAGGGGAGCCCTTTCCACACTGGCCGACTCGCTGCGATTAACACACATACATATCTGGGATATCTGGGGCGGATAGACTACTTCTGAATATTTTGCTCTTTCCCCCATTCTCGTTGCTAGGCGATCTTCAGTTTTCTCTGCATTTCTTCGAGCGAGATGCCCTTCGTTTCCGGGTAGAACAACAGCACCACGAAGAATTGCAGCACCATCATTGCGGAAAAGAATACAAATGGATAACCGCCTGAAGACGCGGCCATCAAGGGAAAAGTCCAAGAGATCAGCGCGTTCATAATCCAGTGGGAAAAGCTACCCAGACTCTGGCCTTTAGCGCGCACGCGGTTTGGAAACACTTCGCTGATATACACCCAAATCACCGCGCCTTGCGAAAACGCAAAAAAAGCGATGTAGCCAATCAGCATCCACACGAGCAGATTCTCATGCCGCCCGATGAGGAAAATGACGGCAACACCGGCGAGGCAGAAGGCCGTGCCCACGGATCCGACAAGAAGCATGGTCCTGCGTCCCAGCTTGTCGATCACGAACATGGCGAACACAGTGAAAAGAAGATTGGTGGCGCCGACGGCGACGGATTGCAGGTCGCCGGAAACCTTGCTGAATCCCGCGTGCTCGAAGATAGCGTTCAGATAGTACAGGATGGCGTTGATTCCGGAGAGTTGGTTGAACATTCCAATGGAAACCGCCAGGAAGATGGGAACGCGGTATTTCGCGGTGAAGAGCGCATCGCTCGTGACGTGCTCGGCGTCGATGGACTCTACGATTTCCTTGAGCTCCTGTTCGAAATTCTCTTCTCCCGTCTGGCGAAGCACTCCTCTGGCTTCGTCGATTCGCCCCTTCTTGACCAGCCAGCGTGGACTTTCCGGAATTCCCAGAAGCATCAAGAAAAAGAGCACCGCGGGCGCGGCCGAAACACCGAGCTTCCACCGCCACTCCGCATCGCCAAAACCCATCGTGCCGACGGCGTAATTCGAGAAATAAGCGAGCAGAATTCCGAATACCACGTTGAATTGAAAGAAACCCACCAGCCGCCCGCGCCACTTCGCCGGGGCAATCTCCGCGATGTACATCGGCCCGAGAACGGATGATCCGCCAATGCCAAGCCCGCCGATGAAGCGGAAAAAGACGAGGGCGCTCCAGCTCCACGCAAACGCGCAACCCAGCGCAGAGACCACGTACAACACGGCCATGCCGCGCAAACTAGTGCGCCGGCCATAGCGATCTCCTGGAATGCCTGCCAGCATCGAACCAATCACCGTGCCCACCAGCGCGCTGGCAACTGTAAATCCCAACCAAAATGGCGGAAGGTGATAGAGAACTTTTAGAGCCTGAGTGGCTCCAGCGATGACCGCGGTATCAAATCCGAACAGCAGCCCGCCCAAGGCCGCGACCACGGTGCTCTTCAAAAGCGTCGAGTTGAGTTTCATCGCACCCGCTCTTTGTCCTTGAAGTGTCGTACCTGAAGTGTCGGCATTCTACCGAAAGCAATTCTCAATTGCTCTGAGATTCCGTCCCCGCATTATTCCCAAGGAGCCTGCGATTGACTTAGTGAACGGAGCCCACGAAGACGCCGAACGGCGGAATGACGAAATGCGTGAAGGATACTGAGCCATTGCCAATCTGCGGAGCAGCGACCAGAGTCTTCGCGGAATTGGCCTTGAGTCCGAGAGCGCTAAGATCCAACTTCACGGTCCGCGGTTCCGCGCTCATGTTCAATGCCACCAGAATCGAATCCCCTTTGGCTGGATTCTTGCGCAAATACGCAAAGACATGCGCATCATCGCGATCCAGTGCCGCATAGGTTCCATTTCGCAGGGCAGGCTCGCTCCGGCGCAAGGCGAGCAAACGTTTGTAAAAGGATAGAATGGAATGGGGGTCGCTGGATTCAACACTCACATTGTATTCCGCAGCGCTGGGCGGTATCGGCAACCAAGGGTGATCGGCCGAACTAAACCCTGCGTCTTTCGTGTTGTCCCACTGCATGGGCGTGCGCTCGCCGTCGCGACCCTTTTCTTCTGGCCAGCCAATTTCCCCGATAGGATCCTGGACGTCTTCCTTGCGAACGGGGGGCGTGGTCCGCATGCCGATTTCTTCGCCGTAATACATGAGCGGGGTCGCGCGCGTGGTGAGAAGAAGAGCGGCCATCAACTTGGCAATCTGGTCATTGTGAACGCCGTCTCCATAACGATCCCACTGGCGCGGCTGATCGTGATTGCTGAAAAAGAAGTGGGGGTGTCCGTGCGCCGCGTTGCGATCAACCTCATCGAATAGCTTGCGGAAATCCGGAGCCGAGAGCTTGTTCACGTCGGCAATCTGAAAATCCATGGGCAATTGGATTTCATCGTTTTTTCTTCCGTACATCTTCGTGAGTTCAGCAATATTCGGTTCGTCGGCCTCGCTGATCAAAACCGGATTCCCGGGATACGCATCGACGAGGCGCCTCATCTCGCGCAGCACCTCGTGAATTTCCGGCAAATTGTCCGTGTATTTGTGCGCGATATTCGGGTCACCGTAAGCATTCTTCCCGGGCAGAATCGGATCGTCGTGCAGGTTGGGGTCTTCGAACAACCGGGAAACAGCATCGAGACGAAAACCCGCCACGCCGCGATCCAGCCAGAACCGCATGGCGTCGTACATGGCCTTGCGAACCTCCGGATTCCGCCAGTTCAGGTCGGGCTGCTCCGTATAGAAATGGTGGTAGTAATACTGATTGGTTGCCGAATCAAATTGCCAGGCAGAATGACCAAACCACGATTGCCAGTTGTTGGGAGGCTGTCCCGGCGCCTTTCCGTCACGCCATATATACCAGTCACGTTTCGAATTTGTGCGCGAGGAACGCGACTCCTTGAACCAGGGATGCTGATCGGAAGTGTGATTGGGAACTAAATCCATGATCACACGAATGTTTCGCTTCTTTGCTTCAGCCATCAAGTGATCGAAATCCTCCAGCGTGCCATAAAGCGGATCAATGGCGGCGTAGTCGGCGACGTCGTAACCAAAATCGACCAGCGGCGACGGATACATCGGGGTGATCCAGATGGCACCAATGCCCAGGTCGTGCAAGTAATCGAGGCGAGAAGCGATGCCGTTGATGTCGCCCACCCCGTCGCCGTTCGAATCCTGGAAGCTGCGCGGATAGATCTCATAGATCACCGCGTGTTTCCACCAGGGGTCTTGCGCGAACTGACTGGTCTGCCTCTGCGCAACTTTTGGGGCAGCGGTCTGCTGTGATCGGGAGGAGACTTGTTGTGCCCCGCCAGGAATCGCAGCAAGCCAAAGAGCAGTCGTTATAGCGAGAGAAGAGAACTTAGTAAGCTTCTTCGACACGAGTGATCTCCCTAGTGGTGTTACCATACGAATCGTTCACTCACGGCTTTGCGTCTTTATGATCCTGCAACTGCTCCGATAACTTCAGTTCGCGCTCCGCGTCTTCCGTTCTGCCCAATTCGCGGTAGGCCAGTCCGAGCAAATGATGAGGAATGGGGTTGTTGGGATCCATCGCGAGGGCCCGCTGCAAAGCGCGTACAGCGAGCGCCGACTCCCCTTTTTTCTCCAGTACCTTCCCCAGCAGGATGTACGGCCCCGTTGATGTCGCGTCCAGCCAAATCGAGCGTTGCAGGAGCTTCTCCGCTTCGTCGTATTTCTGCGCCCGCGAATACGCATCCGCCAGCTTGTAGTACGCCGCGGCTTCGCCCGGATTCAGTTCCAGTTCCTTCTGAAACTGCTCGATGGCCTCCGGCAGGCGCGACTTGAAGAGATGAATCTCTCCCAGCAGTGAGTGTGCCAACGGGAGTTTGGGATCCAGTTCCACAGCCTTCTTCGCGTATTCTTCAGCGACAACGTCAAAATCAAAGCGCAACATCATGCGAGCCCCGAACAGGTAGCTGGCTGCGGAATCGGCCGGCACAGCAAACATCTTCGCGAACGCCTTGCGCGCATTGGGGTAATCCTTCGTCTGAATGTAGCAGACACCAAGAATGTACGCGGCATCGACATTCGCGCTCGGATACCAGGTTTGGACCTTTTCCAGTGGCGCGATTGCCTCTGCTGGGCGTCCCGCCAAGTAGTACGACAGCCCCGTCAATTGCACGGCTTCGTTGTCACTTGGATTCTCTTCCAGAGCTTTCTTCAAGCTCGCCACCGCTTTCAGATAATCACCCTTCTTGTAGTAGACGACTCCCAATTCGTGCGTGAGCCCCTTCCAATCCGGCTGTTTGGCGGCCAGCGCTTCGAGTTGCCCAATCGCCTCATCGAATTTTCCCTGCTGCGAAAGCCTGCGCGCCTCGGCCAACGTAGCATTCGGTGAAGCGTCCGGCGTTTGCCTGGCTGCGTCGCCCGACTGCAGCGGCTCCCCACGGGAAATCGCATGCGCTGCGATCGTGTCACAGGCAGACAGAAAACTTGTCAATAGTCCAGCCGCAAAAATCGCTCTCAAAGAGTGAAGTCTCTTCATGGCAAAACCTGTTGTCCCGCTTGCATCAGGTCCGATCTTCAGCCTCCAGTACTTTTGCAACTGCAAGAACACGCAGTCTCTCCATCACTCTTGAGGATTTTTCAAATCTCGCGCGATTTGTTCAAGATTCTCGCGCGCCAACTTGTGATGGGGATCAATCCGCAGAGCGCGCTCGAAGTGCTGCTTGGCTTCGGAGAGTTTGCCTGTTTCGGCCAGAGCGCTGCCGAGGTTGGCCTCCGTGTTAGCGTCGTCTGGATGCAAGCGGATGGCGGCGCGATAGTGCTCAATCGCTTCCAAGAATTTATCCTCCGAGGCAAGGGCATTTGCCAGATTGTAATGCGCGTCAAAATTGTCTGGCTGTGTCTCGAGAGCGGCGGTTAAATGGGAAATGGCATCGTCGATTCGCCCCGCAGCCAGGAGAGCCGCGCCAAGGGCATTATTGGCGGTTGCATCTTGAGGGCGCAGACGCACGGCAAATTCGAACTGCTGAATCGCCTCGGCTGAAACGCCACGAGCTTGGAGTATGGCCGCGAAATTGTAGTGCGCTTCGAAGTCGGCAGGATTTTTTCCCACGTTGTGCCGAGCCATGGCTTCCTGCAGCAGCATGCGCGGATCGAATGCCGAATCGGCGGAGGCGTGTGGAAGAACCTGAAGCCACAGGTGGGCCATTTCATCGCTGGAACGATTCCCGGAAACTACACGGCGCGGAGGGTCGTTGGGATTGACGGGGTTCTCGCTGGAGTTGTCGTAGGTATAGCGCATGGAAATAGTGGTTCCCTTGGGCAAGGACACGGGGGCTGCGTAGCGGTAGACAGCTTGCCAGTTCAAATCCCACTGCGAGATGTGAATCAGTGTTTTTGTGGATCCATCGGGCAGAGTGGCAAGAGCCTGGAGATCCTTGCCGAGATAGTGCGCGTGCGGGTATATCGCGAGCAGATCCACGTCGACGGGAAGCGTAAATTCGTCAGTGACGAGGAAGCGTTTTTCGCCAGGAGGAATGTCGAGCTGCCTGTCGTTTTCCAATTGGAGCAGCATCGGGAAGAGCGTTGCGGGTTTGTCGGTGAAATACAGGCCAAGACTTGGTTGGATCTTTTCCGGTTTGCCGGAAGGTTGCAGATGAATGTTCAATATCAGGTCAGTGTCTTTGTCCAGGCGCAGAGACATACCCTCAGGCTCGGGTTTGGGCACAGTGCCAGGTTTCCAGAAGAGGAAGTGGCTGTCCGGATCAAAGGTTTCTGATTCGATTTTAAGTTCCATCCCGGCGAAACCCGTTCCTGGCTGCGACTCCTGGCGGCGCGCAGACTGGCTGCGATCCACGAGAATGTTTGCGTGATGAACAACGCGTTTTTCGCCGGGCCGTATCTCGATGGCTTTTAGCCAGCGCGTGCGATCGACAGGCGTTCTAAAGACAAAATTCCAATACATGTCGGAGCCACCGGCGGCAAGAGTGTAAGGCTTTTCTACTTCGATAATTTTATCCGGCTGACCAAGCTGCCACCCGGGGACGAATTGCGGGGCGGGGGGAAGATCGGCGGCTGCGCCCTCGACCGCCTCTTGCTCGACCCACTTTTGAATCAGAGCAATCTGTTCGGCCGACAGGCGGAGTTCGTCGGCAAACCTCAAC
This sequence comes from Acidobacteriota bacterium, assembly GCA_003224145.1. Taxonomy (GTDB): domain Bacteria; phylum Acidobacteriota; class Terriglobia; order Acidiferrales; family UBA7541; genus Acidiferrum. The sequence goes on from QHYN01000006.1 coordinate 6,174, forward strand.
TCCTGTGGCTCCGGCAGCCAGGGCGGCATGAAGCGCGTAGAAGTTATCGCGGCGATCTGGCGGGCACGGGCCTTCGCGTCTGCGTAGGTAAGCAGCGGGAAAGGGCCGGCTTCGCCGCTGTGGTGGCACGGAGCACAGTAGTGAAAAAGGATGGGAGCGATATCGCGATTGAAGGTGACCTGCTGACCACCAGGCGGAGAGGGTTGCGCAGTGGCGCCACCCTGTTGGGCTAAGACCGCTCCGGCTATGGAGCTGAATCCAAGCAAGCATGCAACCACGGATCGGCAGGAAAGGGTCATTCGAGGTCCGCGATGAAGCATCCCACGCCCGGCATATTTCGTGGCGGCGTTTTCCCGCTGAGAGCGGCTTGGATGGCATCGTCGAGCTCGTGGGTGGTTGCAGCGGAGCGCGCGTGCCCGAAATCCTGGTACAAGTCATCAATACGGCCGTGATAGACCAGCCGGTGATTGCCGTCGAAGACGGCCACTTCGGGCGTGACCTGGACTTGCGCTTGCGCAGCGAGCGCGTGTTGCGGGTCGCGAAGCGCAGGGAGTTT
>QHYN01000040.1 GCA_003224145.1 Acidobacteriota bacterium
AAACCACCGGTCCTTGCACCACGTTGCCGCGATCCGCAACCACCTGAACCGATTCATCCCGCAATCGCAGCAATTTTTCAGCATACTCGAAGAGCACTTCACCGGCGGGCGTAAGCTCCACGGACTTGGCGGAGCGGTCCAGCAGCTTGGCCTTATAGGCCTGTTCCAGTTGGCGAATCTGTGCGCTCACCGCGGACTGCGAGCGGAACACTTTTTGCCCTGCGCGCGAAAAACTCTTGAGTTTTGCGACGTAGACGAAAGTTGTAAGTTGGTCGAAGTCCATAGGCAGGACGCCCGGCTGGAATTATAAAGGATTCTTCTCGCCCGGTACGTATCTATTATCCTCTCTTTCAGGCAGGAATCGCGGGCCGCGCCATCGGCATCGCCAACGCCGGTGGCAAAACCTCGCAGCGGCGGAACTGCGCAAGAATAGGTTTCCAAGTGGCTTCGAGCGTGCCCTGGAAATGTACCGGCTGCACGCGCAGTAGCGGCAGTGCTCCGCGGCGCGAGAGCAAGCGCATCGCTCGTGGGCTGCCGGTAAAATGGTGATGTTCCTCGAGCGCGCGTCGCAGCCACTCTTCTTCCTGCGGTTCGGTCCCTTCCAGAGTCACAAAATCGCGGTGCAGCACCTCGTCCGCTTCCGCGCGCAATACATAAGCCAGTCCGCCGGTCATCCCGGAGCCAAAATTCAGTCCCAGCGGCCCAAGAATAATGGCCACGCCGCCGGTCATGTACTCGCATCCGTGCTGGCCGACGCCTTCCACCACCGCGAAAGCGCCGCTGTTGCGAACGGCAAAGCGTTCTCCGGCCCTGCCGGCGATGAAGAGCTGGCCAGACGTCGCGCCGTAAAGCACGGTGTTTCCAGCGAGAACATCACCGCGGCGCGAGGCGGCCAGCCCTGCGGCAATGGCAATCGTTCCGCCCGACAAACCTTTTCCTACATAGTCATTGGCCTCGCCGTGAAGTTTGAGCGTTACTCCCTGAGCCAAAAATGCCCCGAAGCTTTGTCCCGCGCTGCCGCGAAATTCTTGGCTAATCTCCGCGTCGGCAGGTCGGCCGTTTTTCTTCCGGCGCATCAATTCCCCGCTAAGGCCCGCGCCAACGCTCCGGTCCGAGTTTTGAATCGACTGCGGCTCATTCTGCAGAGCAAGTGAGGCATTGAAATGGATGGAATCTTCCAGCGCTGTCACGTGTAGGCCAGGCTCCTGCTGCAGCGCCACGCGATTCGACGGCGAAATTGGCACAACCAGGAACGGATCCATTCCCGACCGCGCGCCTAGCCGGTCGTACCAACCCGTGAGCTCTCGGAGCGAACGCACGCCCAGCTGCGCCAGCCGGTTGCGCACTTCTTCTGCGAGCGCACGGAAATAGGCAATAACCATTTCCGGCTTGCCCTGGAATCGTGCGCGCAGCGTTTCGTCCTGCGTGGCAATCCCAACGGGACACGTATTGAGATGGCATTGCCTCGCCATGACGCATCCGATGGCCAGCAGCGAGGCCGTACCGAAGCCAAACTCGTCGGCCCCCAGAATGGCGGCGAGCACGATATCCCGCGCGAATTTCAGGCCTCCGTCCACGCGGAGAGAGAGGCGTGAACGGAGGCCCGCGCGAACCAATGTGTCGTGTGTTTCGCGCAGTCCGATTTCCCACGGGAGACCCGTGTTCTTGATGGAAGTGAGTGGTGACGAGCCGGTACCACCGTTGTGGCCACTGATGGTGATGACATCCGCACCAGCTTTGGCGACTCCCGCAGCAATGATCCCCACACCCGCTCCGGAAACGAGTTTCACGCCGATGCGCGCCCGTGGATTCACGGCGCGCAGATCATGAATCAACTGCGCCAAGTCTTCGATGCTGTAGATGTCATGATGTGGCGGCGGTGAAATCAGCGGTGTGCCCGCAGTGGCGTGCCGGATCCGAGCAATATATTCGCTGACTTTCTTCGCCGGCAACTGGCCGCCCTCGCCAGGTTTCGACCCCTGCGCCATCTTGATTTCAAGTTCCTCGGCGTGTACGAGGTAATCGGCCGTGACCCCGAATCGCGCCGAAGCAACTTGCTTAATCTTGTTCGCTGCTGCGGGCTCAAAACGATAAGTATCTGGATCTTCGCCCCCTTCGCCCGTATTGCTGCGCCCGCCTAACCGGTTCATGGCTAGTGCAAGCGTGCGATGCGCTTCGGGACTGAGCGAGCCGAGAGACATCGCCTGGGTGCTGAAACGCTTGACGATCGATTCCACCGCCTCAACTTCGTCAATAGGAACCGCCGTATCCGGAATGGTATCCAGCAAGTCGCGCAGGAAAACGGTGCCTTGCATCTCCGCCAATTCCTCGAAGGCAGAATATTGGTTGGCGCTCGGTGCACGGACGAACGCATGAAGCCTGCGAACGACTTCCGGTGACGTGGCGTGAAGTTCCCCGCCTTTCCGGAATCGGTAAAGTCCCGCATCCACCAATTCGTCGGATGCTCCGGAGAAAGCGGCCTTGTGCATTTTCAGATAGTCGCCGAGCAGATCGTCCAAAGTTTTTTGGCCCGGATAGTCTGAAGCATCCTCAAACATTTCTTCACACAGCTCCTGCGAAAGGCCCACGATCTCGAAGAGATGGCTGTTGCGATAGCTGGCCACCGTGGAGACTCCCATGCGCGCCAGAACTTTCCGCAGGCCGGCATGGATTGCCGTGCGAGCCTTTTCTGCTCCACCTGACTCAAGGGATTCCGCGAACTGGTCAGCGAGATACGGCACCACCGCGCTGGCGCCGGCGGCAACCAGAAGCGCGACGTGATGCGTGTCAAATACCTGCGCTGATTCGACGATCAACGGCACATCCCACAGTCCCTCGCGCACCATCGTTTTCCACACCGCTGCGGTCGCGAGCAGCGCCGGAAGCGGCGCGCGTTCCGCAGAAATCCCGCGATCGGAAAGGAGGAGGAGCCCGGGGCGCCCGTTGCCGCTCAGAGGGGTAGTGGAAAGCTGAGCAAAACGGCAGCGCGCCCCCGGGATTCCAGTGGCGGCAGGAAAAGTGATATCGATGCGGTCCTCCGGACCAAGGATCGCAGCCAGTTGTGACAATTGCTCCGGCGTAATCACCGGGCCCGGCAAGGTGATCCCGTCTTTCAAATGCACGTCCAGGGACATCACATGGGTCTCTCGCAGCGGGTCGATCGGCGGATTCGTTACCTGCGCGAATCTCTGTTTGCAGTAGTCCCACAAAGTTCGGGGTAGCGCGGAAAGAAAAGCAGGACGCGCGTCGTCTCCCATGCTCCAATCCGCTTCTTTACCGCGTACTAGCGCAGAAAAGAGAATCTTGAATTGATCTTCCGTCCATCCTGCCGCGCCGGCGACACGCTTTGCATCGTTTGTTGGAACCCCAGCGGCCGTAATCGCCGCGGTCAGCCTGCGCTGCGGAACTGTGTTGCGTGCCTGCTGGATGGCTAGCCTCTTCAGGATGTCGCGCCACCGCAAGAATAGCCCGGTGCTTGGATTGGCGAGGATCATCTCGCCCGGACCGAGCCGTTGGCGCTCGGCAATTCGCGATTCATCCAAATCAACCAGGCCGGTTTCCGACCCTGCAATCAGCAGACCGTCGTGCGTCAGCGTGTAGCGCAGCGGCCGCAGCCCATTGCGGTCCAGCTTCGCTCCAACGAACTGGCCATCGGAAAACACCAGAGCCGCCGGACCATCCCAGGGCTCGCTTTGCTGGGAAAGAGCGGTCAGCGCCCCGTGTACATCCCGTGAAAGCGAAGGATCCTTTTCAAAGGCAGGAGGCACCATCTCAAGCATCGCTTCTTCCGGAGAGAACCCCTCGAGCAACCGCAGCTCGAATCCATTGTCAAAGCTCGCCGAGTCGCTGACGTTTTCCTCAAGAATGGGAAACCAGGGCCCGACCTTGAGTCGCGAACGGATTTCTCTTTCCTTGGCTCGCAACCACCGGCGGTTCGACACGATGGTATTAATCTCCCCGTTGTGCGCAACGTACCGGAACGGCTGCGCCAGATGCCAGGAAGGCTGCGTATTCGTCGAATAGCGCTGGTGAAAAACCGCAAACATCACGGCGAAAGAAGGATCGCGTAAATCCTCATAAAACTGCGGAAACTGCCACGGCGTGAGGAGTCCCTTGTAAACGACGGTCTGCGACGAGAGCGAGCAAAGGTAACATCGTGGTGGCAGCAGCGATTCCGCGCGCTTTCTCAGGAGCGCCAGCCGCCACTCGAATCTCGCCGCCACCCGCGACGGATGAAACGGCTCGACAAAAAACTGCCAGATCTCCGGCATGGTTTCGAGCGCCTTGCGCCCGAGCGAATCGACATTTACGGGAACCCGGCGCCATCCGATAATCCGCAACCGCTCCGTATTTGCAGCAACTTCGATGGCCGCACGAGCTTCAACGGCAGTCGAACTCGGAAGAAACGCAAAGCCCACGCCAAACAGTTCGGGCAGTTCTATCCGTAGTTCCTGCGCCCGCGCGCGGAAGAATTTCTGTGGCAGCGAGGTGAGCAGGCCGGCGCCGTCTCCGCTGGCGCCATCCGCATCGACTCCCCCGCGGTGCGTCAGCCGCTCCAACGCCGTCAAAGCAAGCTGGATAATGTCGTAGCTAGGTGCGCCACCGAGGCGGGTGATGAAGCCGGTGCCGCAGGCATCGTGGTCGGGGTGACCCCAATTCGGGTGACGACCCTGGGCGCCCCGGGGCCCTTTATCCTGGCGACGGCTTTGGTGTCGACCCTCCCAATGCTCCATACCAGTTTATGCAGCGGGAGTGCCACGTAAGTACAACGCAGAATTTCGATTCGCTGAATGAATTTCTTGATAAGAAAGGTCGGGAGCTTCCTGTGCTAAAATTTCGTGACTTCGGAAAAATGGAAGTCGCGAATCTTCATGGCAGGCACAACCATCTCAAATGATTCTTCCCCAGTCGCGCGAACAGCAGGGCTCATCAGCTCGACATTCTTCAACATTTCGATGAGCGACTGATTGAAGCGGAAGTTTCGCACCGCGCCCGTAACACTCCCATTTTCAACAAGGAACAATCCGTCGCGGGTCATCCCGGTCATTACTTTTTCGTAGGGATCCACTTCGCGGATATACCATAGCCGCGTCACCAGCAGCCCCCGTTCCGTGGAAGCCACCATTTTTTCCAGCGAGGAATCCCCCCCACTGAAAACCAGATTCATGGGCGTTTCCCCGTATTCATTGGGCAAGGGAAAGCCGTGCCCCGTGGGCTTTTTGCCCGCGGCTTTGGCGCTCGCTCGCGAATACACCAGGTTTTTGGGGACACCGCGATCCACCAAAAGGACCTTTTGCCGCGGGATACCTTCCCCGTCAAACGGCGCGCCCTGTTGCAACGGATGAAAGACATCGTCAGTGATGCTGATGTTCTGTCCGAAGAGTTGCTTCCCCAAGCGTTCATTCAGGCAGGAGCGCTTGTCTTCCACCGCCGTGGCAGCAAAATCGTAAAAAAGAAACCCCACCAGATCTAGGACCGCCGCCGGTTCGAGGATCACCGTATAACGTCCTGGCGCCAGCTCCTTCGCGTGAACAGCCTGATGCGCCTTTTCGCTGGCTCGCTCTGCAAGCTTCTGTGGATCGAGCGTGCGGACGTCCGCCGAATTCGCTTTCGCCCAGCTCGCCGCCGGATCTTCCTGCATCGTGATGGAGAATTGCGAATGCGTTTCGCGGTAAGCCGCGAACAAGTCCCGCGAATTGCCCACCGCAGTCTGACTCTGCCCGCTCGAGAAGATTCCTGCGGCGACCTGTCCTTTCTTGACCGCCAGGTCGCAAGCGCGCCGGACCGCGCGGGCGCGGTCTTCCGGCGCAAGCGCGGCGGTGTGTCTGATGAACCGGCTCACCTGGCGATACCGCTGTTTTCCCGGCATGGGTAGCAGGCGTGCATCCTTCGGCTGGCTGTGCGCCAGCGAAAGCGACGCCTCAATCGTCGAACGAAGCGAATCCTCATCCAAGCGATTCGTGGTGGCCCGCGCCGTGCGTCCCTCGGCAACCGTGCGAATCGAAATGGTCAGTCCATGTTCCGAAACATTCTGGTGGATGCCGTTATTCGCAAACCGTGTCAAAGCATCCGCAACTTCGTCCACGTGGACTTCCGTCTCTTCGGCGCCCGTGGATTTCGCCAGCCGCAGAACTGTCTCAATGAGGTTTCGCAACTCCCGTTCTGGACGAAGCTCTGTGTTTTGAAAGCTCCTTCCTGACGGTCTTATTTTCGCGCTGGCCGCCATTTTCATTGCTTTGAAAAAGCTGTCCCGAGCCGCACGTTGCGGAACCGCGATGGAGCTGCCCCGTGCCCCGTGCCCATGGTCTGCATCGGCTGCCCTTTGCCGCAATTCGGCGTGCCCCACAGCGTCCAGTGGTCAAACTTGCAAATTGCATCGCAAGAATTCCAAAACTCCGTGGTGATCCCGCTGTAGCTGGGGTTCTTGAGCATGCGTACTTTTTTTCCACTCTTGATTTCCCAGCCAATTTCCGTGGAAAACTGAAACTGGTATCTACGGTCGTCGATGGACCACGACCGGTTCGTGTCCATCAAAATCCCGTCTTGCGTATCCGCAATCAGGTCGTCGAAGTCCCACGTGCCGGGCAGCAAGCTTACGTTCGTCATGCGAATGATGGGCAGGCGGTTCCAGCTTTCCGTGCGCATCGTCCCGGAGGAGCGTTCGAGCCCTACCAGATGCGCGGTTTCGCGGTTGGAGAGATATCCGCGGAATTTCCCGTCTTTAATGATGTCCGTGCATTGCGCGGGGACACCTTCGTCGTCGTAGGCAAACGTGCCGAGTCCCTGCCCGTGGTCCAGCCGCGCGTCCGCGACCACGTTCACGATGCTGGAGGCGTATTTCAGGTGGTTCAACTGGTCCAGTGTCAGAAAACTCGTGCCCGCAAAATTTGCTTCCTGGCCGAGCACGCGGTCCAGCTCAATGGGGTGCCCAATCGATTCGTGAATTTGCAGGCCGAGTTGGTTCCCTGCAAGGATCAGCGTGCCGAATTTCTCCGGGCATTGCGCCGCCGAATGAAGCGCCGCAGCCTCTTCCGCGACGAGCGGCGCATGCTTCAAAAGCTCCAGCGACTCAATCAGTTCGTAACCTTCCAGCGCGTGCTGACCGCCAAAACTATTCGGATACGAGCGCTTTTGTATTTCTCCGCTCTGGAACGACGTGGCCCCGATTCCGCAGCCGGAAATCACTTTGCGCTGGTGGATACGCGAGCCGCTGCTGGAAGCAAACCACGAGTCGATTTTCCGAAATTGCATGCTGGTTTCCGTCAGCGTCACGCCCTTCACTTTGCGCATTTCCGCATCCGCGGCAAGCAAGAGGGCCAGTTGCGTCTCGAGCGGGATCTCGAAGGGGTCTTTGCGGAAAGGGCTCTGCCAGCTATCGATGTACTCCTTCTCTGGCGCCAGCACGACATTACTTCGCTTCGCCAGAGCCGACGCTTTGGCGATGGAAACAGCCTTTGCCGCGCACGAAGCCACGCCCTCGCGCGTCAACCGGTCCGTGGAAGCAAAGCCCCAAGCGCCATTCGCCAGCACACGAATCCCCATGCCGATCGATTCGCTCTCTGCCAGCGTGCCGACCTGGCCGTTCTTCGTGGTCAGGTCCCGCTGTCGCAAGTACATCGCCCGCACGTCTCCATAAGCAGCGCCTCGTACCTTGGCCGTATCCAGTGCGTTGGTGCAGAGATCCCACATGAGCGTTAATCGAAACCCATGAACCTGTGCGCAAAAAACTTAGGGGCGTCCGCCACGGCAAACGCCCCAAGAAGATAACACGATTGTGAACTCAGGCTTCGCCGTTAAGTTACGTGCCTTCCTGCCACGAAGCGAGGTAGTGCTCCTGCTCGGGCGTCAGTTTATCCAAGTTGTGGCCCATCAACTCGAGCTTCAGGCGCGCAATCTCCTTGTCCAGATGCTCGGGAACCACGTACACCTGCGGCTTCAGGTTTTTGGCATTGGCGCGCAAATATTCGGCGGAAAGCGCCTGGTTGGCGAAGCTCATATCCATCACCGCGGCCGGATGTCCTTCGGCCGTCGCCAGATTGACGAGCCGCCCTTCGCCGATCAGGTAAATCTTGCGGCCATCTTTCAACTGATATTCGTCCACCAGCGGTCGAACTTCGCGCTTGCTACTGGACAGCTTTTCGAGTGCCGGAATGTCGATCTCCACGTTGAAGTGGCCGGAGTTGCAAACGATCGCTCCGCCTTTCATCTTTTCAAAATGCTCCGCGCGAATCACGCTCTTGTTTCCGGTCACAGTGATGTAAACGTTGCCTTCTTTCACCGCTTCCGCCATCGGCATCACGCGAAAGCCGTCCATCACCGCTTCGATTCCCTTCACCGGATCAATTTCCGTGATAATGACGTCTGCTCCCAGGCCCTTCGCGCGCATCGCCACGCCGCGGCCACACCAGCCGTAACCCGCAATCACCACTTTCTGCCCGGCAAGCAACAAGTTCGTCGCGCGAATCACGCCGTCTATCGTGGATTGTCCCGTACCGTAGCGGTTGTCGAAGAAGTGTTTGGTCATCGCGTCATTCACCGCGATGATCGGATATTTCAGCGTGCCGTCCTTGGCCATCGCACGCAGGCGGATTACGCCGGTGGTTGTTTCTTCCGTTCCGCCAATCACGTTGGGAACCAGGTCCGTGCGCTTGGTCAGCAGCATGGTGACCAGGTCTGCGCCGTCGTCCATCGTGAATTGCGGTTTGTGCTCCAGTGCTGCGCTCAAATGCGAATAATAGGTGTCGTTGTCTTCGCCCTTGATGGCGAACGTCGGAATATTGAAATCGCGGTTCAACGAAGCCGCCACTTCATCCTGCGTCGAAAGCGGATTGGAAGCGCACAGCACCGCATCCGCGCCGCCATCCCGCAGTGTAATCATCAAGTTGGCGGTCTCGCTCGTCACGTGCAAGCACGCGGAAATCCGCAGGCCCTTCAACGGCTGCTCCTTCGCAAAGCGCTTGCGAATCGTTTCCAGCACGGGCATTTGCTGCGCCGCCCATTCGATTTTGCGCTTGCCAGCATCCGCCAGCCCCATATCTTTCACATCACCCTTTTTCAGTTCCGCGATTGCCAAGTTCTCGCTCCTCATTTTTGGATTTCGCCTGGGGACACAGAAAGCACTCTGATCTTTTTTGAAAGCACGCCGAGTCGCAGGTTTGATTATTCCTCGAGATTCGCAGGCTAGCGGCGCGCTGCAACTTCCGCCGTCGCGGCGGCTCCGAGGCCGACCGCCTTGCGAAGCGCATCCGCTCGGTCTGTGCGCTCCCAGGTAAACCCGGCTCCGCTTCTTCCGAAGTGGCCATAAGCAGCGGTCGCCTTATAAATCGGCCGGCGCAAATCCAGCGTCTCGATGATGCCCTTCGGCGTCAGCTTGAAGAATTCGCGAATCAGCTCGGTGATTTTTTCTTCCGGAACCGTCGCCGTGCCGAACGTGTCGGCCATCACGGAGACCGGCTCGGCAACCCCGATCGCATACGCCAACTGCACTTCCGCTTTGGGCGCCAGGCCCGACGCGACAAGGTTCTTCGCGATGTACCGCGCCATGTAGCAAGCCGAGCGGTCCACCTTCGACGGATCTTTGCCGGAAAACGCCCCGCCGCCGTGCCTGCTGTAGCCCCCGTAAGTATCTACAATGATCTTGCGTCCCGTCAGGCCCGCGTCGCCCATGGGTCCGCCAATCACAAACCGCCCCGTCGGGTTGATGTGATACTTGGTGTCCGCATCCAGCATCCTTGCGGGAACGATCGGCCGGATGACGTGCTCGACGACCGCCGCGCGCAACTCCGCGTTAGAAACTTTCTCGCTGTGCTGCGTCGAAATGACCACGCAGTCCACGCGCGCCGGGCGGCCATCGCGGTACTCCACCGTGACCTGCGATTTCCCATCGGGGCGAAGGAAGTCAACGATTTTGGCTTTGCGAACTTCGGAGAGGCGTTGCGTCAGGCGGTGGGCGAGCTGGATGGGCATGGGCATCAGTTCTTCGGTTTCATCGCAGGCAAAACCAAACATCAGTCCCTGGTCGCCCGCTCCGCCGGTGTCCACGCCCATGGCGATATCCGGCGACTGCCGTTTCACCGTGCACATGACCGCGCACGTGGCGGAGTCGTACCCAAACTTTGCGCGATCGTAGCCCACGCCACGAATCGTCTCGCGCACCAACTCGTCGTAATTCACGTGCGCCGATGTGGTGATCTCTCCGGCCACCACTGCGAGTCCCGTCGTCACCAGCGTTTCGCAAGCGACCCGCCCGTGCGGGTCCTGCCGCATCACTTCATCGAGCACCGCGTCGGAAATCTGGTCGGCTATTTTGTCCGGATGGCCCTCCGTGACCGACTCCGAGGTAAACAAAAAATTCCGTAAGGCTTCGCTCAAAACAAATTCTCCTTCTTGCGCTTCGCGGCCCTGTATTTCATAGCTTGAATCGCAGTGGATTGCCTAGGTTAGACTATACTTGCCTAAACCTTACAAACTTACCATTCGCAGCGGGAAGAATCAACGCATGGATTCCGAATCGCTTAAAAGCCCCATTAAACGGTCGATTTCGCGCCCTGAACGGCAGCCACGCGCATTTGTCTGGACGGCCCGGATGCGAAGCGGAGAGACGAACGGGTGTGCCTCGATGGACGCCGTCAAGAGTGTGGCAAGACCAAACGCCGCGGCCTTACCTGCTTGCTCGATCAAGGCGTACTTCTTACGAACTCGATCTTTCCCTTGTCGGAATCGATGGTACCGACCATCTTGTCGCCATTTACGGTCACGTCGCATTTGTCGAAGGCCACTGTCCGTCCGGGTTGAGGAGACGTCTTAAGGGTGAGCTTGTTTCCTTTAAGAATTCCAGTCACCGGAATTGGGTCGTTTTCGCTAGGTCCCACCCAGCCCGTTACTTTGTCTCCAGTCTGCTTTAACGATGCCTTACCGGTTATCGTGCCATCGGCTCTCGAAATTGTGACCCGCCAGGTCCCCGTGACATCGGCCGCCCGCGCCGGAGCGACCAACGGGGCCAACAATAACATACTCAGCAATCCCAGTCGTTCAATCATGCATGCTTCTCCTCGCCGTTTAGTACGCAAACCACCCCGGAAAGTTCACGGAATATCGCAGATCGGAGCAAACCATATAAACGCTACCGGACGGGTGGGGACGCGAAGCGGGATACAGGCTGCGACACTATTTGGCCGCGGGTGCCTGAACCAACTCCTCCACTTCCAGCCGTTGATCGGTGTCCACTTCGCCCAATTTTTGAATTGTGCCCGAAGGCCAGAGAATCTCCACGTTGGCCTTGCGATCTGCGGCGAGCCCAAAGTGTACCGTGAGGTCGCTACTGGAAGCATAGCCAACGGAATTGGTTACACAACGCCTCTGCGTCCCGCTTGCGGATTTGCACGTCACCTGCGCCCCGACTGCTGAGCGGTTGCTCTGCTTTCCTTTGAGCCGCAACTGCAACCATCGCTTCCGGGGACTCCGGTTCCACCACAATTCGATCCGTTCGCCGATCGCTGTCACCGCCGCATCGATCCTTCCGTCTCTATCAAAATCGGCGAAAACCGCTCCGCGATGCAGCCGTGGTGCGGCGAACTCGCTTCCTACTGTGTCCGAAATATCGGCAAACTTCCCCTTGGAGTTGCGAAAGATCCGATTGGGCTGCGGTTCTTTCGCTTCAATGCCGCCCCCGGCGACGAAGAGGTCCAACCACCCGTCGTTGTCCAAATCGATCAAACCGCAGCCCCAGCCGCTCCAGGGTCTGCTCAAGGGGAGCAGCCCCGTCGCAGCGCTTCCGTCGTCGAAAGAGCCGCCACCGCGATTCAGGAACACTTCGTAGGTCTCGTTTTTCAAGCCCGTCATAACCAGATCGGGCCGATCATCGCCATCAATATCCCCGAAATCCGCTCCCATTCCGGAAATGTTTCGGCCGTCTCCGTTGTACGCCACTTCGGCCTCGATCCCGATTTCCTGAAACCCGTGCCCGGTGGAGCGCAGCAGCAAATTTCGCGCATTGTCGTTGGCCACGAACAGCCCCGGCCTTCCATCCCCGGCGAAGTCGGTCATCGCAACCCCCATGCCCTTGCCCAGCATCTCCGGGAAGGCATCCTTGGAGGTCACCTGCATAAAGGTGCCGTCACCGTTGTTGTGAAAAAGTTGCATGGGCTCCGCTCGATAGACGTCCGGATGGCAATACCCGCCACAGATCGGGTCGCTGCCGGGCTCCCAGTCGCAATAGTTGGAGATAAACAGGTCCAGCCAGCCGTCGTTGTCGTAATCAATCCACGCCGCGGCAATGGACCAGAACCTTTTCAACGACGGGAGGCTCAAGCCCGCTCGTTCCGTAACGTCAGAAAAAGTTCCATCGCCGTTGTTCCGGTAGAGCTGATTGCCGTGGACTCCCACGACGAACAGGTCCTCGTGCCCGTCGTTGTTGTAGTCCCCGACGGCCACCCCCATGCCAAATCCCTGCCCCGCCAGCCCTGCCTTTTCCGTGACATCTTGGAACGTGCCGTCACGATTGTTCCGGTAAAGCCGGTTCCAATGTTCCGGCCCCGTTTTGGTCAGGGAAGGAAGCGTGGCCCCATTGACGCAGTAAAGATCCGGCCAGCCGTCGCTGTCAAAATCAATGACTCCCAGACCGCCGGGTAGCGCTTCCACCTGATATTTGCGCCCCTGGGCCCCATTGCGGAGTACAAAATCTAATCCACACGAGGGCGATGCGAGTTCGAGCCGGATGGGTCCCGGAGCTACGGGAAGCAATCGTAAAGGGGCAGCCAGACTGTAAGGAACAAGAGCCACGGCGCTGGAGAGGAAGGCACGCCTACTGGTGATCATCGACGCTCGTTTGGGGGTGTTGCTGGAAACGATCCGAAAGCCGGCTGGCCTCCTCGGCGGCCCTTTGGGCTTCCTGTTCGCGCCCGAGCTTGCGAAGCACGCCGGCCAGAGTCGCATGCAATGCGCCTCGCTCGTCCGGGTAGCCTGCCGCCAGAGCAGGTTGTAGGTGATGAAGCGCCTGCTCCGCCTGCCCGGTCTGCGCATAGGCGATTCCCGTCTGTACTCGTGTCCAGGCGTCGTTTGGATCCATGGCGAGCATCCGGTTCAGAAACACCAGAGCGCCCTGGTAGTCTCTCTCGTTCATGGCAATCGATGCCAGAAGCCGCAGTGTCGTCCTCCGGTGAGGATCTAGGGTAAGCGCTTCACGTGCCGCCTGCTGCGCCCGCTGCATGTCTCCGAGACTCAGATAGGCTTGCGCGAGCCTTTCGGACAGCCCTGCGTCTTTGGGGCTGAGATGGATAGCCTGTGTGTATTCCTCGGTCGCAGCCTGCGCGTCGCCATTGACACGCACGAGCATGTCTCCTCGCAGCCGATGCACCGCCACCGCATTGCCTAGCGCACTAAGTCGATCCACCGCGCGCTCAGCCTCTGCGGCGTAGCAAAACTCCAGCCAATAGGCGGCCATTTCTCCCCCAGGCTCCAGTCCGCGTTCCAGGGGCGGCGCGGCGCGTCCGCAATCGTCGAGCTCCGCCAGCGCGACGCCGCGCCGGAACCACGCCGCCGCTTGCGCATAACCAGTCAGGGAATTTGTAGGGGCGCGCTTTAGCGCGTCCCCGGGGGCACGATACATCGTGCCTTCTGATGACGGCTCCGGCAATGCCGCCAGCCGCTCCCACCGCTCCTCAGCGTAAAGCTGCTCTTCTTGCTTTGGAACTTCGCCTCCGGGAAAACTAATTCTGTCCAGGCACGCCGTGGAGCCTTTCCGTGCACATGCCCAGATTTCCCCCCCGACCCCTTCTTGGGGAACGAGGTTCCGCGGCCAGGATTGCATCGCCCTGCCGAGTCCTGCCTGGGAACGGCCTCCCAGCTCCAACAGGCCAGATTCGGCAATTCGCCAATCGCCTGCGGCAGCAGCCATCATCGCTTCCAACCGCAACGTCCAGGAAGCTTGGGGTTGCTGCTCCCGCGCCGTCTTCAGCGCCGCCGCAGCTTTCTCTCGCATGCCGCGCTGCTGCTCCTCAACACCCAACTCTCCCCAGATTCCTTCCTGTTCGGGGTTCGCTGTCGCCGACTGCCGCAACAGCTCTTCTCGAGTCTCCGGTCCGCTCTTCAAACCCTCGGCCTGCAGCCGGAGCACAGTAGCCATACCCCTTTGCGTGCTTCGCAACTCCAACCCCAGGATCCGAAACCGTTCCAAATCGAAGTCCGCCCACTCCGTCCACAGCTCAGCGGCGCCCGGGGAGCGCGCAATCGCGCCATGGAAAGCTTCCGCGGCGGGCGCAAACTCATGTACGGCGGCCAGAGCCTTTCCCAGATAACCCTCCGGCGTCCCGTCCTGAGGGCGCACTTCCGCAGCGACCCGCAGAGGTTCGACGGCTTCTTTTGGCCGTCCGCTTCGGAGTAAGTCCAAACCTAAGAGCAGGTTGACCGTGTAGTCTCGCGGAGCAAGTTCTCTCGCTTTCTTCAGCGTGGAGATGGCCTCCGCATAGTTGGCCTTCTCACTGAAGGCCGCTCCTCGTTTCACGAGTTCTGCGAAATCTTCCTGCGTCGCCGCACTTGCCGCAGGCCCAATGGCCAGAACCGCACCCAGCCACGCGCATCCAAAACCGACCCTCATGCGTGAATCATAGCACTGCCGCATGGCTAGTAAGGCGAGTCTCATTCGGCCAGGTCACTGCCCAGATTAATTCCCTTCTGCCTTAACCTTGCCGTCATACCTGTTCTTCCGGCCGGGATGCAATCGCGACGCAATGTGGTCGAATGAAGCTTAGGGCCAGCGGGCGCTTTAGGAAGAGGCCATCGATAGGCCAGCGCGGCGCTGTTGAAACCGAGGGAAAGTGAATAAACCCCTTTTAAACATATCGATTGGGCTGACGGGCATACTGCTCGGGGTCCTGCACTATGTTCTTAAACCGGCTCCCGATGAGAAGCTCCTCCAGCAGTACGCTCAACACATGGCGAACAGCACGGAATGGCAGGGCCGAATTGCGCCCGATTTCGAGCTCAAAACCACTCGCGGAGAACGCTTTCAACTCTCCGAAAACGTCGGCAAGAAAATCATTGTCCTCAACTTCTTCGCTACCTGGTGCGGCCCTTGCCGCGAGGAAATGCCGGAGCTGAATACCTACTTCAATGCGCACAAAGCTGAGTCTTTCCTCTTGCTGGGCATTGACGCCGAGGAAAAGGAGGATCGCGTGGAAGCGTTTCTCACCGATCTCAAGATCGACTTCCCCGCAGGAGTTGATGCCGGGCCCATCCAGAAGCAATACGGAGTGAGCGCGTTTCCGACTACTGTCTTAATCGGCGTTGACGGCAAGGTGCAGTTATACGAGGCTGGCGCCCTCGCCAACGCCGAAGTCGCCTTCGACAAGCTTCTCAGCAAGAATCGTCAACTCATGCAGTCTGGCCATGTCATCTCGCCCGAAGAGTATCGACTCGAAGCTCAAAAGCAGCCGGCGCTTCCTGTCCGCCAGAGTGCGGAAAAACCCGCGGCGGAAGAAGACGACAAACTCGACCCTCGCGGCAAGCGTATCGTTGCCCGCATGGACTGTCCCTGCGGCTGCGACAAAAAAGTCCAGGGCTGCACGTGCAGCACCTCAAGCCATATCAAGAAGGCGTTGGCCACTGAAGACTTCAAAGACAAACCGGATGACGAGATCATGAAGGCGCTTAACAAACGGTTTTGTTCGGGGGCTATGTGATTGTCGCTGAAGATCTTCACATGCATTTTCGCCGTGGCCTCCTCCGCAAACAGGTTCATGCGCTCAACGGGCTGAGCCTGGAGATTGCAGACGGCGACTTCTTCGCTCTCGTGGGACAGAACGGCGCAGGTAAGTCCACGGCCATGTACTGCTTTCTGGGCTTGCTGAAGCCCACCTCGGGGAAAGTTCAGGTCATGGGCAAAACTCCTGGCCTTGGTTCCCCTCACTACGAAGGCGTGGCTTACTTGCCGGAGGAGCCACACTATCACCTCTACCTGACCGTCGAGGAGGCCACTCGCTACTACTCTTCGCTCTATGGGAAGCGCGTGCCGGATAAAACTATCAACGATATCCTCGAGCGTTTGGGTTTGGCGCAGTTCAAATCTCTTCGGCTCGCCAAGTGCTCGAAAGGCATGAAGCAGAAGGTAGGCATTGCCCAATGCCTCATTCACGAAACGCGCCTGTTATTTCTCGACGAGCCGACGCGTGGGCTGGACCCCCTCGCCGTCCGCGAGTTTCGCGAAACCCTTCGCGAGATTCATCAGCGCGGCGCAACCATTGTTATGAATACGCATGTGCTCTCGGAGATCGAGATGCTGGCCAACCGCGTGGCGATCATCGCCGACGGTAAGGTTGTCGCTCAGGATGAGCTGCGCAATCTCTTGACTCTCGATCGGGAGCTCTACAACGTAACGTTCGAAGCCGACGGCGTCATACCGGACTATCTCACCTCCGTCGAACGCGTGGGCAACGTCGTGAAAGGCAGCATTCCCAAGGACAGACTCTACGACTTTATGGACTTTACGCGAATCTCAGCCCTGCCCGTGCATGAATGTTCGCTGAAGAAAATTTCTCTCGAAGATTCCTTTTTCAAAATCATCAAAGGCGAAGGTTCGCATGTCTGATGGGTACGAGGCAACGCGGACGTCTGAAGATCCAGCGGGGCAAACAAGATTGGAGGAATTATGGCGGAATTGCTGAGGGCAAATGTGCTGGCGAATTTTGCGTATTTTCGCCGCAGCCGGCTGCTGATAGCATTTGCTCTGGTGTTCCTGCTTTTGACTGGTTTGACCTCCCTGCCCACCTTTTTTATCAACTCCAGCGTCCAAAATTTCAATTCGTTGCAGGAAATCTATTCCACCATGAACGTATTCCTGCTGCTCTTTGCTGCGGGCCTGGGCCTTTTTGTCGTTTCCTCGCACCTTCGTAATCGTAGCCTCAAGATGGTCTTTACGAAGCCTTGCTCCCCGGCCGTGTGGCTGCTGTCTGATTCATATCGGCGGTGGTCGTTACGCTGCTCCTCAATCTTGTCGTCCTGGCCAGCGCGGTCGTCTTGTCCTTCGTCTGGCACCTGCCTGTGCGCGCCGGCTTGCTCTTCATCTCTGTTGACACCTTCGTGGCCTCGGTCGGCCTCATTGCGTACCTGATGCTCTTGGCCACGCTTGCACACCCCGCGATCGCGGTAACTTTTGCTCTGATCTTTAACGCCGACCTGTTCTACGACGCTCAAATGTGGGCACAGTCAGTCATCCGCTCGGGCAATTCGAGTCCGGCCCTGCGCCTTCTGGCACGGCTATTTCATTACCTCTATCTTGCCCTGCCTATGGTGCATGCCTTCGGGAAAAAGACCGAAAACATTTACAGCAGCTTGCGCGTCCTGCATGGCGAGTGGCGATATCCTCTCCTCTCCCTAGGCTACGCGCTGGCGCTGGCGGCTTTCTGCTATTTCTTAGCCCTATTCGCCTTGCAGAGAAAAAAGCACATCTAAAGCTGCGAAGTGGCCTTCAGTCGTTGGGCTCGTCTCCGGTTCGCTACACTCGCACAAAATCCAAAGACCAGCATCTCCAGTGACATTCAAATCAGCTAACCTTAGGTAACGAACCTTGAGACGTCTTGCAAATCGTCCTTGACAAAATCGTACTGCATGCTAGAATTAGCTGTGTGAAGTAGCGGGAGATTTTGGACGCGGCGTCTTGACGCCGCCTTTTTTTCCTCCGAGAGGACGGCGGCGGCTCCCCCAAATCGACTCCGCAACAGCGTTCCCTAACCCCTTTAGAATCAACACTTCTGTGACATCCCGCAAGTGTTGATTCTAAAGGATTTACAGAAAAGCTAAGTCCTTTAGAATCCGCACTTACAAAAAAATAGGGGGGAGGGGCCACCGTCCGGTTACCCAGCACTATGCTGGCTCTCCATCATCATCCGGTTGCACGTCCAGCTTCCCCTTGGTCTTCTTGGCCATCAGGTAGGAACGGATGAAGGGGTCCAGGTCGCCATCCAGCACCCGGTCCACGTCGCCTACCTCAAATTTCGTTCGGTGGTCCTTGATCATGCGGTACGGCTGAAGCACATACGATCGAATCTGGCTACCAAAGGAAATGTCCCTCTTGGTTGCATCCAGCTTGTCGGTTTCTGCCTGGCGCTTCTGAATTTCCAGATCATAAAGGCGAGAGCGCAGCATCTTCATCGCCAGCTCGCGATTCTTGTGCTGGCTTCGTTCCGCTTGGCAGCCCACCACGATTCCAGTCGAGACGTGCGTGATCCGCACCGCCGTCTCCACTTTGTTGACGTTTTGCCCCCCCTTGCCTCCGGACCGGAACGTGTCGACTTTCAAGTCCTCCGGACGAATGTTGATTTCGATCTTGTCGTCGATTTCCGGAATCACGAAAACCGACGCGAACGAGGTATGCCGCCGCGCTGCCTGATCGAAGGGCGAGATTCGTACCAGCCGGTGAACTCCCGTTTCTCCGGCAAGCAGTCCGTAGGCGCTTTCGCCGGAAAACTGCACCGTGGCATTCTTGATGCCCGCCTCTTCTCCGGGCGTCTCATCAAGCACGGAGGCGTTCATTCCCTTTCGCTCCGCCCAGCGCAAATACATGCGAAGAAGGATGGACGCCCAGTCCTGCGATTCCGTCCCGCCCGCGCCGGGCTTGATGGTCATGATGGCGTTGAGGTGATCGCTTTCGCCGGAGAGCAGTGTCTTCGTTTCGAGATCAGAAACGTAAATATCCGCGGCCCCGAGTTCCCGGTCCAGCTCTTTCAGCAGATCGTTCTTCTGCTCCGCATTGGTTTCTTCTTGCGTGAGGTGGATGTAGGTCTCGACATCTCCGGAAATGGAGGTAAGCTTTTCGTCCGCGGCAATCTGTTCTTCGGCGCGCTTCCGCTCCCGCAGCACACTTTGCGCGGCTTCCTGATTGTTCCAAAAATTGGGATCGCCGGCGCGCGCTTCGAGCGTCTTCAGGCGTTCGCGGTTCTGGGGCGCGTCAAAGATAACTCCGCACGAGCGTGATGCGTTGCTTCAATCCTTCGTAGCGATGTTGCAGGTCTTCGAGAATCATGCGTATCTTTCTAGATTTTTTGCTTTATTCCATCAACTTAGTCTGGAGTCTTTTCCTTTGCTTCCTTTACCTCATTTACTTCCTTTATTTCAAGGAGCTCACCAACAGAATAGCGGAAACAATTACGCAAAGCCAAGCGAACCAGTCGCCGCATCGCGTGTAAATGGTCTCGTCCGTCCGAAAATCGTAGGGAAGGTCGGTCGCGGCCCGCACGTCCGGCGGCAGCGGCCCGATGATGCGCCCGTACGGATCTACCGACACGGTGTACCCGTTGTTCGTCGCACGCACGATCCACCGCCGGTTTTCCACCGCGCGCACGCGCACCATGTGCAGATGCTGCTCGGCGGCAGCCGACCGCCCGAACCAGCCGTCATTCGAGATGTTCAACAGCAACTGCGCGCCATTCGCCGCGAATCGCCGGACTTCGCCCGGATAGATTGCTTCGTAGCAGATGAACACCCCAAACGTGTTTCCGCCCGGCAACCGGCCCACCGCATAGCGGTTGCCTTTGTGAAATCCGCCCACTTCGTCGGAAATGTTGGCGACCACGCGATGAATCAGCGGAAACGGCTCGTATTCGCCGAACGGTACGAGATGAACCTTGTCATAAACAAAAACCCGCTGCCCTTGCGGATCAACCAGCAACGCACTGTTATAGGGCACCAAATGACCGGCTGGAGCGCGGTCCGACGGGTCCACGGGCGTCTTCCATTCAATCACTCCGGCAAGGAATGGATGCCCAAAACGAATCGCCAGGCTCGAAGCAATCGTCGCAAATTGCGCATCTTCAAACGAAAACGGTGCCGGCGCTTCTGGCCACACCAGGAGGTCCGGTTTTTCCGCACTCGGCGCGACGCTGATTTTCTCGATCTCTTCCAACTGCGCCGCATTCTTATTGAACCAATCCGTCGGATACTCCGGCACCTCGGGAAAATTGACCTGCACCGCCCGCGCAAAATGGTGCGCCTGCGCCTCCGGAACCACACGTGGCCCAACCAGCATCACCAGTAGCAAAATTGCAGCTACAGCTCCTGCAAGTGTCATGCGCCTCTTCAATCCAACCTGCTGCGAGGCCACTGCCCACGCCAGCAAGGCATTGATTCCCACCACGAGAAACGACAATCCGTAAATTCCCGTGATCGTTGTGATTTGCAACAGACCGAGATTCGCCGACGCCGGATATCCCAGCAAATTCCAGGGAAAACTGATCTCCGGCAGATGCGCGCGAATAAATTCAAACGTAACCCAGAGGAACGGCGCACCGACACACGCCAGCTCGACGCTTCGCCCCGACAGGCGATGGACCCCCAGCGTGAACCCGCCAATAAGCACGCCCCACGCCGCTGCAATCAACAGCAACACGCCCCATCCACCTGCCATCGGCAAGCCACCGTGGACACTCAAAACCGTGGCGATCCACGGCACAGAAGTGAGCACAAACAACAGCCCGTGCAGGAACCCGCATGCGAACGCCACACGCTTCCGTGCACTGATCGCCGACAGCAGCAGCGCGCCAACACAAACCCAGGAATAAATGCTGAGGTAAAGCCCCGTGAAGGACAGCGAAAGCGCAACGCCGGACGCGGCTCCGATCACCACGCGAAGACCATCCGGCGTTTTTGCCCCGGCTCGGGGAACAATCTCGGTGAGCCAGCG
>QHYN01000249.1 GCA_003224145.1 Acidobacteriota bacterium
AAATACATGTGAATCAAATGCACCAACGCTCGGGGAATACCGTTCGTGTGAAGAGTAGCTGTTACAGAATATGTTGGGAATCTTACGGAAAACCTGTTAAGAGCTGTGGGAAAAAGCGTAGGTTAAGATGTATTAAGACAGTGATTCCCGCTATATGAAGCCTATTTTCAGCAATATTCACAAACCACGACACGGAAAGAGCGGCACTATGTTGTACAGTGCATGGCAATTACTAGGGTTTCCACCAATCCACAATGCTTATCACAACAACAAGACTTATCGGACTAATATTGTCAAAACTCCTTGCCGAAGTGATTGTGAATGCTTATATTTTCTCGATGATTTCCACAGTGTCGTAGCAAGGTGCGGGCTTTATACTTTTCAAAAAAGCGAGTAGAGTACGGCAGCAGTAGAATCGAACTGAAAGAGGGCGCCGTCCCCGCCCAAGTCGAGGGTACACTTCATATGACCGCACCCGGTACGGCACGTGAGGAACATCAAGCGATGGAATTCAGCGTCACAAAATCAGCGCTATTGAATGAGCTCAATACGACGCAAGGTGTTGTCGAGCGCAAGACTACGATCCCAATTTTGTCCAACTTGCTTGTGGAGGCTCAGGGGAGCTCCCTAACGATTACGGCCACGGACCTGGAACTCAGTATCTGCACGTCCTGCGAAGCCAAGATCAAGAAAGAGGGGGCAGGAACAATCCCTGCGAAGAAACTGCTCGAACTCGTGCGCCTGCTTCCCGAGGGCGAAATCAAGGTGAAGCTGTTGGACAACCACTGGGTGGAGATCATCAGCGATAGAAAGAAATACAAGCTGGTTGGCATGGCCAAGGAAAACTTTCCCGCGCTGCCGGTAATGCCGCACGCGTTGGTAAAAGTGCCTGCCGCAATCCTCGAAAGCCTGATCGCCAAGACGAAGTTTGCCATCTCGATGGAGGAGTCGCGCTACACGCTCAATGGCGGACTGCTGATCTTACGGCCCGATACCCTGGCGATGGTGGCGACGGACGGCCACCGGCTGGCGCTGGCGGAAACCGATCACAAACTTGCCGGGCTGAATGGCGAAGTGAAGGTGCTCATCCCGAAGAAGGCCATGGACGAAGTGGAGAAACTTTCCAGCGCCGCCGGCTCCGATGCCTACATCGATTTTGCGAAGGATGAAAGCCACCTGTTTTTCCAGGTGGGACATCGCTTGCTGATTTCGCGGATCCTCACGGGGCAGTTTCCGAACTACGAAGCGGTCTTGCCGCGCGACAACAATAAGCACGTGGTGATTGAACGAGCCGAGTTGACCGACGCGGTGCGCCGCGTCTCGCAACTTGCCGACCAGCGCTCACATGCCGTGAAATTTTCGATCTCGAACGAAGGGGTGGAGATTTCCGCGTCGAGCCCGGAGTATGGCGAAGCGAAAGAAAGCATCGAGAAGGAATACAAGGGCGACCCCATCGCCATCGGTTTCAATTCCAGCTACATGCTGGATTTCCTTTCCGCCGCGGCGGATGGCCCGATCAGCATAGAGCTGAAAGACGAACAGTCTGCCGGGCAGATGCGGCCGCTGGCGGATGAATCCTACCGCTACCGCTACGTCATCATGCCGATGAGGATTTGAAGCCCAAACAATAGAAAAATCTCCCCCATAAAAGGGGCGCTTTGCGGAGCGTCTTTTTGTTTTTCGCTCCTATCTGCAGCATCATTATAACTTCAAGGAAACAAACAGCTTATCTGGTGCCTAAGAGTGCCAAGACACTTGAGAAAAGGGCCCCGATCGGGTATACTTTACTGGTTGTCGATTCGTAGTTCGGATACCTCCAAAATCGACACGTCCGCCAGGCAGAAGTGACCCGGAAATCGGCTCTGCGCCAGGGGCCAGCAGGTCGCACGCCTGGAGAAATATGAGTCTTCGCCACGTCCCGCTGCGCGGGACGGGATGGAGCAGGAACCCTACGAGTTCTGGATTTGCCCAGCGAGCCCGGAATCAAAGGGTAAGGCGACGCACGGAAAATTCCGCAAACACGCCTTTCTTGCTTCACAAATAAATAGTTCGTAGCGTGCGGACCATCACTCCGGTTTGCCCGGGGTCTGTTCAACGCCGCAGGTTTTCGAGACAAACGGTTGTGTGGGGAGAAGACATGGGCGACCTGGAGAACGTTGGCACTACGCCGCAGGGCGGGCACAAGTACGACGCAAAATCCATCAAAGTTCTCGGCGGCCTGGAAGCCGTGCGCCTGCGTCCCGCGATGTACATCGGCTCGACGGGGGATATGGGCTTGCACCATCTCGTGTGGGAAGTCGTGGACAACTCCGTTGACGAAGCCCTGGCTGGCTATGCGGACGAGATCAATGTGACGGTGCACGCCGACGAATCCGTTACGGTCGTGGACAACGGCCGCGGCATTCCCGTGGACATGCACCAGACGGAAAAGCGGCCTGCAGCCGAAGTTGTCATGACCGTGCTGCACGCCGGCGGAAAATTCGACAGCGAAACGTACAAAGTTTCCGGCGGCCTGCACGGCGTCGGAGTTTCCGTAGTCAACGCTCTTTCCGATTGGCTGGAACTCGAGATTTCGCGCGACGGCGCGGTCTGGGAACAGACCTACGAAAAAGGCAAGCCGACCTCCAAGCTGAAGCAGACCGGCAAAACGCGCAAGACCGGTACGAAAGTCACCTTTCATCCCGACCCAGGCATTTTCGATAAGACGGTATACAGCTTCGACACCCTTTCGCAGCGCCTCCGCGAGCTGGCTTTTCTGAACAAGGGATTGAAGATCACGCTGACCGATGAGCGCACGGAAAAGACCGCGGAATTCCGGTTTACCGGCGGCATCACCGAGTTCGTCAAGCACCTGAACCGTGGCAAATCCACACTGCATGATTCGCCGATCTACATGGAAGGCAAGCACGGTACCGTGGAAATCGAAATCGCGCTGCAGTACAACGACACCTACGGCGAAAACGTTTTTGCCTTTGCCAACACCATCAACACGGTGGACGGCGGCACGCATCTCTCGGGTTTCCGCTCCGCGCTGACGCGCTCGATCAACAACTTCGCGTCTTCCGCGGGAATGTTGCGAGAGCAGAAGGATGAAGTCACCATCACCGGCGACGACGTTCGCGAAGGCTTGGTCGCCGTGGTCAGCGTGCGTCTGCCGCAGCCGCAATTTGAAGGGCAGACCAAGGGCAAGCTGAACAGCGACATCAAGGGCGACGTCGAACAATTGGTGAACGAAAAGCTGGGCGAGTGGTTCGATAAGCATTCGACTGTGGCGCGGCGGATTATAGGCAAGTGCATCGAGGCGGCGCGCGCGCGCGAAGCGGCCCGCAAAGCCCGCGAATTGACGCGGCGCAAATCGGCGATGGATTCGAGCGGCTTGCCGGGAAAACTCGCTGATTGCCAGGAACGCGATCCGGCGCGCTGCGAACTGTTCGTGGTCGAAGGCGAATCCGCTGGCGGCTCGGCCAAGCAGGGACGTGACCGCAAGTACCAGGCCATCCTGCCGCTCAAGGGCAAGATCCTCAACGTCGAAAAAGCGCGTTACGACAAAATGCTGGGCCACGAAGAAATTCGCGCCATCATCACGGCGCTGGGCACCGGCATCGGCAAAGACGATTTTGACGCGGGGAAGCTGCGCTATCACAAGATCATTCTGATGACCGATGCGGACGTGGACGGTTCGCACATCCGCACGCTGCTGCTGACCTTTTTCTTCCGGCACATGAAGGAACTCATCGAGCGCGAGCACATTTACATCGCCCAGCCGCCGCTCTACCGCGTGAAGCGCGGGAAGAGCGAAAAGTACATCCGCGATGAGCGCGACTTTGCGCGCGAATTGATGAAGCGTGCCACCGAGGACCACGTCGTGAAGGCCATGGAAGGCGTGACCATGCAGGGCGCTGGATTGACTTCGTTCCTGCTGAACGTGCAGGAATACGCTGCGGTGGCGGCGAAGCTGGGCCGCCGGCTGAAGGAACCGAAGCTCGTCGAAGTGCTGTCGGAGAGCGGCCTGGATAAGAAAGCCGACTTTGAAGAAAAGAAATCGGTGGAGAAACTGCTGAAGGACATCGACAAGGCGAAGCTCAAGCTGGAAGGCAAAATTGCATTCGACGAAGAGCACAGCTTGTACGAAATCCAGTTCGGCACGCCGAACCACACCAAAATCAACTGGGCGCTGGCAGCGACCCCGGAATACAAGCGGCTGCGCGCGCTCGCGAAACAGATCGAGGAATTCAACAAGCCGCCGTTCACCATCTCGCGCAACGGAGACAAAACGACCAAGGAAAATGCGCAAGACGTCTTGAGCTATGTGATGGAGGATGCAAAAAAGGATTTCACCATCACCCGTTTCAAAGGCCTCGGCGAAATGAATCCGTCGCAGCTCTGGGAAACCACCATGAATGCGGACACGCGGACGCTCCTGAAAGTGAAGCTCGAGGACGCGGTGGCTGCCGAGGATATTTTCACGACGCTTATGGGTGAAAACGTCGAGGCGCGCCGCAAATTCATCGAAGACAACGCCCTCGAAGTCGTCAACCTGGATATTTAAGCGCCATCTATGCTCTATCAGTTGGGGTGGACCACATTGCCGGGGCTGCGGGGATTGAGCGTGAGCCAGTTTCGCGCGGCGCCGACGGCGGCACCTGATAACGAGCAAGGCGTAGCGGTCGAGTTTGCGAGCGATGCGGAGCGCGACGCGTTCTTGCGGCAGATGGAAGCAGAATTTGTGGCGAGACGATTCACGAATACGGCGGACGCGTTCGACACCGTGAAGGCGTACGCGCTGGAGCACGCAGCGAAAGGATGAGCGGATTTCGTAGCGCCGCCCTTCAGGGCGGCATGCCGGGCTGAAGCCCGGCGCTACAACGGCAAGAAGCAAGACACGAGGACACATGGCGGACGAACAGAATACGTCGGTAATGATTCCGGTGGACATCGAAGCCGAGATGAAGAAGTCCTATCTCGACTACTCGATGAGCGTAATCATCGGGCGCGCGCTGCCGGACGTGCGCGACGGCTTGAAGCCCGTGCACCGGCGCATTCTCTTTGGAATGTACGAGCTGGGCCTGACATCCACAAAGCCCTACCGCAAATGCGCCAAGATCGTCGGCGAAGTTCTCGGCAAATATCACCCGCATGGCGACACGCCCGTTTATGACGCGCTGGTGCGCATGGCACAGGAATTCAACATGCGCTACCCGCTGGTGGACGGCCAGGGCAACTTCGGTTCCGTCGACGGCGACATGCCGGCGGCGATGCGGTACACGGAAGCGCGCCTCTCCAAAATTGCGGAAGAGCTTCTTGCGGACATCGAAAAAGAAACCGTCGACTTCGTTCCAAACTTCGACGAAACGGAAAAAGAGTCGGTCGTTCTGCCCACACGCGTGCCGAATCTGCTCGTCAACGGCGCGAGCGGCATCGCCGTCGGCATGGCCACCAATATTCCTCCACACAACCTCCGCGAAATCATTGACGCCACCGTGCTGCTGATCGAAAAGCCGGACACCACGCTGAAAGAGGTGCTCAAGATCGTGCCCGGGCCGGACTTTCCTACCGGAGGCTACATCGCGGGCCGCGAAGGGATCGAGGCGGCGTACAAAACGGGCCGCGGCAGCTTCACCATGCGCGCGAAGGCGGCCATCGAGGAAGTCGGCAAGGACCGTGAAAACATCGTGGTCACGGAAATTCCCTACCAGGTCAACAAGGCCACGCTCATCAAGCGCATCGCCGAACTGGCCCAGACCAAAAAAATCGACGGCATCGCGGACGTGCGGGATGAAAGCGACCGCGACGGCATGCGCATCGTCGTGGAAATGAAGCGCGGCGAAGAATCGCAGCTCGTCCTGAACAATCTCTTCAAGTACACGCAGATGCAGGAATCGTTCGGCATGATCATGCTGGCGATTGTCGGCGGGCAGCCCCGCGAGATGGGGCTGCTTGAATTCATCCGGTTGTTCATCGAGCATCGCCGCGACGTGGTGTTGCGGCGCACTCGCTACGAGCTGCGCAAAGCCCGCGAGCGCGAGCACATTTTGGTGGGCTACCAGATCGCGCTCGATCACCTGGACGACATGATTCGCATCATCCGCGGATCCGCGAGCCGCGCCGAAGCCAAAGAAAACCTGCTCAAGTTCTTCTCCGAGCAAGACGTCTCGATTACGGAGAACGGGAAATCGAAGAAGCTGGAAGGCGTCAAACTCGACGGCAGAAAATACAAGCTCGGCGGCGTGGAGGGAGAAACGGCGCGCACCATGGCTGACGGCCTAACACCCGTGCAGGTTGACGCCATCCTCGAACTGCAACTCCATCGTCTGACGCAGCTTTCCGTCGACGAAATTCTCAAGGAATTGAAGTCCATCCGCGAACGGATCGTCGAGCTTGAGGAAATCCTGGCGAGCGAGAAGAAACTGAAGTCCGTGATCATCGCCGAGCTAAAGGAAGTGCAGAAGACCTACGGCGACGACCGGCGCACACAGATCGTAGACAAAGTGGATGAAATCAAGCTCGAAGACTTGATCGCCGACACGGAAATGCTGATCACCGTGAGCCATGCGGGCTACGTGAAGCGCACGTCGGTGGATATCTACCGACATCAATCGCGCGGCGGAAAGGGCCGCATCGGCGCGCGCACCAAAGAAGAGGATTTCGTCGAGCACCTCTTCATCG